>JAABRF010000039.1 GCA_011391075.1 Flavobacteriia bacterium | reverse complement strand
TGACAGATTTTATAAGGATCTTGAATTTGGTACAGGTGGAATGAGAGGTATAATGGGTGCTGGTATCAATAGGATGAACAAATATACATATGGAAAAGCTACTCAAGGTCTTGCCCAATACATGAAAAAGAGATTTCCAGGAAAAGAATTACAAGTGGCTATTGGATATGATTGCAGACACAACAGTGATACTTTTGCCAAATTAGTAGCCGATGTCTTGAGTGCAAATGGGGTAAAAGTATATTTGTTCGAAGAGATGAGACCTACACCCGAATTGTCATTTGCAGTGAGATATTTGAAATGTGATGCAGGTATTGTACTTACCGCTTCTCACAATCCACCCGAATACAACGGTTACAAGGTGTATTGGAATGATGGTGGACAAATTGTTCCACCCGAAGATACTGAAATCATAGCTGAAGTTGAAGCTTTGGATTTTAGTGAAATTAAGTTTACAGCTAATGAGAATTTAATTCAATATTTGGGGAGTGAAATTGATGAGGCATTTTGGCAAGCATCTGTTTCTAATGGAACTTTCCCATCCACAAAAGGTAAAAAAGATTTGAAAATTGTTTTTACTTCTTTGCATGGAACTTCTATCAAACTCATGCCTGAAGCATTGAGAAGAGCTGGATATACCGATGTACATATTGTAGAAGAACAAAGGATCCCAAATGGGGATTTCCCAACCGTTGCTTCTCCCAATCCCGAAGAACCAGCGGCTCTTAAAATGGCATTGGAATTAGCCGAAAAAATTGGAGCCGATATTGTTTTGGGAACAGATCCAGATTCTGACAGAATTGGAGTAGCCGTTAGAAATAATAAAGGGAATATGCAATTACTCAACGGAAATCAAACCATGTGTATGATGACTGAATTTCTTTTGAAAAATTGGCAAGCTGAAGGCAAATTGACCGGAAGTGAATTTGTGGGATCTACTATTGTTTCTACCGATATGATGGAGAAAATTGCCCAACATTACGGAGTAGAAATTAAAATAGGCTTGACCGGTTTCAAATGGATTGCCAAAATGGTTCGAGAAGCTGAAGGAAAACAAACGTACATTGGCGGTGGAGAAGAGAGTTTTGGATATATGGTAGGTGATTTCAATCGAGATAAAGATGCCATTACTGCAGCCTTGTTGGCTTGTGAAATTGCTGCCGATGCCAAATCAAAAGGAAGTTCGATGTACAACCAATTACTTGAAATGTACACTCGATATGGTTATTATAAGGAATATTTAATTTCTATGGTAAGAAAAGGTATGGATGGAGCAGCAGTAATCAAACAAATGATGGTTGATTTAAGAGAAAAACCATTAACTGAAATTGCAGGAGAAAAAGTGACCTGTGTTTCTGATTATCAAAGTTCAATAGCCAAAAATTTGCTAAATGGCGAATCCAAACCCATTGAGATCCCAAAATCGGATGTGTTGATTTATCATACTGAAAATGGAACCAAAATCTCAGCGCGCCCCAGTGGAACTGAACCTAAAATTAAATTTTATTTCAGCGTTAATGCTCCTTTAAAACATGTTGCAGATGCTGAATTAGTTGAAAAACAATTGGATACAAGGATAGAAAAAATCATAGCCGAATTGAAATTGAATTAAAAAGTATAAAATTGGACGATAATTTAAAAAAAATATTTCCTTTCATTGCACCTTTTAAATCAAATGCGATTTGGAATATTGTATTCAATGTGCTGTATGCTTTGTTCAGCACTTTATCTTTCATTTCTTTGATTCCAATGTTGGAAGTTTTATTCAAAGAAACCCATGTTGTTTTGGAAAAACCAGTGTATAATGGTTTGGGAAGTATACTGAGCTATGGGAAAGATAATCTGTACTATTACGTAACTTATTATTTAAATAACGATGGACCTCAATACGCTTTAATGATTGTGGTTGCTTTGGTTATTTCCACTTTTCTATTGAAAAATATCTTCAATTATTTGGCCTCATTGCATTTAACGTTGCTTAAAAATGGGGTACTAAAAGATTTGAGGAACAAAATGTACCAGAAAATCATCGCATTACCTATTTCTTATTATTCTGAAAAGCGTAAAGGCGATATAATGGCTCGTATGTTGGGAGATGTCAATGAAGTTCAGAATTCATTTTTCATGATTTTGGAACTGATCATCAAAGAACCATTAACAATCATTTTTACGATTGTAGCTATGTTGGCAATCAGTGTTAAACTGACACTATTTGTTTTTATTTTTATACCGGTTTCAGGTTTTATAATAACCAGAATAGGTAAATCACTCAAATCTAAATCTCAAAAATTGCAAGCCGAAAATGGCTATTTAATTTCCATTGTAGAAGAAAGTCTTTCAGGAATGAAAGTTGTTAAAAGTTACAATGCAGAATCTGTTTTTAGAACCAAATTCAACGATTCTCTCAACAGAATTTTGAAATTGGCAAATAAAATTGGAAGTAAAAATAATTTAGCATCCCCTTTGAGTGAATTTTTAGGAATTATCGCTATTGCCATTATTTTATGGTATGGTGGCAATATGGTTTTGACAGAAAAATTGGCCAACGGCAAACCACTTTTAGATGGAGCTCGTTTTTTTGCATATATGGGATTGGCTTACAATATATTAACACCAGCCAAAGCCATATCTAAAGCTTCTTACACAGTCAAAAATGGATTGGCTGCAGCTCAACGGGTTTTTGAAGTGCTAGAAGTTGAAAATGAAATAGTTAATGCAGATAATGCCATTGTTAAAACCCAATTTGATAAAGATTTAATACTTGAAAACATTTCTTTCAAATACAATAAAGAATATGTTTTAAAAGATTTTTCATTAGAGATTCCCAAAGGAAATACGATAGCATTGGTCGGTCAATCGGGTAGTGGTAAAAGTACTATTGCCAACCTATTAACTCGTTTTTACGATGTTCAATTGGGGCAAATTAAAATAGATGGTATAGATATCAAAGAAATGGATATGCATGCCTTGAGAAGCATGATTGGTTTGGTAACACAAGAATCCATCCTATTTAACGATACTATTAAAAATAATATTCTGCTCGGTAAACAAGATGCCTCCGATTCAGAAATAATTGAAGCTTTGAAAGTTGCCAATGCTTATGAGTTTGTCAAAGATTTACCAGAAGGCATTTATACCAATATTGGCGATGCTGGTGGCAAATTATCTGGTGGGCAAAAACAACGTTTGTCAATTGCCCGTGCCGTTTTAAAAAATCCACCCATCATGATTTTGGATGAAGCAACTTCGGCATTGGATACTGAATCTGAAAGATTGGTGCAAGATGCATTGGAGCAAGTAATGAAAAACAGAACTTCAATTGTCATAGCCCATCGATTATCTACGGTTCAAAAAGCCGACAAAATTGTAGTGATGAAACAAGGTAAAATTGTTGAAATGGGTACACATAAAGAACTCATTGCGCAAAATGGAATGTATCAAAAACTGGTTGAAATGCAGGAACTTTAAGGCTACAAATTTCTAGATTACTACTCTCTCCATTTTGGATAATCTGTATATCCTTTTTCCAATCCACCTCCATAAATGGTTTTTGAATCAGTGATTTCTTGTAATGGATTGTTGTGCTTGACTCTTTCCGGATAATCTGGATTGGATATAAATTTTCTTCCAAATCCAATCAAATCAGCATATTCGTTTTTTAAAATTTCTGCACCTATTTCAGGTGTTTTACTTCCTGTCACGATGATTGTGTTACGAAATGTATTTCTCAATTTGATTCGAAAATCTGTATCAATTTTTTCAATTTCTTCCCATTCAGGTTCGCTTAAGTGTAAATATGCAATCCCCATTTGATTTAATTTCTCTACAAGTTTGAAAAATGTATCAATGATATCATTGTTTTTAAGATCATTTGCACTGGTAAAAGGTGATAATCTAATGCCGGTTTTTTCCTTACCAATGGCACTGACAATTGCTTCGGTTATTTCCAAGGCAAAACGCATTCTGTTTTCTGGATTTCCACCATAAGCATCCAAACGATGATTGGTTTCACTTTTCAAAAACTGATCAATTAAATAACCATGAGCTCCATGGATTTCAACGCCATCAAATCCGGCTTCAATGGCATTTGAAGCAGCTTGCTTAAAATCGAAAATTACTTGTTGAATGTCTTGAATGGTCATTTCTCTGGGTAGTTCAGTAGGTATTCGGACTGCATTTCCCAATGGCTTTTCAAAAATATACGATTGACTTTTTTCATTCAAAATGGGTGAAGGTGCAATGGGTTGAAGTCCATTTACTCTTGAACTGCTAATGCGTCCAACATGCCAAAGCTGCAAGAAAATTTTACTTGAAGTTTGATGCACCTTTTGAGTTGTTAATTTCCAACCTTCTATATGTTTTTCAGTGTATATGCCGGGTGTATTTGCATAGCCTTGACCTTGTAAAGAAATTTGGGTTGCCTCTGCAATAATGAGTCCTGCAGAACTTCTTTGATGGTAGTATTCGGCCATCAACGCATTCGGAATATTTCCGGGTTGAGAAGTTCTGGAGCGAGTCAGCGGAGCCATTACAAATCGATTTTGTAAGGATAAACCTGATAGAGCATAGGGTTGGAAAAGTTGGTTGTTCATATTATTTCCAAGTTGTGATTTGGGCCATACTTTTTCTAGTTTTCACTTTGGGTTCATTCAATCGGTAACCCAATGCCAACATGTATGAGATGCCGTATTGAGTTGTATCGATATCAAAATGTTCTTGAAGTACTTTATCTGTTTCCACCTGATTATATCCTTCAATTGGGCAAGAATCTATTCCCAACATTGCTGCTACGGTCATCATATTTCCCATCACAATATAGGATTGCTTGGAAGCCCAATCAAATAATTTTCGGTCATCAGTCAAGTCAAAATCTATATTTTGGAATTGTTGAAACAATTTAATTCTCGGTGTTATAAGGTCTTCAGATAAATGTTGTACATTTCTCATAAAATCGAGAACATTGTCTGCATTCCATTTAATCAAGGGAGATTTCATGGTCAAAACCAATACAAAATGACTGGCAGTATCCAATTTTACCGGAGCTCCCCAAGCACTTGGTTTGAGTAAATTTCTCAAATTAGGATCTTGAACAATTACAAAATGCCAAGGTTCAAAACCGAAAGAACTTGGTGACAAACGAGCACTCTCTAGAATTAAATTAAAATCAGTTTCTGATATTTTTCGGGTAGAATCAAATATCTTGCAAGCATGCCTGAAATTGAAAGCAGATAGGATTTCGGAATGAGTCATGTCAAAGTCTAATTTATTTATTTAAGAATGAAAATCATCAAATCAAAACTTATTGCATTTGAGGAAATCAAATATTTTTGAAAATAAGTTGATTGAAATCGTTCAAATTACTGTTACTATGGAAAAATTTGCTTAGTAGCATTCCAATAAACATCCAATTCTTGCAAGTTCATTTCATGTATTTTCTTGCCATCTTGAATAATATTGATTTCCATCAATTGAAAGCGTTTGATAAATTTTTTATTGGTGTTTTCCAAAGCATTTTCAGGATTTACATCGATGAAACGAGCATAGTTTATCAAAGCGAATAAAACATCTCCAAACTCACTTTCTTTTCGTCCCTGATCATTATTTTGGACTTCAACTTGTAATTCAGTTAATTCTTCCTGAACTTTTTCCCAAACTTGATCTCGATTATCCCAATCAAACCCTATTCCGGCAACTTTATCCTGAATTCTCAATGCTTTCACCAAAGCAGGTAATGATTTTGGAACGCCTTCTAAAACCGATTTTTTCCCTTCTTTAAGCTTGATTTGTTCCCAGTTTTGAGCCACATCATCAGCGTTTTCTACTTTGACATCACTGTAAATATGTGGATGGCGGATAACCAATTTATCGGAGATTGCGTTGGCTATATCGGCCATGTCAAAAGCATTTTGCTCGGAACCTATTTTAGCATAAAAAACAATGTGAAGTAATAAATCGCCTAGTTCCTTTTTGATTTCATTCAAATCATTGTCCAATACAGCATCTCCCAATTCATAGGTTTCTTCAATGGTCAAATGACGTAATGTTTCAAACGTTTGTTTTTGATCCCAAGGGCATTGTGCACGCAAATCATCCATGATATCCAACAGACGATTGATTGCTTTGAGTTGGTTTTCTCTATTATTCAGAGATTGTTGCATCTGTTTCCTTGGGTGCTAAAGTTGTGAAATCAAATTGTGCTTTGACCAATAAATTATACCATAAAATTATTTTTTTTATGTTTGAAACATAAACCCTATCTGTATCATAATCAGGTAGAATTTCAGAGAAGAAATTCATGAGATTGGCATTACTTTCAGTATGTGAAATACTTTCCTTTCCTTCTGATTTTTGAAAAATGGAATAAAAAACTTCAGCTAGAGGTACTTCTTTGGTATAAGTATAAATGGCAATATTTTCTAATGTATTGATTTGATGTGCTCCGGCTACAGGAAATCTCTTCCCGTCTTCTAAAGACTCAACTACCAAATGTCCTTTGGCATGAGAAATTAAATTAAATAATCCTGGTTTTCCACTGATACTCAATATTTTGTCTAAAGTCATATTTTCAAAATTGTTTTTATAAATATTTTAATAATGTTAAAACTTGTTTTATTTTTTAAAATTCTATGGAACCATTTAACCAACCTGCATTGTATTTAGCTTGGTATTTGTCATAAAATTTGATGGCTGATTCATTCCAATCTAATACTTGCCAAACCATGCCATTGTATTGATTTTCTTTAGCATATTGCAAAGTAGCTTCAAATAAAAGTTTTCCAATACCTGTTTTTCGATACGTTTCAGTAACAATTAAATCTTCTAAATAAAGTCTTTTTCCTTTCCAGGTTGAATATCTGTCATAATATAAGGACATACCTATAATTTGATTTCCTACTTCAGCTACAAATGCTTTCCAAATTGGTTTTGACCCAAATCCGGCATCAATAAATTCTTCTAATGTTACAGTTACTTCGTTTGGAGCCAATTCAAAAATTGCCAATTCCCTTACTAATTCCATTAACAAAGGTGCATCTTCTACTTGAGCAGTTCTGATTTTTACTTGAATCATACATGAAAAATTTTTACATCATTTTTAAATGAAGTTGCAAAAATACACAACCTAAGGGTAAAGCAAGTACTTACTCCTGATTTTTTTAAAAATTTCCAATTGAGGTTGCCAGGTTTTTCTAATTTCATCCATTGATATACCAGATGTAATCTGAGTTTTTAATTGATTATTTCCCGCTAATGTATTAAAATAATCGTTGAAAAAATTAGTTTGATCAGGATGATTCATATACGAATCTTGTAGCCATTTCAAATTGAGATGATTCAGTTTAGGTTGCATTTCTAAATTCAAACCATTACAAATTTCTCCTTGGAATAAGGGTTGTTTAGCTCCTTCATTGGGTAGAGGTATAAATTGATATGCATATATGTTTTCTGGTAATAGGGGTGAACCAAAAATTTGAAATTGTTTATCTGTTCCACGACCGCAACTTACGGCAGTTCCTTCAAAAAAGCACAAACTGGGATAGAGATTGATGGATTTGGCATTTGGTAAATTGGGCGATGGTTTAATAGGTAAAACATATTTGCTTTTGTGGTTATAATGCAAAATCTCAATTACGTTCAATTGGCATTGGATGCCTTTTTCCAACCATTTTTCTCCATTGATCATTTTTGCATATTCACCTATGGTCATACCATAAACTACAGGAACAGGATGCATACCGACAAATGATTTAAATGTTAAATCTAAAACGGGTCCATCAATGTAATGAGCATTTGGATTGGGTCTGTCCAATACAATGAGTGGTATTTTTTGCTCTGCAGCGGCTTCCATCACATAATGTAAAGTGGAAATATAAGTATAAAACCTAACTCCAACATCCTGTAAATCAAAAATTAAGATATCAATACCTGCAAGTTGATCAGGTTTTGGCTTTTTATTGCTTCCGTATAATGAAACTAATTTTAAACCGGTCTGAATATCTATTTCATCTTGAACCAATTCGCCTGCATCGGCAGTTCCTCTAAATCCGTGTTCAGGACTGAATACTTTGACAATATTTACATTTAAGGATAGAAGTGTATCAATTAAATGAATCTGTTTTTGATTTTTTGAATTGTAAATAACACTTCCTTGATTGGCTATAATTCCAACCTTTTTTTGAGACAATAAGGGTAAATATTTTGAAATACGAGAAGCAGCAACTACAACATCAGACTTTTTATAAATCTCGGTAGGAATATTTTTATCTAATATTTGAGGGTTATATAGAATTGGAGTTTTTGTTTTGCAACCAATTGAAAAAATTAAAATCAAAACCCAAAAGAAATATGTATTTTTGAAAATTGGATTATGTTTTATTAATTGTTTGATTTTTTGCGTCATAAGTTCTTAGAATATTTTCCAACCTATTTAAAAAGATTAGAATTAAGTTTGAATTTAGAGTTTTACATATCAAAACGGCTTATTGCCGCTAAAAAGTATAAAAATAGTATATCTGCACCAATTATCAAAATTGGAATCATATCTATCGCCTTGGGAATAATTGTTATGTTGTTTTCCATTGCGACCGGAGTTGGGTTGCAAAATAAAATCAAAGAAAAAATTTCTGGTTTTAATGGGCATATTCAGATTGTTAATTTTGATTCGAATCAATCACTAGTTTCACTTGTTCCTATTTCAAATAATCAAGCTTATACTGATGAAATAAAAAAGATTCCGGAAGTGGATCATATTCAAGTTTTTGCCAAAAAAGCCGGAATTATTAAAACCGAAACCGATTTTGAAGGTGTACTGGTAAAAGGAGTTAGTCGGGATTATGATTGGTCCTTTTTTGAACATTATTTGATTGAAGGTCAGGTACCTAAGTTTGGGAATGAAGTTTCACAGGATATATTAATTTCAAAGACGATTGCCCAAAAACTGCAATTGAAGTTAGGAGAAGATGTAGTGATTTGGTTTGTTAGAGAAGAGCTCAACAAGCCACCTCAAATCAGAAAATTTAAAATCAAAGGAATATATTATACCGGTTATCCCGAATTTGATAATAGTTTTGTATGGATTGATCTCAAACATATTCAAAAACTCAACAAATGGGAAGATACGCAAGTAGGAGGATTTGAGGTTTTTATCAATGATTTTAAAAAAATTGAAAAAGTTGGAATTGAAGTTTATAAAGTAGTTCCAACACATATGAATAGTACTACCATATTAGAGCAATATCCTTTAATATTTGAATGGATTGCATTATTTGATAGCAATATTGCAGCCATAATAACCTTAATGGTTCTTATTGCCGGCTTTAATATGATTACTGCTTTGTTGGTTTTGATTCTTGAGCAAACGCGTATGATTGGGATTTTAAAGGCTTTAGGTGCAACCAATTGGCAAATACGAAAGATTTTCATGGTTCAAGCAACATATTTAGTTATTAAAGGGTTGTTTTGGGGGAATTTTATCGGAATAGGGTTGCTTTTAATCCAACAATATTTTGGGGTAATAACTTTGAATCCCGAAACATATTACGTCGATACAGCGCCTGTTTATTTGAATCCGTTAACGATATTATTTTTAAATGTGGGAGTAATCGTATTATCCTATATTATGTTACTTTTGCCGTCTTATTACATAACCAAGATTACGCCGGTTAAAGCCATTCGCTTTGAATAATTTTGGAATAATTTGAATATTAAAATGGATTGTATTTAAAAATTTACACACAATTTATATTTTTAATTTTCGTTTTAAATGCAAAGTTTGTCTGGATTTGATTTTATAATCCGTTTAGGGAATTGATATAAATAAGGAATATTTAATTATTAATGAAGTATATTACATTCATATTTTTCTTTTCAATTACAACTTTTCTAAATGCTCAGGCTGGAGGAGAAGAAGTTTTTGCTTTTTTGAATATGCCTACATCGGCAAGGCAATCTGCATTAGGCGGTAGTACTTTGACTTTAATGGACGATGTAAACCAACCTTTGTGGAATCCTGCTACACTTACTCCTGAAATGGACGGAATGTTATCACTAAATTATGTCAATTTCTTATTGGATGTAAATTATGTTTCGGCAAGTTATGCTTATCACGTCAATGATCACTTTGGAACAATTCATTCAGGTTTGACCTATCTGAATTACGGTAAGTTTATTGCAGCAGATGAAGTTGGGACCGAAACAGGTACATTTAAAGCCTATGATATGGCTTTATCTTTAGGTTATAGTTATCAGATTCCACGAACTGATTTCTATGTAGGAGCCAACGCCAAATTGATACATTCTACTATTGAAGAATACAGTTCCATTGGGATTGCTACAGATATTGGTTTAATGTATCATTCCGAATATCAACCCTATACAATTGCTTTAGTGATAAGAAATGCAGGCTTTCAACTCAAATCATATGATGAAGTGAAAGAGAAGTTGCCTCTACAGATTCAAGCAGGATGGAGTTATCAATTGGAACATGTACCGATTCGGATTTATACTACATTTGATAATTTACAAAAATGGCAGTTGGCATATTCCAATCCATCTGATAGTACTGAGGATTTGGAAACAGGAGAAATTATTGTAAATAAACCTTCCTTTCTAAATAATGCCATGCGACATGTGGTTTTTGGGGCAGAATTATTTCCAGAAAAAGGATTTTCTATCCGAACGGGTTTTAATTTTCAAAGAGCTCAAGAGCTTGGAATTGAAGGTTCCCGTACTTTTGCCGGTTTGACTTTTGGATTTGGATTAAAATTAAGAAAGTTAAAATTAAATTATGCGTATTCAAAATATCATCCGGTTTCAGACAGTCATACCTTTAATTTGGGTATCAATTTAAATTGAAAATGATTAATCCATTAAACAAAATTACCATAGCTATTGATGGCTTTTCTTCCACCGGAAAAAGTACTGTAGCCAAACAATTGGCCCAAAAGCTAGGTTATATTTATGTTGACAGTGGTGCAATGTATCGTGCTATTACTTTTTTTGCGCTGCAAAACAAACTGATAGATGAAACCCATTTTGAAAGAGAAACTTTGATTCGATTGTTGCCTACAATTCATTTGCGATTTAAATTCAATAAGAAATTGGGTTTTGCCGAGATGTTTTTGAACGACCAAAATGTGGAAACTGAAATAAGAAGTATGCATATTTCAGCTTTTGTAAGTGAAATTGCTACAGTGGAAGAGGTTAGGGCTTATTTGGTTGACATTCAGAGAGCAATGGGGAAAAACAAAGGTGTTGTTATGGACGGAAGAGATATTGGAAGTGTTGTGTTTCCAGATGCTGAATTGAAACTTTTTCTCATGGCTGATGCCAAAGTAAGAGCAGAAAGAAGGTTGTTAGAATTGGAACAAAAAGGAATTCAAACCGATTTTGAAAGTATTTATGAAAACGTAGTAGAACGCGATAGAATTGACAGTACCCGATTAATATCACCTTTGACCAAAGTAGCCGATGCAGTAGAACTAGATGTGACTCATATTGATAAAACGCAACAGTTCAATATTATTTATAAAATGGCTTTGGATAAAATTAAAGAACTAAATTAACAGATATAAAAAAAGGCACTTCATAAAAAGTGCCTTTTTTTATATTGAATATTTTATTTTTGATAAGAATTATATAATTCTTTAAATGCAGTTTGATATTCTGCTTTAAATGATCTCCATTCTTTCATAAAATTAGTTGTTTTTTCAGAGTAACTCACTCTATCTTCTTGAGCCAATTCCCCATAAATGGTTTCAATATCGGTTTGATTGTATTTTTTCTCAAAATATTTTTTGGCTTCGTTTTTCTTGTTTTGAGCAAGAGTTTCTGCTTTAGTCTTAAATTCAGCTTGTTTTTCAGTTGCGATATTGGGTAAAGTGCTTTCGATTAATCTTTCAAAAATGTCAGCTCCATTGTTTAGTTCCATTATTTTTTCAACTGTGATTAAACCATTTTGAGCAAAACTATTAAGTACAACAAAAAATAAAAGAATTGGAGTAAAATATTTTTTCATTAGTTTCTTGTTAAATTGGTTAATAACGCAAATGTAATAACAAATAATATACCAATTTAATATTTAATCCATAAAATTTGATTAATGAGAAAAAAAAAGCTGCCAATTGGCAGCTTTTTATGAATAGTTTAGATTATTATTTAACACCAGAATCGGCGAATAATTTTTTAATTACTTCTGTTTCTGTAGGTCTTGGCGCGTTTGCATCAATAATATTTCCGTTTGGATCAATTAATATGAAACGGGGAATACTTGTTATGTTGTAGGATTGCATGAAGTCCATATCATCAGCAAAGTACAATTGAACACCTTCCATTCCTTTTTCTTTCACCATTGCTTTCCATTTGTTATAATCATCTTTTTTATCAGTAGAAATACTGACAAAGGTTATGTTTTTTCCTCTGTATTCCTTTTCCAATCCTATTAAAGCAGGAATCTCTTCCAAACATGGTTTACACCAAGTTGCCCAAACGTCAATGTATACAAATTTGCCTTTTAAATCATCTAATGAAGTTTTGCCTCCTTTGTAATTTTCATAATTGAAGAATTTGGGAGAAGGTTTACCTTTTGAAAATCTTGTAAACATTTCATGATTAACCTTATACGATTCTTTAAGGCTGTTTACATAACCACTCAAACCATTTTTTTCAAGACGAACTAAAGTTGTATCAGGTTTTTTTACGTTTTCCAACAATTTAGTCATTTTAGTTTCAAATTCTTGAATGCCTTTGTAAAATACAGCACTATCTGATTGAAATAAAGCATCCTCATTTTTTATAAATTCAGTAACTCCATTTACTCTTTCAATTAAATAAGTATTATTATGCGCTCCTTTACCACTATAAGTAACAGTTTTGGTGATATCCTTAGAATCGGCTTCAATTTTTAAATCATAACCATTTCTCAAAAAGGTTTGTATCATTCTTTTTTCATCAATAACTAAACTGTAAAAACTAGCATCAGGAACTTTTACAGTATCTTTAAAAATGCCATTTTTATCCAAACTTATTTTTTTTGAAAATTGATTTCCATATAAAACCATAATTGAATCAGAGGCTTCCAAGCCTTTTAGATTAATTTCGAGTGTTACATAATCTTTTTCTTTGCATGAAGACAAACTCAATGCGATAAAAGCTAAAAAAATTAATTTTTTCATTTTAATGTTAGATTTAAGTTTAAGTTGAAATTTATTTAAAGTTGTTTTTGGTTTAACAAACTGTCAAACAATGCTTTTGTTTTGGGACTTGAAGGTCTTGGAGCATCCGGTTTTACTATAATTCCCTTGGGATCTAATAAAATAAAACGTGGAATACTTTTGATTTTATACGCTATATCAAAGGGAGATTCTTCTTCCCCTTGATTTGCAAAAAGTTGGTAACCTTTCATGCCTTTTTCTGCAATCATTGCTTTCCATTTTTCTTTTGCATCAGCTTCGTCTACAGAAATTGAAACAAAATGAATTTTATCCCCGTAAGTAGCTTCCAATTCAATTAAAGAAGGGATTTCTCCTACACAAGGTTTGCACCAAGTTGCCCATACGTCGATATAAACATATTTTCCTCTCAAATCTTTTAAAGAAGTCTTTCCGCCATTATAGTTTTCGTAATCGTTAAATTCTGGTGAAGGTTGACCAATCATCTTGCTGATTTCAAGATTATTAAAATACATGTCTTCTAAATAACCCAAAAACCCTTTGGTGTCAGAACTGTCTTTTGATTTATAAAATGAATCGATGTTTTTATTATCCTTTGCCAAGGCAGTAAATTCAGCTTCTAAAGATTGAATTTTTTTATTGAAATCTTCAGGACTTAATCCATAAAATTGTTCAGCATCGGAAACCAAATTATTTTGTTTCTTCATCTTCTCAAGAATGTAAGTATTGATTTCATTGCCTTTACCTTCAAATCGAAGAGAATTGTCTAAATCTTTTGTATCTAATGTCATGTTTAAATCAGTACCGGGAGTTAAATACAACAATATGTTTTTTACTCCATCGGAAAAATAGTAACGACCTTTTTCTAAAGTAATTGTGTCACTAAAAATTCCCAAAGAATCTATAGAGAATGATTTTAATTGAGTTCCAGTTTCCAAATCATATAATATAAATTCAGCTGAATTTGGATTTTGGATGGTACCAGATAGTTTTACAAACGTAGTTTCTTTTTTGCAACTTGCTAAAACTACTGTTAGTGAAATAAATAGAAGAATTTTTTTCATTAGTTGATATACTCTATTGATTTTTAGAGCGGTGCAAAATTACTGAAAAAAATCAATTGATTTTGCAATATTAAAAAAAATATTTTCCACCTATAATTATTGTAATTATTTGGAAATTAAATGGTTTACTAATTTTTGGATATAATAATATTAGAATAAAAACAAATCAAAGTATGAATAAATGTTTTAAAACAAATTGTTTAATAATTTTCTTAGTATAATTATTTGAACATAGTCGATTTTTTCTACTATTTCCTTTCTTAATAAAGTTCCAATTAAGTGTTCATATTAATCTTCATCTATAGCGCGTTTCAAAACATTTTCAGGTAGATTTTTCTGGGATTTTATACCCAATTGTTTCAAATTTTCCACTCTATTGATTAAATTGCCTTTTCCTTCAACTAATTTGTTCATGGCATTCCCGTATTCTTTTTTAGCATCATCCATTCGTTTCCCAACTTGCATCAAATCTTCAATCAATCCGGCAAATTTATCGTAGAGTGCTCCAGCTTGACGCGCAATTTCAATGGCATTTTGTTGTTGTTTTTCATTGTTCCACATACTGTCTATGGTACGTAAGGTTGCCAATAGGGTAGAAGGTGTAACTATAACAATATTTTTTTCAAAGGCTTTGTTATACAATTGGTTGTCATTGTTGATGGCAACTGCAAATGCAGGTTCAATAGGAACAAAAAGCAATACAAAATCGGGAGATTCAATTTGATAGAGTTCTTCATAACGTTTGGCACTCAATTGTTCTACGTGACGATTCAGTGATTGAATGTGTTGCTTGAGAAAAATTTCTTTTTCAGGATCGTCATCAGCATTGATATATTGTTCATAATGAGTCAGAGAAACTTTGGAATCTATGATCATTTTTTTCCCGTCTGGCAGATGAATAATGACATCGGGACGCAAGCGTTGTCTAGATTCTTCATCAACAGCAAATGATTTTTCCATTTCATATTCGCGACCTTTTTCCAATCCCGATTTTTCTAAAACGCGCTCCAATACCAGTTCGCCCCAATTTCCCTGAGTTTTACTATCACCTTTCAGCGCTTTGGTTAAATTCAGGGTTTCTTTGCTCATTTGATTGTTTAATTCTTTCAACCCTATAATTTGCTGACGTAAAGCGGCATGGTAGTCAATACTCTCCTTATGTGTTTGTTCTACCTTTTGCTCAAAATGCAGAATCTTTTCATTCAACGGATTGAGAATAAGTTTGAGGTTTTCTTTATTTTGTTCGGTAAACTTATTGGATTTTTCTTCTAGGATTTTATTAGCTAGATTTTCAAATTCTTTGGTAAATTTTTCCTGCAATTGACCTACTTCTTCCTTTTGTTCTTGTAGTTTAGATTGTATATTTTGAAGCAAACTTTCTTTTTGAGTTAGCGTTACCAAAAGGTTTTCCTTTTTTTGAAGTTCGTCTTGAACCGTTTTTTTTAATTCAATAATTTCGGAATTAAGATTGATTTTATCGTTAATCAAATTTTCATTTTGCGTTTTCAAAGTGGTTTCAGTTACGGAAAATTTATTTTTTGACATTAAATGACCAATCAACCAACCTAAAAAAAGAAAGCTGAGAGCCGTGATAATCAAATAGATGATAATTTCGTTCATAAAGCAAAGATATTAAGTTACGAAAGTATTAAAAGTATTTTAGATATTATAATAACTTTGCTGTAAAATACGAAATTATACTTTCAGTTTTTAAGATATTTTAATATATGAATAAGATCATTTTAACTTTATTACTTCAAATCACAAGTTTAGTCCTTTATTCACAAGAATTATTAGATTCATCTAATATTATAACATCAGATACAATTTATGAAATGGAAATTAATTTTATTGAACTTGAAAAAGTGCCCATTGCACCTGATTGTGAAATTTTAGGAACAAATAAAGAACGAGTTGAATGTTTTACAAAATATATAAGAAAACACTTTATCACAAATATTAATCTTGACATCGTAGATACATTAGATTTACCAGAAGGTAAATACACAATAAAAACCATTTTTGTAATTTCCAAATTCGGAAACATAGAGCAAATTATGGTTAGTGCTCCTTATGAGGAAATGAAAAATGAAGCCATCAGGGTTCTTCAACTTTTACCTGCAATGATTCCAGGACAAGAAAAAGGGGGAAAATTTGTAAGTGTTCGATATTCGTTACCTATAATTATTGTAGTTGAGAAAAATGAAACTATTGAAATGAAAAGATAAATAATTAGAAATTAATATAAATGGCTTCAATATTTCCAAAAATCTATTAAAGGTTTACTTTTTTCATTCTTAAAATTTTTAAAATAGCTGTAAATTTCAAAAAACCAAACTCTTTTCCCAATAGATGAATACCATTTCATCGCTTTTCTCAACCTTTTTTCTTTATGAAAAAATAACCTACTTAAAGCTTTAGGACGGGTTTGTATCAAAACTTCAATCAATTTCACGTAGATTAGAATTGTGATTGGTTTTAAATGATTTGATTCCAATATTTGATGTTTATAGTCCCATTGAGTTTGATCTAAATTGATGATTTTTTGATCTTTTACTTCTTCAAAATAAGGTGTCCATCGATGCGGTGTAGCATACAACAATTGAATTTGATCGGGATCATAATGTAACAATTGTTTAAAATAATAATAAAAGTCTGATGTTTTTTCTTCTCCAAATCCGACCACAAGTGTAGCCATAGAAAGTATATTATGTTTTCTTAGCAATTGTATAGCTTCCATATCTATGCTTTTACTCCCCGATTTTTTGATGCGTTTAAGCGTTTCTTCATTGTAATTTTCAATTCCTAATAAAAGTCTTTCAAATCCGCATTTTTTGTAAAGATGTAAAAATTCTTTATCTCTAACAACGTTATCACTGCGAATGGATCCAACCAATATGAGATTTAAATTTTTGGATGATAATATTTCTAAAAACGTCCGCCATGCATTTGGAACTGATGATGGATTTTCATCTGCAAAATTGATGACTTCAATACCGTATTTGTAATGTAACATTTCGATTTCATCAGCTAGTTTTTGAGGATTTCGATGTCTCCATTTTCTCCAAAAAATACTTTGACCACAATAAGTACAAGGGTAGGGGCAACCTCGAGAAAATTGGATTACAATTGCTTTTTTCTTTCCCCAATAGGTGTAATCGTATTCTTTAATCAATTCCCATCCAATTCTATAGCGATCCAAATCTTCAATTAAAATAGCATCCGGATTGGAAATGGGAATTACATTTTTAAGAAATGCTATTCCTTCAGTATTTTCAGTTGGTAATTTATTTTCAATTTTTTCAATTAATTGTAATATCGTATGCTCGCCTTCTCCTTTTACAATGAAATCAAATTGATTATTTGTCGTCAATATTTCCATCCAATGAAATGTCGGGAAAACACCTCCTAAAATTATAACGATATTTCGATTTAAACACTTAATTTCTTTTGTAATTGAGTTGATGATCGGTTGTGCTGATGTAGATCCAGAGTGGCCAATTAAAAGAACATCAGGCTGATAATTATAAACGTAATCTAATATTGTACCTAAATCCGAATTGTAGTAATCGGCATCATATAATTGAACTTCGTATCCTGCATCGATTAAAGGACCTCCAATGGATAATAAACCCAATGGAGGTAGATGTTCTCCAGCCAATCGGCTTCCAATCGAATAATGTGGTGGATTGAGAATAAGTATTTTCATTGAATTCGGACTAATTCCACTCAATCTTTCGAGAAATATACATCACAGATGCAAGTATGGCAAACAATCCGATACTTCCTACTAATAACGCATAACTTTCCAATTGAATGATGACAAAAATGAATGTGTAAAGTGCTGAAAGTGAAGCTAAAATGAACAATGGAAATTTCCAGGTTTTCATGATAGATTTTGAAAATAAGGCGATTAGTAAAACTGTAGCCAATCCTGAAATTAAATATGCTATGGTGAAATTGGCTTGTTCTGAAATGGAAAGTAATAAAGTGTAAAAAATTATCAGTGCCAAACCGATCAAGAGATATTGAAATGGATGTATATTGATTTTACTCAAAGTTTGCAAAAGGAAAAATAACAAAAAAGTCAAGGCAATGACCAGATATCCGTATTTAGCTGATCGCTCGTTTTGTTGATAATTGTCAACCGGAATCATGAAATCGACTCCAAAGGAATAATCGTTTAATCTTGGCAAACTTTTAAATTCTTGAGAAAATGGTCGGTTCATTTCCAATACTTTCCAGTTGGCATCAAATCCGGTTTTTGAAATTTGTTTTTGTTGTGGTAAAAATTCACCCATAAAATTAGGATCTTGCCAATTGGAAGTTAAGTGAATAGTAGTCTCTTTTCCAATGGGAATTATTTCAATTTTTTCACTACCATTGGAATGATAGGCAATTTCAAAGGATTCTTGTCCATTGACAAAAACGATATTAGGGTCAAAATAGGAACTAGTTACATCAAATGAGTTTTCAATATTACCTTGTTCCAAATCTTGTTGATTTTCATCAAATGCCACTTTAAATCCAAGTGTTTCAGATCCAAGTTTGATTTTTAATTGTTGGGTAATCCCTTTGACATTGGAAGTTCGAATCAAAATTTGGGATTTATCCCATAACATTTGGGTGTTATTTAATTCCAATCTGCTAATATCAGGCAAGTTAAATGTACCACTTATTGTACTATTAATTTGATATACAGAAGTATTGTAAATGCCTCTTTTCTTTGTTTCTCCATTGATTTTCCCATCTATTTTCAATTGTTCAGGAAAAAAGTAGGCATATTTTACTTCTTTGTAAATTACTTTCGAAACTTTCCCTGTTTTGACATCCGTTTCAGTTGATTCTGAAAATTCATGATAGGGTACTTTCATTATTGGACCGTATATTCTGATATTAGATCCCCAATCTTTATTGATTTCAATAACAGCATCATTTCTGGTTTTTTCCCTTTCTTTAATTAATTCTCGAATAAAAGCCAATGGTATCAGTAGGATTAAAACAAGAAATCCTACAATAAACATTTTGAGCGTTGTTGAATTTTTAAAATTACTTGATTTAGTGGATTGTTCGATTGGATTGGTGATTTCTGACATTGTTTTAAAATTTAGTGATTAATATTTTACTTTGAAATTCAAAGTGGATTTATAAAAAAATTATGTATTTATAAGTTTTTCCAAAGCATCCAAATGTTTCTTGAAAGCTTCTTTGCCAATTTTAGTAGCGCTATATTGGGTATTGGGTTTTTTTCCAACAAATTGCTTGGTAATCAGGATGTAATCCTCACTTTCCAAAGCTTTGATATGACTCGCCAAATTTCCATCGGTTACCCCCAAAAGTTCTTTCAACCGATTGAAATCAACGGAATCATTGACCATCAGAATACTCATGATTCCCAATCGGATGCGATGGTCAAAGGATTTATTGATATTTTGGAGAATGTTTTTGATCATGGAATGATTTATTGTTCGATGAGGAATTAACGAATTGTTTTAGACTTTTTCATATAGTTTTTAAGAATCCATATCAAACCCAAGATGAGCATAAAAATCTCAATTCGAGGTTCTGACATTCTTTCCATTTCATCATCTGATCCAAAATTTTTATTTCCTGAAAGTATTTTTTTTTGTTTTTGTAATAATGCTGCTTTTTGAGCTTCATTTTCAACAACGATGAAACTTGTATATGGGTTTAATATGTGATTTTCAAAACTCATTTTTACACCATTTAACCAATCTTCGTTTTTGGAGTTTGGGTGGATGATTTGTGTAAACCAAAATGAATATGCTTTCAAACCGGATTCCCATTTTTGAACGGGAAATTCTGATTGAAGGGTATTTTGATGTGGTTTTTTAAAAAAGATACTCGGCTCGTTATTGTCTGGAAGATAAACTTTTTTTAATTCTTTAGTTTGATAAACCAAAACCTTTTCACTTTGGAATATTGTATCTTGATTATCGATTGAGATGTATGAATTTGTGTTATTCCATGAAAAGGCATTGATACTGTCTTTAGATTTTAAATGGTAGAAATGTTGGGTTTCAGGAATTCCAGAAATGAAGTTGGTATAATCTTCATCTAAAACTGCATTATGCAAAGAATCAGTCAACAAAATGAAAATCGGATATTGATGTTTTGGTTGTATTATTTGTTCGGATAGTGCTTTTTTAATTGCCCTATCGGCAAAAAAACCTCCTTTTTTTGTTGTTGAATGATAAGTTGATTCCCAATATCTAAATGAACTTTCCTCAGTATTGTAGTTCACAAAACTAACTTTTGCATTTTCAATTAGTGGTTCTTTATTTTTGGAAAATTCTCGAATGAGATTTGAATAATCTGGAGCATTTTTTGAGCAATCAACAATAAAATGTAAGTAGGGTTTTCTATTTGTTTTATCTAGGCTTTTCTTAAAATTAGCTGATAGATAAACCAAATTTTCATTTTCAAAACGCGGTGTGTTTACTTTTTCATCAACATTACCTATTTGCAATTTAAATTGATTGATTTGAAGATTTAAGGGTTCTTTGTGAATAAATTGAATTCCGGTTTTTCTTGTTTCCTTGGCACTCAAAGGAAAAACTTTTAAAACAACCTCATTTTTATTCAAATAATAAAGCAATCCTGGATCTCTGTTTTCATTTCCGATTTGGGTATAAATCCATAAAGCTGCTTTTTTTTCGGTCAACATCCCAAATTCTTTTTTGTCACCTACAAACAAATAATAATCTCCAATCCAACAGCCGTCAGGAATATGAATTTTGGTTGAAAATTCAGCAAAATTATTTTCAGATGTATTTTCGATTTGTAAATCAACCCAAGTAATCCAAGTATCTTGATTGACATCATAAGTACTTTTTGCTTCTGCAAAAGAAATCAAAGTATTATCATTGATATTGGTATTCGAAATTTCGCCTGTCCCCATTTTAGGAGCATCTAAAAAAACAGTTTTTAACTTGTTAATTTTGGCATTTGACAAAGTTAAATTATCCAATACCAACCAATTGTATAAAGTTGAAATATAAGGAGTATTGGTACTTCCAAAGTTGAAATTCCTTTGCTCTTTATGATTTTCAAGTTCTGCCAATACGTGAGTCAATCTGTTTGAATTCAACTTAGTTTCGACATTGAAATCCGAATATTCCAAATGATTTAAAGCGTTGAGTAAGGTTTGTTTTTGCAAACGAAAATTGATGAAAATGACTGACGGAATCAATATAAAACCTCCTATAAAAACCAATTGAACGATTTGTTTGTGGTAAAATTGACTTAAAAATTGATAGTCTTTTGAGAGTGCATAACTGTGAATCAACATTAGAACTAATGGAGTAAGCATCAAAAAACCTAAACCTATGATAATGATGATGAAAATTGAAAACGGTAAAAAGGGCAAAAAGACGATAAAAAAGTAAAGTGTAAATGAGAAAGTCAAACTTTTAAAGAAGAAGTGCAGCATCCTCAATTTAATACTTTTAAAATCAGGAATGCTTAATAAAATCCCATTCATCAAGGCCAAAGCAAAAAACCAAAAAT
>JAABRF010000038.1 GCA_011391075.1 Flavobacteriia bacterium | reverse complement strand
CATTATAACCTTTGGCATAACCACCATTCTCAGTATTGACAATGATGTGTACCGTACTGAAATGTTCCCTGATATAAGCCACCGAGTCATCGGTAGAGGCATTGTCCACTACATATATTTCAGCATACTCAGTAGGTGAATACCTGATTACATCGGGTAAAAATTTTTGTAAGAGGTCTTTTCCATTCCAATTTAGGATTACTACTGCTATTTTCAAGTTAAGAGTTTAAGGTTTAAGGTTTAAGGTTTAAAGTTTAAAGTTAGGGTTTTTTATTCAAAAAATTTGGGATCATCGGTATTCAAAATTCATTGTTTCTGTATTGAATCGGATGAGTTCAGTGTCAAAGACTTGTGAGATGATCTGGTTTTGAACAATTTGTTGGGTTTTATCAGTGAATATTTTTCCATGGTCAATGACCCAAAGCATATCGGCTAATTTCACAGACAACCCAATTTCGTGCGTAGTCATAATTACAGTTTTTTGATGTTTTTGTACCAATTTTTGAAACAAAACAAACATTTCCATACTGTGATGAATATCAAGGTGTACTGTTGGTTCATCAAGCATGATGATGGGTGTATCTTGTGCCAATGCTCTCGCTATCATCACCTTCTGACGTTGCCCATCAGATAACTCGGCAAATCTTTTCCGACAGAGTTCCCATGTATGCGTTATTTCAAGGGCTTCTTGAATTTTTTCCTTATCCTGAATGGTATGTTGGTCGAGCCAATTGGTATAAGTTTGTCGACCAAAAGCAACCATTTCATAAACTGTAAAATCGTTGTTTTGTGGCACTTCAGTCAACACAACTGCTATCATTTGGGCCCATTGAAGTGGTGTGTAGGAATGACTCTGTTTGCCATTGATTGCATAACTCCCCGACAAAGCAGGTTGTAATCCGGCCAAAGTTCGCAATAAGGTAGACTTCCCTACCCCATTTTTACCGATAATGGCAATAAGTTCGGGTTGATTCACAGTCAAATTGATTTCAGAAAGCACTTCCAATGTTTCCTTTCGACTGGGGTAACCAATACTGAGATGGCTGGTTTGAAAATCAATATGTGTCGCCGGAGAATTCAAATGCTGTAATTTTTTTGTTTTAATATCAATAGAATGACCAATGGTGCTCCAATCAAAGATGTAACAGCATTGATGGGAATCACTTGTTCGCTAAAAGGCAATTGCGCCAAGGTATCGCAAATCAACATCACAATGCTACCCAATAAAATGACAGCAGGAAACAAAATCATGTGATTGGAAGTTTTGAAAAACAATCGGGCAATATGCGGTACTGCCAATCCAATAAAAGCAATAGGCCCCACAAATGCCGTTAGTATTCCGACGATTACCCCAACGATGATTAAAATTGTATTTTGAGTAAACCGTATGTTTACGCCCATGCTTTGCGCCAAATTTTCACCCAACAACAAACTGTTCAATGGTTTTAAAAAAAACAAGACTATGAATAAGCCTATGCCAACACTGGTGTATAAAAAAGCCAATTCGCTATAGGTCAAATTACTGACATTACCAAAACCCCAAAAGATGTATTGCTGTAATTTTTGAGAAGTAGTAAAATAACTTAAAACACTGATAACAGATGAAGTCAGTGCGCTCAACATCAACCCGATAATCAAGATGGATAGGGTGTTTTTAATCTTGTAACTCAAGATTAAGATCAAACCCAAAACACCAAGAGCTCCCACAATGGCACTGAGTACGATACTCATCTGCATACCCCAACCAGCAGCAGAAATTCCCCACCAACTACTTCCCATCAGGAAAAAAGCAACCCCTAAACTCGCTCCCGAACTAATTCCTAAAACAGAAGGTCCGGCCATTGGGTTTCTGAAAAGCGTTTGCATCAGCAATCCAGAAACCGACAAACCCATACCGACAACGATTACAGTAAGAGATTTGGGAAACCTCAATGCTTCTAATATGGTTTGCCAGGTATCATTTTCAAGATTTTGAAGCAAGAGAAATTTCAATGTTTCTCCTAGCGGAATAGATACCGAACCCACACTGATATTGACAAGCCACATCATGAAAAACATCATGATGAGTAGGCTGAAATGGAGTCGATATTTTTTTGAGATGGGAGACACGGTATGGAAGTTAAAAGTTAAAAGTTAAAAGTTAAAAGTTAAAAGTTAAAAGTTAAAAGTTAAAAGTTAAAAGTTAGATTTAAATACTCCATTATATGGCTGTGTTGTTTAAGAAATTCAATAATTTTTGGACGGCGTGACCTCTGTGGCTCATCTTGCTTTTTTGTTCTTGGCTCATTTCAGCGAAAGTAATTTCATGTCCAAATGGTTTAAAAATAGGGTCATATCCAAAACCACCTATTCCTTGAATGGAAGTCGTCAAACTACCTTCAACGGTGCCTTCAAAAAAGTATTGACTTCCTTTGTAATTGAGGGCAATAACGGTTATAAATCGAGCATTTCTATTGGGATTTCCTTCCAATTCTCGTAATATTTTCTCAATATTACGTGTATGGTTGACCGGTTCGCCGGCATAACGAGCCGAAAAAATTCCGGGCGCTCCATGCAGGGCTTCTACTTCCAATCCGGAGTCATCTGAAAAACAATCCAACCCGTATTTTTGCGTTATAAAATCAGATTTTATGGCAGCATTCCCATGAAAAGTGTCGGCTGTTTCGGGAATGTCATCGTGACAACCTATATCGGATAAACTTACAATTTGAAATTGCGGCAGCATGGCTCTGACTTCTTCTAATTTGTGTGCGTTATTGGTGGCGAAAACCAATTGGTTCATAAAATTCATTTAATAGATTAATTTCCTTTTTACTTGATTTCACAGGTCAACCTTGAAAAGAATGTAGTTCGGAAGGACAAAAATACAATTTCAAAACAGATTCCTTTCAAAGAATTCATTTTTTACTTTTAAATTTTGGGAAATGAATGTCTAAAAACACTATTTTTGTGTCGTTTTAAGCCAAACATTTGTGTTTCTATATAAATTGGACAATTTAATCCAACATTAACATTCGCATTAAATATTTTATAACTTTATATATTACAATTATGAAAAAAATTCTATTGTTCGTTTTAGCTTTTGTTGTGTTGATTCAATTGATTCGACCAAATAAAAATCAAGAAGTTGTTGATGCTAAGAAACAAATTGGAGCTGTGATAGAAGTACCAGCTGATGTACAAGCCATTTTGAAACGTTCTTGCAACGATTGTCATTCCAATCAAACCAATTATTTGTGGTACCACGAAATTGCACCCATGTCTTGGATGGTAGCTCGTCATATCAAAGAAGGAAAAGAACATGTCAATTTTGATGAATTTGCCAGTTACAACCAACGTCAAAGAGCTCATATTTTGGAAGAAACTGCAGAAGTAATTCAACATGGTGAAATGCCTTTGAAAGGTTATGTAGTTTTTCATCCTGAAACAGCTTTAAGCAAATCGGACATTGAAAAAATAAAATCTTGGGCTTCAACAGCAGGCACCAAAACGGTTGTTGCCAAAAATACTTATCCTGCAACCCAAGAAGATTGCGATAAAGAAGGTAAAATGCCAGAAGAAGGTTGTGAAAAAAAAGGAAAATCTTGTTGTAAATCAGGTTTCTAATTCCTTTTTTTATATTTAAGAATATCACTAACCCGATTACATGCTTCATTCCAATAAAGTATTAGCCCAACAAGTCGTAAAGGCAGCCATTGAAAATGGGGTCAAGCACGTTGTAATTTCGCCTGGTTCCCGTAATGCTCCATTGATTATCGAATGGAATGCCTATCCTGAAATTCAGAAATACAGTATTGTAGATGAACGTTCCGCTGCATTTTTTGCATTGGGAAAAGCTTTGTATTTGGGTGAATCGGTGGCATTGGTTTGCACTTCGGGTTCGGCGCTCTTGAATTATTATCCGGCTATTGCCGAAGCCTTTTACAGTGATATTCCGTTGTTAATTCTATCTGCCGACAGACCCAAACATTTGATAGATATTGGTGATGGACAAACCATACGACAAGAAAATGTATTTCAAAATCACATTGGATGTAGTGCCAATTTGATTGAAGACCAACCCGAGGAAAATGTTGAGGTTATAAAAGCTGCTTTTGAAGTTTTCAAACAGAAAAATTCGCCTATACACATCAATATTCCTTTTTCCGAACCGCTGTATGAAACGACGGAAACGCAACTTATTCAAGAGAAAATAACAAATTCTTCTACATCACTATCCTTGTTGGATGAAACCCCTTGGGAAGTAGCAGATTTGCAAAAGTTTGCAACTATTTGGAACCAAGCTACTCAAAAAATGGTAATCGTAGGCGTTTCGCGTCCCGATGAAATGCTTCAAATCCAACTGAGTCATTTGGCACAAGATCCTTCGGTAATTATATTGACAGAATCCACTTCCAATGTGTCAGATGAACGCTTTATCAACCACATCGACCGACTTATTTTTCCATGGTCGGATGCTGAGTTTGAACCCTTAAAACCTGAAATCTTACTGACAATTGGGGGACAAGTTATCTCAAAAAAAATCAAGAGTTTGCTACGAAAAAACAAACCCAAACATCATTGGCATATCGATAAAAATTGGGGTTTGGATACATATCACAGTTTGACCCAGCATTTCAACATCAGTCCGCAATTGTTTTTCAGTCAATTTTTCTTTTTGACTCAAAGAAAAGAAAGCACTTACCAAAACACTTTCCTTCAAATCAACGCAGATAGAGCTGAGAAACACCGACAATATCTTTATAACGCGATATTTTCGGATCTCAAAGTGTATGAAGCCATTCAAGCTCAACTAACGGAAGATACTAATGTAGTCTTTTCAAATTCTGCCAGTATCAGATATGCTCAATTTTTTGATTGGAAAAAAACGCCTTTTATGGCTAGTAATCGTGGGACCAGTGGTATTGATGGAAGTACTTCTACTGCCATTGGCATAGCGAATTCGTCCTTAAAACCCACCTTATTTGTCACCGGCGAATTGAGTTTCTTCTACGATTCCAATGCTTTGTGGAATGCTTATATTCCAAAACATTTTAGAATTATTGTAGTCAATAATGGTGGAGGCGGCATATTCAGATTTATTCCGGGACCTACCACTACAAACACTTTAGATTTCTTTGAGACGCCACATCAATTGACGGCTAAATATTTGTGTGCCATGCATCAATTGGAATATTTGTCGGCTCATGATGAAAAGGAATTGGATCAACAATGGACCTCATTTTACCAAGCCGGTTCCAAACCCAAATTATTAGAAATTTTCACACCACGCGAACGCAATGCGGATATCCTTAAAGGATATTTTAATACGATGAAGGATTAACTTAAAACATTAAGAAGTTAAGAATTAATAAGTTAACGTGAGTTCTATTAATCAGAAAAGATTTCTCCTTGCAATCGGAATGACTATTTAGGGTCTGCTGAAAAAGTCTTACAATAAAGTTTTTCAATAAGTTAAAGTGAGTTTTTTCAATTCATGTGCACAGATTTTAATTGTTTTTACTTAAAATCCTTGCACATGTGATTCATTTAAAAAGAATACATCTATTTTTCTACATCAATAATGAATGATACCATGTCCCGTAGGGACTATATATCTGTAGAAAAAACAAAAATGAAGATAAACACGCCGACGGTTGCAGCGAAGCTGCAACCGTCGGCGCTCATCTTGTCAAACATCATTCGCTACAGATATTTAGTCCCTACGGGACTGCTACATTTAGGGTTACTTTTGAGAATAGTATTTTAAAACATTTATTAGGTACTATAATCATAGATCGTTTTTCAATTCTACGACAATCCATTTCTAACTTTATCAGCAGACCCTATTTACATACTGTATTTAGGGGGAGAATTTTGCGGCTTTGCCACAAAATTCTCTCAAAACAAAATAACTATAAAGTCATTCCGACCGAAAGGAGGAATCTAAAAAATAAGAATCGAACTCACGTAAAGATTTTAATCCTTAGCGTATTTCGTGAAGTTTCAAAGAGAACTATACTTCCATGTCTTTATCGTAGGGAATACTATCCAATACATGTTTGATAACCTTGATACGAGCTTTGGTCTTTCTATTGGCTTTGATGACTCTAAATGGAATGCCATCGGTTTGGGTGAGTTGAAACATTCGATCCTTGTATTCAGTATAGGTATCCCACAAACTTTGCGCTTTTTCATCTACCGCACTCATCTTCCACACTTTTAAAGGATTATTTTTGATCAATTCAAATCGGTTGGCTTGTTCATCTCTGGAAATAGAAAGGTAAATTTTAACCAATCTCACACCACTTTCAACGAGCATTTTCTCAAACTCATTCACTTGCCCCATAAAAATTTCATATTGTTCCTGTGTGCAAAATCCATTAACAGGTTCAACTACAGCTCTATTGTACCAACTTCTGTCAAAAAAAACTATTTCGCCACCTTTGGGAAATTGATTGACATACCTTTGGAAATACCATTGGGTTTTTTCGTCTTCGGTAGGTTTGGGCAAAGCCACCACTCTATAATGACGCGGATTGATGCGTTCCACCAACCTTCTGATGGCTCCACCTTTTCCAGCAGCATCTCTACCTTCAAAAACCACTACCACTTTTTCTTTTTTTTCCAATACCCACTTTTGGAGTTTGATTAACTCAACTTGAAGTTGGAGTAATTTCCTTTCATACTTTACATACCTAACAGCCTTTTTGGGATCATAGCCATATTGAGTAAGTAAAGCAAACAGACCTCGGTTGGAATTCATGATTTTGAGTTCCTTTGGCGTTAGTTGGATTATCTTATTTTCCATTATCATTCATTTTGGTAGGATCCGTATAAAAGCGATAATAACGCATGACCACATTGGGATCTGGAATTAAAGTAGTACGAGCTTCATTCTTGCCATCGTATTCAAATTGGGACAAAACGTAGCGAATGCTTTCCAATCTAGCTTCCCTTTTGATATTGGTCTTGATAATAATCCAAGGAGAATAAGTCGTGTGGGTTTTGCTGTACATTTTATCTCTAAAAAAAGAGTATTTGTCCCACAATTCTTGCCCTTTTTCATCAACAGGACTAAATTTCCAATGTTTCAACGGATTGTTTTTACGGGCTTCAAATCTCAATTTTTGTTCTTCTTTGGTGATAGAAAACCACAATTTGATAATGTGAACGCCATCTTCGCGCAACATGTGTTCAAATTCGGGTACTTGCACCATAAATTGTTCGTATTGACCTTCCGTACAAAATCCCATTACAGGTTCAACAACAGCTCGATTGTACCAACTCCTGTCAAAAAATACGATTTCACCCGGATTGGGTAATTGTTTGATATAACGACTGAAATACCACTGACCTTTTTCCACTTCGGTAGGTTTGTCCAACGCTACCAATCGCATAGATCGAGGATTCAAATGTTCGATAAATCTTCGGATACTTCCACCTTTACCTGCAGCATCTCTCCCTTCAAAAATAATGGCAATCCGTTTATTATTCTTGGCAACCCATTGTTGCAATTTGACCATTTCCATTTGAAGGTGTTGTAAATCTTCCAAATAATGAAGTTTTTCCCACACTTTTTCCATAGGAATGTGCTTTTCGAGCAATAGCTCTTTAAAAGCATCTCGGGTAGAAACACTTTGAAAATCTTCTAAGGTCAATTTATTTTTTTCAAACATAGAATAGAATTGATATTAGACTAAGTAGAATTAGTGACAAGTTTTGGGATTGGTACTAATTTCGAGATTTTGAGGCGCTGGAGAAATGTATTTGATACCCAAACCCATTCCTCTTAGAATAAAAACAAGCCCGACTAAAACCACAAAATAAGGAATGATTTTGTTGATTTTGTTTCTAATTTTCAAAGAAAGAAAATTTCCGGCAAATATGACACCACTCAATAAAAAACTCGTTCCCAAACCAAATAAAGCCATAAAAATAGCACCCATCCATGCATCTCCGGTAGCTATAGCTCCTGTTAAAGCCATATAAACCAAACCGCAAGGCAACAAACCATTTAAAAGTCCTATGGTAAAAAATGCTGAACTCGATTTCTTTTGTAAATAGTTTCCCAAAACCGATTTAAGTTTGCCAACCAATATGTATAACGGCTTCCCAAAACCAAATTTGGCTAAATAATTAGTGGGAAAAATTACAGCTAAAATCATAATGATTCCCATTAGAATTGAAATTCTACCTTGAAATCCTGCCAAATACAAACCTTTACCCAACAATCCAAACAACAAACCCATCAAGGTATAAGTAATCACTCTGCCTAGATGGTACATAAATGTTTGAATAAAACCTTTCCATTTATTGCTTCTATCGACAGGTAGTACCAAAGCAATAGGACCGCACATACCCACGCAATGGAAACTTCCCAACAATCCCATCATCAAGCCTTGGCTTAAAATAATCAGCATAATACGCTATTTATAGGTAAACTTTTCATTCAATTGATACGGAATTTTATCGTATTCCCAAACCACTTTGACCGAATATACTCCTTTTTTCAATTGATCAGCAGGAATTAAAAGGGTTAAAGTATCCAATTTGATTTCTTTTTTCAAATCCAATTTGATATTATTAGATCTTTGTAAATCTACAAAACCTGTAATTTTCTTGGGATCCAAAAAATTTGGAAATACCACTTCGATACCTTGATCAGTTGAGACCAACTTAACATTTTCTTTTAATTGAGAAGCATTATTCATTTTATCAATTTCCTTTTGATAATTATTAGCATCATTATAGTATTCATTTGCGACCAACACGTGATCATAATCGGAAATAAATAAAGTCTTGTAAACGAAAGACATGATAAAAACAATATAAATTCCCAAAAAGAGCATGATGCCATGTCCCCAGTTAAATTTAAAACTCATGATATTGATTTGATTTAATATAAAGAACAAATTTATAAGAAAAATAGGATAAACCATCCTTATAATGTAAATAAAAATACACCTCGAAAAATAAAGTCTTATTTTGACACAAAAAATGGGGTTTGGTTTTAATTTATATTAACTTTGTGGCATTAACAACTATCTAAAAACAAAATATCATGACTAAAAGAGAAGTCATCATGCAAATTCGTTCTGCCAAAGCAGCCCATATGCACTATATGTCATGGGTACAAGATCAAGTTAGGAATTTTCAAATAAATGAAAGCCCAATTGAAAATTCAAATGAAAAAATTGAATTTGATTTTGGCAAATGGTATGCAAATGAAGGTCAGATTTTAGCTGATTTTCCTGCTTTTATTGCGCTTGATGAACCACATCAAAAGCTTCATGAAATTAATGCAGAAATATTAAAAACATGTTCTACTCATATCAAAGGCGGTTTGTTTTCAAGTAAGAAGAATAAGATCCTAAAAAGGAATCGACAAATTGATACTTTAATGGAGCAATTCCACAATCAAGCTATTGTTATAAATGAAACAATCAACTTATTGGAACATGACATTTTAAATATGTCGGATGAATCAGTTGAAAAACTGGGTTGATGATAATTGCTTGAAAATAATTGCATTAACTATGGCACTTTGATAGCTCAATAAAATATAAAACAAAAAAGGATTTCTAATGAAATCCTTTTTTGTTTTTTAATACGTTTTAATCTTTAAACTCCAACATTCTTCCACTGGTCCAAGGCGCCTTGTATTGATTGAGAACCGCTTCAATTTGAGCCATTTTAACAAGGTTAATGTCATTCAATTGTATAATCAAAGGTTTGATTTGATTCTTAACAATTTCATATCCATCAATTTGTTTTTGTGAAACGCCCGAAGTAGAAGCTGTATGAATATACAAAATAGCTTCCAAACGTTCCATAATAGCCATTTCATCCGGTTTGGTTTCCTCATAACTGGCGGCTGGTTGTTCACCATCCAATTTCCATTCAATTTCTTTCAATTCTTGTTTGATTAAATTGATATCAGTAATGATTGTATTAGGAACACCAGTTGTTGTCAAAGCAGCTTGTTCATATCCTTTTATTTTCAATTGAAGTTCGCTCAATAAAGAACGAGTTCCCATACTGATGCGAGCCAATTCCTTTAGTTTTAATTGGAAAGCAGCTAATTCTTTAGGGTTTTCGGCAGGCAAAGTCGTGTTTTGTAATTTGATTACTTCAAATTTTTGATTTGTAACCAAATTTTCAATTTGATTATTGTAAACCAAATCCATTTTAACCTGATAGGTTCCGGGTAAAACATAAATACCTTGGTCATTTTTCAATTTAATAGGATCAAATTTATCTGATGCTTTTATAGGACTAGACCACAGATATTTCAAATTCCAATTGATTCTATTGAGACCTTTCTTCGCATTGGTAAAAATTTTTCTTACTTCATTACCTTCTAGGTCACTAATGGTAAAAATCAAATAAGGTGCTGTCTCATTTTTTTCATCAAACAGCTCTTTTGGAGTAGGTTCAGGAATCGGAGATTTGGATTTAATCAGTTCTTTTTCAGCATCTCGTCTTTTGGCTTGGTTGGTTTTGTATTCATCTTTGATGTAATAAGTAAATGTTGCTCCATACTCTGGATTTTTGGCCACATAAGGCATTGAACCCCAACTTCCACCTCTATTTTTAGGCACATACAACAAGGCATTTTCAATTGAAAAAATATGGGCTTTTTTGTTTTTTAACTCAGGGGTCCATTCTCTCATGGGAGAATAATTATCAAGTATATAGAATCCGCGTCCAAAGGTTGCCACAATCAAATCATTTTCTCTCTTCTGAATAACCAAATCCCTTACTGCATTGGTAGGCAACCCTGATTTCATTTGCGTCCAACTCTCTCCTGAATTGGTGCTAAAAAACAACCCAAATTCAGTCCCAACAAATAATAATTGTGGATTTACAAAATCCTGTTCTATGGTATGAACCGAACCGTTTTTAGGTAAGTTACTACTGATTGATTTCCATGTTTTTCCTTTGTCTTTACTCATCAAAACATAAGGTAAAAAGTCATCTCTTTTGTGATTATTGAATGTGGCAAATACGATATTTTCATCAAACTTAGAAGCCAATACATCACTTACATAGGTGTATTCAGGAACATCATTAAATTTACTGATTTTGGTCCAAGAGTTTCCTGCATTTTCTGAAACTTGAATAACGCCATCATCAGTTCCAACATAGATTAAATTTTCCTTGATTGGAGATTCACATAGTGAAACACCTAATCCAAATAGTGAAGTTGAAACGTTTTTAGCAACGCCATCCACACTCCAATATCGGTCCATTACCGGCCATTTGTCTCGAGATAAATTTTGAGAAATATCGTCACTGATCACTTGCCAAGAATCTCCTCTATCATCAGAACGGAAGACTTTATTGGCAACCATATACAATCGTTTTGAATTATGTGTACTCAATATAAATGGCGTATCCCAATGCCATTTATAAGTATCTTCTCCAGTTCTGGGTAAAGGTTTAATAGCTATTCTCTCACCACTTTTTCTATCAAATCTGAATAAATTTCCATATTGATACTCCGAATAAATAATATCGGGATTTTCAGGATCTATGGCTTGCCAAAAACCATCTCCACCCAAGGTTGTTATCCAATCGTGATTCATAACACCATCAGAAAATAAGGATTGTGAAGGTCCGCCAAAACTATTATTATCCTGAGTTCCTCCATACACATTGTAAAAAGGATACTCATTGTCTACATTTACTCTATAAAACTGAGTAACTGGTAAATTGGATTTAAAAATAAAATGTTTGCCATGATCAAATGTTTCGTAAATACCACCATCACCGCCTATCAAAAAATGCTGTGTATCTTTTGGGTCAATCCAAAAAGCGTGATCATCAACGTGACGTTCTTCCAAACCAATAGAAGTCCAAGTTTTACCTGCATCGTAAGTTACCTTGGATACGGTTTCCATCGAATACAAAGTGTTGATATCAGTTGGATGTGCAAAAAATTCACCGTAATATTGTCCACTAGTATTGTAATCACTCATCCTTTCCCATGATTCTCCCTGATCAGTTGACCTATAAAAACCACCTTTATCCATCGCTGCTTCAACCATGAGATATACCAAGTTGTGGTCAATAGGTGATACCAAAACATGCATTCCGCCTTTATCAACTTCGGGTATACCTGATGTCAATTTTCTCCAAGTTTTACCGGCATCGGTAGATTTCCACAATGCACTTTCAGGGCCTCCACCAATACGGATTTGAACATGTCTTCTGCGTTGTTCGGAAGTAGCATACATCACATCCGGATTTATCGGATCGATTACCACATTGTTTACGCCTGTATTTTCAGAAATATTAAGGACTTTCTCCCAAGTAATACCACCATCTGAAGTCTTGTATAATCCTCTTTCTCCTCCCGGACCCCAAACAGATCCTTCGGCAGCTACAAAAACAATATTTGAATTGCGGGGATCAATGGCAATAGCTCCTATCTGACGAGAATCTTTCAAACCCATGTTTTTCCAAGATTTACCTCCATCCAAAGTTTTATATATGCCATCACCATAATTCACACTGCGTTGGTGATTATTTTCACCTGTTCCGGCCCAAACAATATTATGGTTTTTGGGATCCATTTTCAAACAACCAATTGAGAATGAAGCATAGTTTTCAAAAACAGGTTCGAAGGTTGTTCCATTATTTTCAGTCTTCCATATATTCCCGGCTGCAACTCCTACAAAATACTCACTTGAATTGTCCGGATTAACCGCAAAATCGGATATTCGACCCGAGGTAAATGCGGGTCCGATACTTCTGAATTTAAGTTCGGAAAACGAATTTGATTTTGTAGTGTCTTTTGCTTTTTCTTGAGATTGAGTCGTTACAAACAATAGCAAAGTCAGTAAGGTAATAATAATACGCATAATGATAAAAATTTGGTTATGAGATATAAGTCGTAAAGTTATGGGAAAAGTTTCAATGAATCAATGAAATGTTCGCCTTTTAAATTGAGTTAATAAAAAAGGAAACCAAATTAATTATTCATTTAATATTTTTTCCAACATGGCACTAATTTTTTGGGCTTTATTGATAATCATAACATGGGTGCCACGTTCTATTTTTTGAAAATTCTTAATGTATTTAACCGGAAAAACAAAATCATCAGTCCCGTGAATGTGAATGATTTCGGGATCGATCTCAGTACGAGTCCAATTGACTATTGTATCAACTGCCCACGGTAAATAGAGCGGATCACGCATACTTAAGTATTTTTTATACAAATGTATGCGACTTTTAATGCTATTAGTAAAAGCAAATCGTTCGTACTTCTCTAGGTTGGAAAAAGCTGTGGTAGGTAATAATTTATGGGCATTGGTTATTTGAGCAAACCGCATACTGCGTGGCATTTCATTTCGATTTTTAATACTGGATATGATGATGACTTGTTTGGGTTGCACGTATTTCTTCATCTCTTGTACCATTACACCTCCAAATGAAACGCCAACTAAAACTGCGTTGGGAAATTCGACATACTTGGACATGCGTTGGGCATAATGCTCCAAACTCTCGTGAGCCGATTCGGGAATCAACCATTCTATGATATGCATTTCAAAAGTTGATTCAGGTAACCTAATGAATTCAAAAATGGCTGCACTTGCTGCCAAACCGGGCACAAAGTAAATATGGGTCTTATTGTCAGTCATACCCACAAAATTAGCATATTTATTCAAATAAAACGTGTCCGTCTTCGTCTATTTTTGTCAAGGTAACCTTATGTATCGTATTAATTAAATTTTCATGGTAAAGCGTCTTTACTTTGACATAATTTTCAGTAAATCCAAACATAAATCCATCCTTATTTTCAGATTCCAATAAAACTGTTTTGGGTTTACCCAATTGACTTTCATAAAAAGCTCTGCGCTTTTTCACTGAAAGTCCACGTAACATTTTACTGCGTTTGTGACGTACATTTTGAGGGACAATGCCTTCCATTAATACGGCTTCTGTATTGGGTCTTTCCGAATAGGTGAAAACGTGTAAGTAAGAAATATCCAAAGCATTTAAAAACTCATAAGTTTCCAAAAAAAGCGCATCCGTTTCACCCGGAAAACCAATGATTACATCTACTCCGATACAAGCATCAGGCATGAGTTCTTTGATTTTGGAAACCCGTTCCGCATACAATTCTCGCAAGTAACGACGTTTCATTTTTTTGAGTAATTCATTGCTACCACTTTGGAGCGGAATGTGAAAATGTGGGACAAAAGCACGTGAAGTAGAGACAAATTGAATGGTTTCGTTTTGCAACAAATTGGGTTCGATTGAAGAAATGCGAATGCGTTCTACACCTAGGACATCATCCAAAGCTTTGACCAAATCCAAAAAAGTATTTTCGTGTTTTTTGTTTCCCAATTCCCCTTTTCCATAATCACCTATATTGACACCGGTCAGCACGATTTCCTTAATCCCTTTTTCAGAAATATCTCGTGCATTTTGAAGCACGTGTTCTAAAGTATCACTTCGAGAAATACCACGTGCCATTGGAATCGTACAATAGGTACACACATAATCACAACCATCCTGAATTTTGAGAAATGCCCTAGTGCGATCACCAATGGAATAAGCACTTTCATACGTATCTACTTCTTCTATATCACAAGAATGCACTTCGGTAACTGATTTCTTTTGTAAATCATTAAGATAATGGGTGATTTTAAATTTTTCTTGGGCACCTAAAACCAAATCTACATTGTCAACTTGAGCCAATTCTTGAGGTTTTAATTGGGCATAGCAACCAATGGCAATAACAAAAGCCAAAGGATTTTTTTTATACGCCAATTTGACAATATCTTTAAAGCGTTTATCTGCATTATCGGTAACCGAACATGTATTGATGACATAAATATCAGCTACTTCTTCAAATTCCACTCGTTTATAACCCAAATTTTGAAAATCACGGGCAATAGTAGAGGTTTCAGAGAAATTGAGTTTACAACCTAAAGTATAAAAAGCTACGGATGACTGCACAGAATATTAAATTTTACAAGTTGCAAAGATGCATATTTTTACAAAAATATTCCTTAAGCATATTTTTTTTACAAAAAGCTGAATTTCTTATGTTTAGATTCAAAAATATTTATACTTTTGCATTCCTTTTTGCAAGAACAGATTTAAAAAGGAAAATTTAGTTTTATAAAACAAACTTCTCTTGAAGTTTTATTGCATAAAAATCTGAAAAACATCAAGATACAAATGACAAAAGTATGTCAAAATTACAAGAAAAAATCGAATTTTATTCGAAAGAAGCAACCGAATTAGGTATTGCTTTCCAATCTGAATTGCTTGAAAAAGTAACCAAAGGCTTAGGCCCATCTATCTATCAACAAGATTCTGAAACAGTTTCCTGTTCTGATGAAACAGAATTAGCAACCGTTAAAAACAACTTCCTGATTAAAAAATTAGGTTTGGAAGACAGTCCTGAATTGGACGCTGCCATTGCAGAAGTTTGTGAAAAAATGGGATCTTCAAACAAAAACAAATACAGAGCTATTTTCTATTATTTATTGGTAGAAAAATTTGACAAAGCCGGTATTTATGGCGAAACTGAAGTTGCTGATGTAGTTGAAGCTGTTGCTGAAACTCCTGTAGCGGAAGTAGTTGAAGCTGTTGTTGAAACTCCTGTAGCTGAAGTAGCTGAAGTTGAAGCCCCAAAAGCAGTTGTCGTTGAAGAAGCAGAAGAAGAAGTTGATGAAGAAATTTCAGTAAAAGAATTATTGAAAAAAGAAGCTTTAAAAGCACCAGTTGTAGTAATTGATCCAAAAGAATTTTTAGAAAATTTTGATTGGCATAAATACGAAGAAGGAATTGAAGAAATCGACGAAGCACACTTAAAAGAATTTGAAAATGCCTTAGAAGGCACGATGGGATTCGTAAAAGAGCGTGAAGTGATTGACGGAATCGTGATGAGAATGACCGATCGTGAAGCCATCATTGATATCAATTCAAAATCGGAAGGCGTTATTTCATTGAATGAATTTCGTTACAATCCACATTTAAAAGTAGGTGATAAAGTAGAAGTATTGGTTGACAAACGCGAAGATAGCACTGGTCAATTGGTTCTTTCTCACAAAAAAGCACGTGTCATCAAAGCTTGGGATCGTGTAAATAATGCTCATGAAACCGGAGAAATCGTTACAGGTTTTGTAAAATGTCGTACTCGTGGTGGTATGATTGTAGATGTATTTGGAATTGAAGCTTTCTTACCAGGTTCACAAATCGACGTGAAACCAATTCGCGATTACGATCAGTTTGTAGAGAAAAATATGGAATTCAAAGTTGTGAAAATCAACCACGAATTTAAAAACGTTGTAGTATCTCACAAAATTTTGATCGAAACCGACTTAGAAGAACAAAAGAAAGAAATCATCGGTCAATTGGAAAAAGGACAAGTATTGGAAGGTGTTGTGAAAAACATCACTTCTTACGGTGTGTTTGTTGACTTAGGTGGTGTTGATGGATTGATTCACATAACTGACCTTTCTTGGAGTAGAATATCTCATCCAAATGAAGTGGTTGAATTAGACCAAGTAATCAATGTAGTTATTCTTGATTTTGATGAAGATAAATCACGTATCCAATTAGGATTGAAACAATTGAGCGAACATCCATGGGATGCTTTGAGTGCTACTATCAAAGTAGGTGACAAAGTGAAAGGAAAAGTGGTTGTAATAGCTGATTACGGTGTATTTGTAGAAGTTGCCGACGGTGTTGAAGGTTTGATCCACGTTTCTGAAATGTCATGGTCTACGCATTTGCGTTCAGCATCTGACTTTGTAAAAGTAGGTGATGAAATCGAAGCTGAAGTATTGACTTTGGATAGAGACAACCGCAAAATGTCTTTGGGTATGAAACAATTATCTAAAGATCCTTGGGCTGAAATCGTTACTAAATATCCAGTTGGTTCAGTTCATACCGGTAAAGTTAGAAATTACACCAATTTTGGTGTATTCGTAGAATTGGAAGAAGGTATTGATGGATTGGTTTACATCTCTGATTTATCTTGGACCAAAAAAATCAAACATCCTTCTGATTTCGTAAGCATAGGAGAAGAAATCAAAGTGAAAGTTTTGGAATTGAATGCTGATGAACGCAAATTGAATTTGGGTCACAAACAAACTATGGAAAACCCATGGGATGCGCATGAAGATAGCTACACTATCGGATCTAAACACAAAGGTACAGTGAAAGAAAAAATCGACAAAGGAGCTATAGTTTCGTTTGAAGATGGTGTTGAAGCCTTTATCCCTACCCGTCATATGGTAAAAGAAGACGGTAGCAAATTAAATAAAGGTGACGAAGTTGATTTCATGGTATTGGAATTCAGTAAAGAATATCGTAGAATTGTCGTTTCTCACACAGCTACTTATCAAGTAGAAGAAGAAAAAGCGGTTAAAGAAGCTGCTAAAAAAGTGGAGAAAGCCGAAACTTCTACCTTTGGTGATGTAAATGAAACTTTACAAGCCTTAAAAGATAAAATGGAAAACAAATAATTTGAATTCCACTATCTAAAAAAATAACCGCCTCACAAGGGCGGTTTTTTTTATGCTTTTTATTGAAGTCATTATAAAAATCTAGCAGTCCATTTGGGATCAGGCAACATACATTGTTCCTTTTTACCAAACCATTTATATCGATTTCTTGCAATTAGACCATATATATAATCCCTAAAGAATGTTGGAAAAATCCACAAAATTTGAGTGAGATACCACCAACCGCCCAAACGATAACCAATGCGCAAAGCAGCAGCCGATTGCACATAAAAACGACCCTTATCACGTAAAATAATACTGTCTTTTTGACGAATTTCTTCAGGTAAATGTAACAAAACTTCCTTTGCTACGTCAGATTGAAGTGTCGCAAAATAAAAGTATTGTTTACAATCATTTTTGAGAATCAATTGCACTGAGGAATTGCACAGAATGCAAACCCCGTCAAAAAAAACAATAGAAATATCTTGTGGTACCATATTTCAAAAATACCAAATATTTTTCAAATCCAAATTAATTACATAAAATAACCTTCTCGTACTGATGGCAAATTCAATGATTCAAATTAAAGGTTTACACAAATCATATCCAATGGGTAAAGAATTTTTACACGTTTTAAAAGGATTGGATTTGGATATCAAAGCAGGAGAATTCGTGTCAATTATGGGAGCTTCCGGATCGGGAAAATCTACACTATTAAACATCATAGGTTTGCTCGACACACACGATGAAGGTACCTATTATTTGAACGATGAGAAAATTGAAAATTTAAATGAAACCAAAGCGGCCATTTTGAGAAACAAATTTTTGGGCTTTATCTTTCAATCTTTCAATTTGATCAATTATAAAAATGCACAAGAAAATGTCGCGCTACCTTTGTATTATCAAGGGATGAGTCGCAAGGATAGAAATGAGAGAGCCTTGAAATATCTCGACAAAGTAGGTATCAAAGGTTGGGCACATCATTTGCCCAATGAACTTTCAGGAGGTCAAAAACAAAGGGTAGCCATTGCGCGCGCTTTGGTAGGAAATCCAAAAGTAATCCTAGCCGATGAACCTACAGGTGCATTGGATTCTGAAACCTCACACAGCGTTATGGATTTATTAAAAGAAATCAATAAAGAAGGCATGACCATTATTGTAATCACGCACGAAGAAGATGTTGCCCGTATGAGTGATAGAATTATCCGTTTAAAAGACGGATTAATTGTAAGTGATGAAATAGTAGCTAAATAATATTTCAATCAACATTGAACTTTAAACCTTAAACTCTTTCAACCTGATGTTTGACCTAGACCGTTGGCACGAAATATTTGAAGCAATTGGCAAAAACAAATTGCGAACCCTACTTACAGGGTTTACAGTGGCTTTTGCTATTCTGTTGTTTACTTTGTTGTTTGGAGTAGGAAACGGTCTGCAAAACACTTTCAAAAAAGAATTTGCCGATGATGCCAACAATGCCATCTTTGTGCAAGCCGATAAAACTTCAAAAGCATACAAGGGTTATCAAGCCGGCCGTCAGATCCAATTGAAAGATGATGATATAGATTTTTTGATCAATGAGTTTGGAGACGACATTCAATATTTAAGTCCACGTATTTACAATTTCCAAAAAGCTACCTATCAAAACGAATCTAGTTCTTACAGCATCAGAGGTGTTTTACCCGACCATCAATTTTTAGAAAACACCATAATTGATTATGGAAGATATATTTCTAAATTGGATGTAGAAAGACGATCCAAAGTTATTGTCATAGGTAGATTGGTAGAAAAAGACTTATTTGGAGAACATTCAGCTTTGGATAAAAACATAGCTTTGGAAGGAATTAATTATAAAGTAGTAGGTGTTTTTTCGGATGTTGGAGGAGACAATGAAGAGCGAATTATATGTATGCCTGTAACTACAGCACAAGGTGTTTTTGGAAGAAATGATGATTTGGATCAAATCAATCTGACTTTTAATCCTGAGATGAGTAATGCAGAAGCCATTCAATTTGGGAAAAACATCCAACAAAAACTAAGAGAAAAACACGATATTGACCCTAGAGATGCCAATGGGATTCGAGTTCAAAATATGGCAGAAGCCAATCAACAAGTGGGACAAATGATGTTTGGAATCAACCTAGTTGTTCTCATTATTGGATTGGGGACGCTTATTGCCGGGATTGTTGGAATCAGCAATATCATGGTATATGTGGTTAAAGAACGTACCAAAGAATTGGGAATTAGAAAAGCTTTAGGCGCTTCACCTGCCAATATTGTAGGTATGATTATTCAAGAAACTATTTTCATTACGGCTTTGGCAGGATATAGTGGACTCGTTACCGGTGTGGGACTATTAAAATGGATGGCACCTACTTTGGAAGAATATTTCATCACCGATCCTTCCGTAAGTAGAGGTGTGGTCATTGGTGCAACAGTATTATTGGTTGTTTCAGGGCTGATTGCAGGATATTTACCTGCCAAAAGAGCTGCCGGTATCAAACCTATCGAAGCATTGAATAGTGTCTAGTTTATAAAAAGAGGAAGTTAAAATAAGATCAACATACAAACCATGTTAAAATTTATAACAGATCGGGATACTTGGCAGGAGATTTTTGAGGGAATCAAAAAAAATCAATTGCGTACCATCATCACCATTTTTGGTGTGATGTGGGGTGTTTTGTTATTGGTTACACTATTAGGTGTAGCAAGAGGAATTGAAAATAACTTCAATAAATTATTTGGAGATTTTGCTACCAACAGTGTTTTTGTTTGGGCACAAACTACCGGTAAACCCTTTAAAGGATTTCAAACCGGTCGCGCGATTCAATTGAAAGATACTGACGTGACAGCCATTAAAAACAACTTGGAAGGATGGCAGTACGTGGTACCACGTAATCAAAATCAAAGTTTGGTGGTAAGAGGTTTAAAATCTTTAACCATTGGGATATATGGTGATTACGCTATTTTGGATCAAGTTGAAAAGAAAACAATGTTGTATGGTCGATTTTTAAATGACAATGATACAGATGACCGTAAAAAAGTTTGTGTGATTGATGAAGATACTTACAATCAATTATTTGAAGAAGAAGAGTTTCCCATCGGACAATATGTCAAAATCAACGACATCAATTATCAAGTGATTGGGGTCTACCAAACAACTATGCAAGGTGGTGGTCCACAAGGTGGTATTCACATCCCTTTTACTACTTTTCAACAAGTCTATAATATGGGAAATAATATCGGTTGGATGATGATTACAGGCAAACCGGAATACGATATTGCCCAGATAGAAATGGATGTGAAGTTATTACTCAAAAATTTACACCAAGTAGATCCTGAAGACGAACGGGCATTTGGAAGTTTCAATTTAGGTTCCATGTTTAAAAAAGTAACCGGTTTTATCACCGGAATTCAATTTCTCACATGGTTTGTAGGGATTGCAACTTTGATTGCAGGTGTTTTTGCCATTGGAAATATACTGCTTATAACGGTAAAAGAACGTACCCAAGAAATTGGCATTAGAAGAGCTTTAGGTGCCAAACCTGCTGAAATTAAAGGTCAAATTGTATTGGAATCCGTTTTCTTAACCAGTATTGCAGGTGCAATGGGTATTATCATTGGAGGATTGATTTTGATGTTAATCGACCATTCGTCGGCAGTTACAGGTGATGACCCTTGGCTCTTGAATCCTACCGTTAATATTCCAATTGTATTATTGGCAGTATTAATCTTGATTATTTTGGGAACATTAATCGGATTGATTCCGGCTAATATTGCAACCAGTATCAAACCTATTGATGCGCTGCGAGATGAATAATACATACAAGTTTTTGCAGATATAGTAAATATGCATAAATTATAAAAAATATTTAATAAATAAGTAAATAAGTCAATAACCGGCTTTGCCATGAAGGCAGGCTCAATAACTCAAAATTTAGAAATGAAGAAAATAATCATCTTTTCGCTACTAGGAATCGCTTTAATAGCTGTTTTGATTTGGTTTGGTAAAAAAAATAGCAAATCGGCTGTGACGTATGAAACCGAAACTCCTTTCAAAACCAGTATTGTTAGAAAATCAGTTGCAACCGGCAAAGTAATTCCATTGGAAGAAATTGAAATCAAACCAAGAATTTCAGGTATTATTGAAAAAATATTTGTAGAAGAAGGTGCTCAAGTTAAAAAAGGGGACTTAATCGCTACCATCAGAGTGGTACCTAATGTGCAACAATTAAATGGAGCGCAAAGCAGTGTTAGAGCTGCAAAATTGCAATTGGACAACGCCAAAGTGCTTTATGAGCGCAATAAATCACTATTTGATAAAGGAGTCATTGCCAAACAAGAATTTGAAAACTATTCTTTGAGTTATAACAATGCCAAAGAACAATACAATTCTTCTATAAGTGATTTGCAAATCATCCAAAAAGGTACTGCTAGTGGTATGGGAAATGTAGCCAATACCAATATCAGAGCTGAAATTTCAGGAACCGTATTGGAAATTCCGGTACGTGAAGGTATGTCTGTGATAGAAAGTAATACATTTAGTGCAGGTACAACCGTTGCTACCATCGCCGATATGAGCAAAATGATTTTTGAAGGCAAAGTAGATGAGGCTGAAGTAGGTAAATTATTAAAAGGAACTAAAATTGACGTGGAATTGGGCGCTTATCAAGAAGTGAAATTTCCTGCAGTCCTTACTTTTGTTGCCCCAAAAGGGACTGAAGAATCAGGTGCAGTTCAATTTAAAATCAAAGCCGATGTCGATACCAAAGGGGAATACATGATCCGAGCCAACTACAGCGCCAACGCCAACATCATTTTGGAACAAAAAGATTCCATCTATGCCATCAAAGAATCTTTGTTGAGATTTGACAAAAAAGACGACAAACCTTATGTGGAAATTGAAGTTGGCGATCAAAAATTCGAAAAAAAATTCTTGAAACTCGGTATTTCCGATGGAATCAATGTGGAAATTTTAGAAGGTTTAAAACCAACCGATAAAATTAAAATTTGGAACAAAGCTTCCAAAGAAGATGATAAAGATAAAAAAGATGAATCTGACGATAAATAGTTTTGAGTTTTTGAAAACAAATGAAATAAATTGAAAAAAATGCATTTCATTTAAGTAGGGTCTGCTAATAAAGTTAAAATAGGAATTGCAATAAATTGAAGTACAATCATTGATTAAAGTCCCTTAAAATATTGTGGCTTTAAATAATATCATCAATTGTTACCCTAAATGTAGCAGTCCCGTAGGGACTAAATATCTGTAGCGTATGATGTTAGACAAGATTATCGCCGACGGTTGCAGCGAAGCTGCAAC
>JAABRF010000037.1 GCA_011391075.1 Flavobacteriia bacterium | reverse complement strand
AAAGTTGTAGGTGGTACTCCGGGAGACGAATTCCGCTCACCCAGCACACGTAAGAATTTTGTAGACACGTATGCTGCACTTGATAAAGCAAGAGCTTTAAAACCTACCGACAAAGCTGTTACCAATAGAATGAATGAATTGGGTGATGTTCTAAACGATTTAAGTAAACGACGTTTTTACGGTAATAAGGCTTTGACAATTATTGCATTTATTGTACCATTGGCCGTAATGTTAATCCAATGGAAAATATTGGATGCAGGTCGTATAGCAGGAGTTGTCGTATTAGCATTACCAGCAATTGCCTACATTTTTGCCAATTTTGCTCCTTCCTATTTAGTTGCCAATAGAAGCAACATGTTTGGAGGTATGTTTGGAGGAATCATAGCTGCATTAATGGGTGCCGGAGCAGCTGCGGCTGCAGCTCAACATTACAACCAAATCACTTGGAGTGATGGTAGTAAAACCGTTGAATCAGACTTGGGTTCCGATACTGCTTCGTTAGGATTCGGGTTGGTGATTATCATTGCAGCCATCGTACTTTCGGTTGTTTTGGTTACTATAGCTGCTACCATTGCATTCTTTAGAAACTACGTCTTTTATAAATAACCTAAATAGTGATTATTAATTGTTAAAAAAGACACACTTTCAATTTCGGTTGAGAGTGTGTTTGGTTTGATTAAAACAAAATTAAAATGGGAATATTTTCAACCGGAAAATTGAGCGAACTAGGACAACGCAATTTTGACATAGGCCAAATGTATTTAGAAAAAGAAGATTTGGAAAATGCTCTCAAATACTTCAACAAAGCTTTGGAATCCGACCCGGAAAATCCTAAAAGTTTAGAGGCAATTCAAAGCATCAAATCCAAAATCAAGAGTTTGAGAAAAGAAATAGATACCACTAAAGATGTTGTCTTTTTTACCTCCAAGACTATCACTACCGATCAAATTAATTGGTATTTTGACAATCATTACGTTGTGTACAGTATGGGTTTTGGAAAGGACACTTGGGGTTTTTGTTTTATGAAAAATATTGGAGAATTACAACAAAGAGTATATCTATCCCCACAAATTCCCGCTAAAGAAATCGAAAAAGGTTGGGAAGACGGTTTTTCAATCACCCATACCGGCTATGATGAAAAAAATTGGCTCATTGTCATGCAAAATGTAGAAGGCGTAGGCGACCAACAGTGGTTTTACAACAGTGATTTTCCCGAAGATGAAATTGATACCTTGTACAACGAAGGTTATCAAATTACCAATTGCCATTACGGAGATGCTTGGTTAGTCGTCATGGATGAGAACACTTTATTTACAGAACAAGCATATACTTTTTACGAAGCCTATCCGGATGAAGAAATTGATGCCATTTGGGAAGAAGAACGCTTTATTCACACTTTATTGTTTGATGGTGAAAATTGGTTGATGATTCACCATGTCTGCGATACTTGGAATTCACAAGGTTTGATAAATCCAGCTAAGTTTCCTTTCCGTGATTTGGAAAAGAAATTTGATGAAGAAGGTGAATTACCAACTAGCATCAAACACGACGGTGAAGATTGGAATATTGTTTACACTTCTATGATATACGTAGAGGAAGAAGAAAGTGACGATATTGACCTTGAAGACATCCCCAATGTGAGTATTGAGGAAGCTATGAACGAACTCAACGCATTGACAGGTTTGGCTGCTGTAAAAGAAGAAGTCAACAACCTCATAGCACTGATCAATCTCAATAAAATCAAAGCAGAAAGAGGTATGAGTACCGCCCATATGTCGCATCATTTGGTATTCACAGGTAGTCCTGGAACCGGAAAAACTACCGTTGCACGCATCATCGGTAAAATTTTTAAAGCCATTGGCATCCTACAAAAAGGACATTTGGTAGAAGTAGATCGTTCTGGATTGGTAGCCGAGTTTGTTGGACAAACCGCTACTAAAACCCAGCAAGCCATAGAAAAAGCCATGGATGGGGTTTTGTTTATTGACGAAGCCTATGCTTTATCCAAAGATTCTGACAGTGATTTTGGTCAAGAAGCGATTGATACTTTATTAAAAAAAATGGAAGATAATCGGGATAAAATTGTGGTTATTGTTGCGGGTTATACCGATGAAATGAAAAACTTTATCCAAAGTAATCCGGGATTAAAAACCCGTTTCAATACATATATTCAATTTGAAGATTACAAACCGGATGAACTCCAAATCATTTTTAAAAAATTGGTTTTTGATGTCGAACACCAACTTACATCAGAAGCTGAACAATTTGCACAACTCTATTTTGAATATTTATACAAATCAAAAGATAAATTTTTTGGCAATGCTAGAACAGTTAGAAACCTGTTTGAAGACGCCTTAAAAATCCAATCTTCCCGTTTGTCAAAGGAAAAAGACTTGAGTGATGAACAATTGAGAACCATCGACAGAATAGATTTGGAAACCGCAGTTAAAGATCATTACATTGAGCAAAAAGAACAAACTTTGGAAGATGTAATGCGAGAATTGAATGAATTGGTGGGTTTGCAAAACGTCAAACAACAAGTTGCCGCTCTTGCCGATTTTATCAAAATAGAACAAATGCGCAGACAAAGTGGACTTCCTTCAAAAAATCTGGCATTACACAGTGTATTTTATGGGCCTCCTGGTACAGGAAAAACCACAGTGGCAAGATTGATGGGTAAAATCTATAAGAGTTTGGGACTCATGTCCAAAGGTCAAGTCATAGAAAGCTCACGTCCCGATTTGGTCGGTGAATACATCGGACATACTGCGATTAAAACCAATAAATTGATCGACGAAGCGATGCATGGAATCTTATTTGTAGATGAAGCTTATGCCTTGAGTGATAATTCGGGTGGTGGAGATTTTGGAAAAGAAGCCATTGAAACATTACTCAAAAGAATGGAGGACGACAGAGACAAACTCTGTGTCATCATCGCCGGATACACCGATAAGATGAAAGGTTTTATCGATACCAATCCAGGATTAAAATCTAGATTTACCAATTACTTTTTCTTTGAAAATTATACTGTAGACGAACTTCTTAAAATTATTCAAAACCAATTTAAAGCTGAACAATACGTAGCGCAGCCGGAAGTAGATAGCATGTTGTATTTAATCTTTGAAAAATGGGTAGAAACAGCAGATGCCAATTTTGGAAATGCTCGTGATGCCAGAAATCTATTTGAAAAAATCAAACTCAACCAAAGTAAGCGTTTGACCAAATTAATTGATCCTACCATGCTTGATTTGACAAGTATTGTGAAGGAAGACATTACCACTTTGGAAGAATTTCAAAAGATTATTTAAGTAGGTCTTAAATCTTGATATACTGAATTAGAAATATGGAAATTTCAGGGAAAGTTAAAAATCTTTCTTTTTGATTTCCATTTTTACTTTAAGGTCTTTAAGTAAATGTTTTAAAGTAGTTACATCCGTATTGGAATAAATGAGATGCAAGCCTGATTGGTTTGAAGTATGAAGCAAATTATTTTGATCCAAAATATTTTTGGTTTGACGCGCCACCGCTTCCCCCGAATCTATAATGGTCACTTTTTTGGGAAGAATTTCTTGAATTTGTGGAATTAGATAAGGATAATGGGTACAACCCAGAATCAAATAATCAATGTGCTTTTCCATCATGGGATGTAAATATTGTTCCAAAAGTTGGTGCATTTCATTTGTATCCAATTGATTGGCTTCAATGAGTTCGACTAGACCCGTACCTACTTGCTCTACAATTTGCACATCTTTAGCAAAAGTAGCCGAAGTTTTAGCAAAGAGTTCGCTACTTAAAGTTCCTTTTGTAGCCAAAATACCCACTGCATTGGTTTTGGTATGTAAAGCGGCAGGTTTGATGGCTGGTTCGATTCCAATAAAAGGCACATCATAATGCGATCTCAAATGAGCTATAGCATTGGTAGTGGCGGTATTACAAGCAACAACAATGATTTTACAACCTTTTTCTAATAATAATTCCGTATTCTTTATACTCAAGGCAATTATTTCCTCTTGGCTTTTGATTCCATAAGGTGCGTTTTTACTATCGGCTAGATAAATAGTATTTTCAAATGGCAATAATTTGATAATTTCTTGCCATACACTGGTTCCTCCAACTCCGGAATCAAAGACACCTATGGGATTATTATTTGAACTCATACGCACAAAAATACAAATTATTCGCGGTACACACCTATTTTACCTTGACCGGCAAAATAAACAACATTTCCGTTTCGGGCTTTTTGACAAACGTGAAAACCTTCTGAAGATATTTTTTGCCAATGCAAACCATCATCCGTAGTAATATCAACACCATTTAATCCACAAGTAATCCATGTTTTAACATTGAGAAATTTCACACAACTTCTGTATCCATGCGGTGGTTCGATAGGCTTTAAGAATGATTTTCCTGCATTTGTAGTAACTACAGCATGCTCAATTTGCTCCTCTTTTTGTAAAAAATCTCCACCCACAACCATCCATGTACTAGAATTTTTAACCGCCAAAGAATTGGCTCCTGTTGATTCTTTACCTTGTATTATGGGTAATTTTACTTTCTTTTTTCCAATGTATAAATTGGATGCTATGCCTCCTGTTACATAAGCAAACTTCCTTTTGTTGAGCATAACTATATTACTGCCACTTGAAGCAAAACAAGCTTCGCCATTAAGTAAAGTTGGATAAGATTTGGTGTCGATTTGATTCCAAGAATCTCCGGAATCAAAGGTCTTTGCCAAAAATATTTTTCCATCTATTGGATCACCAATGACCATTCCATTCTGATTGTCGTAAAAATCCATAGCATCCAAAAACATGCCTAGGGTTTGGTTTTCATAGACTACCTGCCAGCTTTGTCCTGCATCCTTCGTTTTTAAAATATATGCCGGTTCGGCAATCCCCATTATAAGAGCTGTATTTTCATCAAATGCTTCAATGTCTCTGAAATCTATTTGTTCAAAACCTTGCACTTTCATCCATTGAAAAGTTTTACCAGCATCCCATGACCTACCAACAGTACCATGCGTTCCACTGACCCATAACACAGAATCATTGACCACACTCAAACCTCTGAAAGATTCCTTGGATTCTAAATTTAGGATTTCTACTTTTTGAGCATGTATGACTTGCAAAGCAGTAATCGAAAATAAAATAGTTATTAGATGTTTCATGTGTTTAAATTTATTGTTTTTTATAGGTCACACCCGCTTCGCGAGGCGAGTGTAATAGCTATTTAATCATTCCCGATTGGTATGATGTTAATCTTATGGCTATTTCATCTGTTTATAATAATTTATTTTTAATGGTCAGACCCGCTTCGCAGCGAGGCGAGTGGAATGACCTAAATAAACATTTCGGTTGGTATGATGCTTATCTTATGGTCATTTCATGTGTATGTAATATTGTAATGTTATGATAATCTGTTAAATGAGAATATTAAGTTATTAGGTTATTAAGTTATTGGTCTCGATTCCCTATATCTATGTGAACAAAACACTTTACCCTATTCGTTCACGATAGGTTTCAACACAAATTGTTATGGCTCATTTCATATATACAAAAATAAAAAAAACCGCTCTTTCGAACGGTTTTCTGTATTTTTATTTATCAAATTATTCTTTGATTCCCAATTTGGCTTTTACATCTGGTAAAAGATCTTTCCCTTTGGCTACGATTAAAGTTTTGGCATTGATTACATATTCAAATCCTTGTGCTGCGGCAACTTCTTCGATAGCTTTTTGAGCTTTTTCTAAAATTGGCATCAAACCTTCATTTTCTTGTTTTTGAAGATCTTTGTAAGCTTCGTTTTTAAAACTTTCGATTTTTTGAGCATCAGCTTGTACTTCTTTAGTTCTTTCAGTATTAACTAATTCAGTTTGTCCTTCAAATTCTGCATTATATTTTTCAAATTTGGCTTTCAATTCAGCTTCTTTTTTAGCGGCTTCATCGTTGTATGATTTTCCCAACACTTCCAATTTGGCTTGAAGTGCTTTAGTTTCAGGCATTGCTGCTACTAATTCATCACTGTCAATATGTGCCACTTTAGTTTGAGCTTGGACCATTCCAAATCCAAAAGTAATCATTGCTACTAATAAAACCTTTTTAATTGTGTTCATTTTAAATACTTGTTTTTAATTGTTATTGTTTTTTATTGTTAACCTTGTTTTTGTTTTTCTTCTCTAGCCTTTTGATCGGCTGCTTTTTTTTCTTCTAGTTTTTTACGTGCTTCTTCTCGTTCTAATAATTTCTTTTGACGAGCTTCCTCAATGGCTTTGAGTTGTTCCTCTCTTTGTTTGGCTCTTTCTGCTTTCTGCGCTTCAATTTTATCTTGAAGTTCTTTCTTTTTAGTTTCTTGTTCTGTTTTTTGAGCTTCTAAAGCCTCTTGTCTTTCTTCTTGAGCTTCCGTTAATATTTGTTCACCTTCAACATTATTACCTTTAGCTTCAGCTTGTTTATCTCTTAAATCATTTTGTTTTTCAGTTCGAGTAATACTTTTGACAACCATATCACTGATGTCATATTTTTCATTGGAATACAGCATGATTAAATCACTGGATTTATCCAAAACAAAGTCGTATTGTCTATTGACCGCTATTTCCTGAATAGCATTAAATACTTGGTCCTGAATAGGTTTAACCAATTGTTGTCTCAACATAAATAAATCACCGTTGGTTCCAAAATACTTATTTTGAAGTGTTCTCAACTCATCTGATTTGATGGAGATATCTTCTTCTCGTTCTTCAATCAAGTCTTTGGTCAACAATGCTTTTTCATTACTCAAATTGGATTTCATTTGATCCAATTCACGTTGCTTATCAGCAATATTTTCCTGCCACTTGGTCACTTTTTGATTTAATTGAGATTGAGCATTTTGATAATCTGGAATATTTTCCAAAATATATTCCATATCAATAAAAGCGATGCGCTGTGGTTTTTGAGCAAAAAGCCCAAGAGTCATTACAAACCCTAACGCTATGAAAAGAACTTTTTTAGTCATAACTCTGTGTGGTGTTAATTAGAAAAAATCGTGCCAAAATTATCAATTGACAAACTTAAACAAAAAAACTCAAAAATTAACAAATTATTGTATGCGTTTATCGTAAGACATGTGACTATAATCCAAAACTTTATACTTGAAAAAACCATATCACAAGGACATCGATCATTCAATCAAATCATTAAAACTGTTGTCCAATGATAAAATGGGTTTGCCAACCTGATTTCTCATTAGTGCCCGGTAATGCATCAAATCCATGCGCAAAATCTATTCCCAAAAGTCCAAACTGAGGCATAAATATTCTCAATCCAGCTCCTGCAGAACGTTTCAAATAAAATGGATTATAGTTTTCAATACCTTTGTATGAATTTCCAGCTTCTACAAAAGCTGCTGCATAAATAGATGCAGTCGGTTTTAAGGTAATTGGATATCTGAGTTCCATTGTAAACTTATTATACATGGTTCCACCATCTGAAGCATTAGATAAACTTCCATTCTCATAACCTCTCAAACCAATGGTTTCACTTCCGTCAAATCTATATTGTGCTAAACCATCTCCACCCACAATGTATCTTTCAAAGGGGGAATAACCAATATCTTTATTGTAATAGCCTAAAATACCAAATTCTGTATTGGTCATCAAAACTAATTTTTTGTATAATGGCGTATACCATTTGGCTTTAAAAGTAGTTTTATAATATTCAAGCCATTTGTATTTATTTTCATCATTCATTTCGGTATAATCCTTTCCACTGATTAAGGAGAAAGGTGGAGTGGCTTTGAATCCTATACTAAATTCTGAACCTGACATAGGGAAAATAGGATTTGGCCCAGAAGAACTTCTGGAAAAAACAATATTGTAACTCAAGTTATTGGAAACCCCATCTGAAAAAGACAAACTTGCAATAGCTTTGTAATTATTCAACTCATATCTTTGGTATCCTATTGATTGTGATAATTGGAAATAATCATCCGGCCATTTCAAACGTTGGCCCAATCCGAAACTAGCACCCCAAATATTCAACCCTTGATCCTTATTAACATTATAATTGGAAGTATAACCAAACTGACGTGAATTGTAAACTGAAAAAGACAACGACTTAGGTTTTCTACCACCCATCCATGGTTCGGTAAAAGAAAAACTGTAAGTACTGTAAAATTTACTTTTTTGTAATCTCAGTGATAATGCTTGACCATCACCCATAGGAAGTGGTTGATACGCATCTTTTTTGAATATATCTTTAATAGAGAAGTTGTTGAAAGTAAGTCCAAGAGTTCCAATAAAAGACTTACCGCCATAACCACCTTGTAATTCAATTTGACTGGATCCTTTTTCGGCAACGTTGTAATCTAAATCAACGGTTTTATCGATAGAATTGGGTTTCACATCAGGAGAAATTGCTTCTGCGTCAAAAAAGCCCAATTGACTAATTTCACGAACAGATCGAATGATATCTTCTTTACTAAACAAATTCCCCGGTTTGGTTCTCAACTCTCTATACACAACATGGTCATTGGTACGTTCGTTTCCATTTACGGTAACAGTTCGAATGGTTGCCACTTCATCTTCGTAAATTCTTACCTCAATATTGATAGAATCATTGAACACTCGGGTTTCAACCGGAGTAACATTGGCAAATAAATAACCATTATTTAAATAAAAAGTTTGAATATCTTCAGAATCTGGAGTTCCATCTCCTGAAACGCGTTCTTTCAATACTTTAGAATTGTAAACATCACCTTTATCCAATTTCAAGAATCTTTGCAATTGTTCATCAGAATAAACTGTATTTCCAATAAAATCAATATCTCCAAAATAATACTTGGCTCCTTCTTCTATATAAATATCTAAATCAATTGTATTATTGGCGTTTTTAGTAATCTTTTTATCGGTGATGATGGCGTCTCTAAATCCTTTCTCACTATAAGCATCAATGATATTTTGTAAATCATTCTTATATTCTGTTTCGATAAATTTGGATTTTTTCCAAACGCGTCCAAACATTTTTTGTTTGGTTTTTTTCATTTGTTTTTTAAGTTTTTTAGAACTGAATTTATCAATTCCGTGAAAGTTAATTTTATTAATTTTCACTTTTTCACCTTTGTCTATGTTGACCAACAAATCAACCGCATTTGGTTTTTCAGACTTTCGGGTATCAATCGAAACTTTAGCATTTAAAAATCCGTCTTTTTTATATTTTTCTTGAAAGAAATTTTTAGTTGTTACCAGTAAATTGTCGGTAACCATATCGCCGGCTTTTATTTTGACTTCTTCTTGAAGTGTTTTCGTTTTGGTATTGTTGGTATTGGCAAATACCATTTTATCCAATTGAGGTAATTCTACAACTTCAATTTCCAAATAGGCAACACCATCTTCAATTTTGGTCAAAAACACATCAACTTTACTGAATTGTTTGGTTTCATACAATCTTTTAATCGCACTAGTCAATTTATCTCCCGGTAATTTGATGCTAGAATCTTTGATTAAGCCCGAGTGTACTTTTACGGTTTGTTCGCTAAAGCGCTCCAATCCAACTATTGTAAAATCTCCTAAAATGTAATCTTTTCCGCTTACAAATTCTGTTGAATCTTTAACTATAAAATTTAATTCTTGAGCATTGGCAACTTGTGTAAAAAGAATTACTGTTAACAATGCGATGATCTGTTTAAAACTACTCATTTTTGATAATTTGTTCACTTGTTTTTCCGTATCTACGTTCTCTTTTTTGATATTCAGTAATAGCTTCATAAAAATCTTTCTTTTTAAAATCGGGCCATAGCGTATTTGTAAAATACAATTCAGCATAGGCGGCTTGCCATAATAAGAAGTTACTTATTCTCTGTTCGCCACTTGTTCTGATCAAAAAATCTACGTCAGGCAAAGAAAATGTATATAAATGATTATTTATGGTTTTTTCGTCAATATTTTCAATTAACAACTCATTATTAACAACTTTTTTAGAAATACTCTTAACTGCCTCCAAAATTTCAAAACGCGAACCATAACTCAAAGCAAGATTGAGCACCATTCGTTTGTTATTTGCAGTCAATTGAATCACTTCATTCAATCCTTTTTGAGCTTTCTGGGGTAATTGTTCAATATTCCCAATGGCTTTGAGTTGAATTTGATTGTCTTGTAAGGTTTTCAACTCACTTTTAAGAGAGCTTACAAGCAGGTTCATCAAGGTATCAACTTCGGTTTTGGGTCTATTCCAATTTTCGGTAGAAAAAGCATAAAGTGTCAAGTATTGTATTCCAATTTCAGCAGCAGCTTCAATCGTTTCTCTCACTGATTGCACTCCATTTTGATGTCCAAAAATTCTGATTTTACCTTTTTGTTTGGCCCAACGACCATTGCCATCCATGATAACGGCTACATGGTGAGGAATTTTATCCAAAGTATTTAATCCGTATTTTTCCATATTAATAACGTGGTGGCACAGCACATGGTGGTCTTCCAAAAGAATAAGTAAGTCCTATTCCTGAAAAGAAATACCAATCTCCATGATCAGGGTTTCCAAAATTGAGTTGGGGTATATTTTCGTCACTGAAATCAAGATTATCAGCCAAGGAATAGCGAGCTCTCAATTCGACACTGTAACCAAAATTACGGGTTATTCGTTGTTTAAATCCAATACCTATGGGAAGTGCATAACCAATTTCAGATGCATAGTTATAAGTTCCATCTGGAGCAACACTGCTCACTACATTATAATGATAAGCTGCAGCTTCAAAAATCAAATAGGGTGTATAGGCATATTCATAGGTTGTAATATCATAATCCAAATAATTGATTTCAACTCCAGCACTGAATTCAATCAGGGTATTATTGAAACTGTATCCCCTATCCTGTCTAACCGGATTGGAAGAATTGGCATCGTCATCTGCAATTGGATAGAGGCTTAAAGTACTTCTAAGTGTCAATCGGGTATTGAGATTTCTTCTGTAAATCAAACTACCGGCAAGTGTATTGGGTTTGATATAAGTCTCATCTCCAATATCACCGCTATAATTGGCTCCGCCTCCGAAAAAACCTATTTCGTTCAACAGTTGCGCTTGTACGGATACAATAAAAAGAAATATTAATATAAATAACCGATATTTAATCATGTCAAAATTTAGGTTTGCAAATGTATTGAATTCTTTTGTAATGCTGATGTCAGTTGCAAACAAAAACGTCAATTTGTTGACAATTTGTCGGTTCCAAAACCCAACTTTACCTACACTTAACACTTTGAAAGATATAATATTGTGTTTTTTGACAAATTATTAAAATACATCAGCCAAATTTTTGACTGAAATAGGATAAAATTGTATGTTTGCCGCTCCAAAATTCAAGGTATGTTAGATAAGCTACAAATTGTAAAACAACGTTTTGACGAAGTATCCGACTTGATTATACAACCGGATATTATTTCCGATCAAAAACGATATATTGAAATCAATAAAGAGTATAAAGATTTAAGTAAAGTAATTAGAAAGATTGAAGCATATCAATCTTATGTTAATTCGTTGGCTGAAGCCAAAGATCTTATAAAATCTGAGACCGATGCCGAAATGATTGAGATGGCTAAGTCTGAAATTGAAGAAGCGCAAATCAAATTACCCCTTTTGGAAGAAGAGATTAAAATGATGTTGGTTCCCAAAGATCCAGAAGATGCTAAGAATGTCATGGTTGAAATCAGAGCCGGTACCGGAGGAGACGAAGCCAGTATATTTGCCGGAGACTTGTATAGAATGTACACAAAATTCTGCGCCAATCAAGGATGGCAAACCGAGTTGGTTGATTTAAATGAAGGAACTTCGGGTGGTTTCAAAGAAGTAATTTTTAGTGTAAGTGGAGAAGATGTTTACGGAACTATGAAATTTGAATCGGGAACACATCGGGTACAAAGAGTACCTCAAACCGAAACCCAAGGTAGAGTTCACACTTCGGCTGCTACAGTCATGGTTTTACCCGAAGCTGAAGAATTTGACATTGAAATCAATCCTGCCGACGTTCGGGTTGACTTTTTCTGTTCTTCGGGACCTGGAGGCCAATCGGTAAATACAACATATTCGGCGGTTCGATTGACCCACATTCCTACCGGTTTGGTTGCCCAATGTCAGGATCAAAAATCTCAACATAAAAACAAAGACAAAGCATTTCAAGTATTGCGTTCTCGATTGTATGAAAGAGAATTGGCCAAAAGACAGGAAGAAGAAGCTGCCAAACGTAAAACACTTGTAACCAGTGGTGACCGTTCTGCTAAAATCAGAACCTACAATTATCCTCAAGGCAGATTTACAGATCACCGAATCAATCTGACTATTTATGATTTGGATAGCATCATGAATGGTGATTTACTCAAGATCATCGACGAACTTCAGATGACAGAAAACACAGAAAAATTGAAAGAAATAGGAGATACTTTTTGAGTTTAAAGTTTAAAGTTTATAGTTTAAAGTTTATAGTTTAGGGGTGAATTGGAATAACTTTTAAATTAGTTCAATTCGGTTAACATTTTAATCATAAATACTTCAAACAATTAATTTTAAACATGTTCAATTAATAAGTTTTTTATTTAGATTTGCAGATTAATACGACACTAACATCAATAGATAATATCAAACAGAAATGGGTTTTTTTGATTTTTTAACGGAAGAGATAGCAATTGACTTAGGCACAGCCAATACATTGATTATTCACAATGGAAAAGTTGTGGTAGACAGTCCATCTATTGTAGCCAAAGACAGAACAACGGGTAAGATATACAAGGTTGGGAAAGAAGCATTGTTGATGCAAGGTAAAACCCACGAAAACATCAAAACCATATGGCCACTGAAAGATGGTGTAATTGCTGATTTTGATGCTTCAGAAGAAATGATAAGAGAATTTATCAAAAGTATTCCATCGATTAAAGATCGTTTTATTCAACCTTCTTTGAGAATGGTTATTTGTATTCCATCCGGAATCACTGAAGTAGAAAAAAGAGCCGTTTACAATTCGGCTGAAAAGATGAAAGGAAAAGAAGTGAAATTGATACATGAACCTATGGCAGCTGCAATCGGAATTGGAATTGATATCATGCAACCCAAAGGTAATTTGATTATAGATATTGGTGGAGGAACAACTGAAATTGCAGTTATTGCTTTAGGCGGAATTGTAGTTGACAAATCGATAAAAGTGGCCGGAAATGTATTCAACAATGATATTGCCTATTATTTGAGAACCCAACACAATTTATACATTGGCGAACGCACTTCCGAATTGGTCAAAATTCAAATTGGTTCAGCTACTGAAAGTTTGGAAAATCCACCGGAAGACATGTATATCCAAGGGCGCGACTTATTGAGTGGCAAACCCAAACAAATTCATGTTTCATACCGAGAAATTGCCAAAGCATTGGATAAATCCATTGTCAGAATAGAGGATGCCTTGATGGAAACGCTTTCTCAAACACCACCTGAATTGGCTGCTGATATATACAATACAGGTATCTATTTAGCAGGAGGTGGTTCAATGCTCAGAGGTTTGGACAAACGTCTTTCCCGAAAAACAGATTTACCGGTATATGTAGCCGAAGATCCATTAAGAGCAGTAGTAAGAGGTACCGGTATTGCGTTGAAAGAACGCGAAAAATACGGCAGTATTCTCATTTAATACAATCTTAAGTTACTTCAAACTCTTTTTTTGAATGTGAATAAAAATCATAGATTTCTTATTCCAAAATATAATCGCTATTTATGTTTCAAATCTTCAAATTCTTTTCCAAAAACAGGATTTTGCTCTTGTTTCTGTTTCTTGAATTTGTTGCATTTATATTGATTTTCCAAACGCATTCTTATCAACAAAGTAAGTACATCACATCTTCGCACAGAATTAGTGGTAATTTATTGAAAAAATCTGAACAAATTCACAGCTACTTCGGATTAAAAGAAAAGAATGATAATTTGGTTAAGGAAAATGTTTCCCTTAAAAACGAGTTGGAAAAATACAAGCAATTGCAGGTGCCTCCGACTGTTGTCTTCCAAGATACTGCAAAAAAATATTCCTACATTGTAGCCAAAGTCATTAAAAATTCATACTTAAAAAGAGACAACACCATAACCTTAGATAAAGGTTCGGTCGATGGTGTACAACCCAATATGGGTGTTATTCTACCCAATGGAATTGTGGGTATTACTTTAAATGTTTCCAAACATTTCTGTACAGTCATGACCATTCTCAATTCTAAATCCAGTATCAACGTCAAATTTAAAAAAAATTACCATTTTGGAAGTTTGATGTGGAATGGTAAATCCTATACACAAACACAGTTATGGGATATTCCGATTCAAGCCGATATCAAAAAAGGAGATTCCATTGTTACAGGTGGACAATCTGTATTTTTTCCAGAACAGATACCGGTAGGTGTAATTTCGAAAGTCACTTATGCCAATAAAACATTTGAGAGAATTGATGTCAAACTATTTGCCGATTTCAGTGCTTTACATACGGTATATATTGTGACAAATAAATATAGAGACGAGCAACAGAATTTGGAAACCCAGACAGAAAATGAATAAAGACATTTTAAAATATGGATTCCTTATCCTTTTACTTCCTATTTTACAAGAAGTAATCTTTAATCACATCAATTTATTTGGGTTTGTGAACCCTATGATATACATTGTTTTCGTTTTTGTTTTTCCCGTTTACAAAAACAAGACTTCGATTCTTTGGGCATCTTTTATATTGGGACTTTTTATAGATATGCTTTCAAACGAAGGTGGCATACATACTTTTTCTTTGGTATTTGTCTCCTATTTTAGATTGTTTTTTTTGAGATTTGTCAAAGGTAGCAGCTTGGGAGATGAAGAAACAATAGATATACTTCAAATTGGCAATTCCATACAGGTAGTATGGATATTGATCGTTTCCTTTACACATCATTTTCTAGTTTATTTATTAGAACAATTCTCATTTCACCGTTTTGGATTTGTATTGTTAAAAACATTTTTAACAACCATTTTAACAAGCCTTTTGATTAGCTTTGCCCTTCAAATATTTTTGAAAAAAAAGTCAAATGCTTGGTAAAAAAGGTGGCATATTATTTATACTTACAATCATTAGTGGTGCAATACTACTCATGCGATTGTTTTACCTTCAGGTAATTGATGGCACTTATAGAAATAATCCACTCAACAATTCTTCCGTCACAGCAAAATATGATTATCCCAATAGGGGATTTATCTATGATCGGAATGGCGAACTTCTGGTAAACAACCTCATATCTTATGATATCATGGTTGTCCCAAATGAAGTAGAAGCATTGGATACTTTGAGTTTTTGTTCCTTATTGAAAATTGACAAGAATTACTTCCTAAAAAAAATGGAGAAAGCCACCAAATATTCTCCGAGAAAGGCTTCCATTTTTGTTGACCAATTAACCAAGGAAGATTATGCGGCACTTCAGGAAAAAATGTTTCAGTTCAAAGGATTTTACATCCAAAAACGCATGTTACGCATGTATCCCCATCCTATTGCAGCAAATGTTTTGGGTTATATCAGCCAAGTTAATGAAGACTTAATAGCCAAAAACCCTTATTATCAAATGGGGGAATTAATCGGGACACAAGGCGTTGAAAAACAATATGAAGAAGAACTCAGAGGCGTTAAAGGAGTAAAATTTGTAAATAAAAACATTCACAACATTGAAGTTGGAGCCTATAAAAATGGACTTTATGACACCTTGGCTATACAAGGAAATGATTTAACCCTTTCTTTGGATTTGGAATTACAAAAGTTTGGAGAATGGCTATTGGCCAATAAAAGAGGTGGAATTGTTGCTATTGAACCTTCCACCGGAGAAATATTGGCATTGGTAACTGCGCCAAGTTACGATCCAAATATTATGGTTGGTAGAGAAAGATCGGTTAATTTTAATCGGATGTATTTGGATCAATTTGACAAACCATTATTTGACAGAAGTTTGCAAGCTCAATATCCACCCGGTTCGACTTTCAAAATTGTAAGTGCCTTAGCGGCATTGCATTTAGGTTCGATGACTGAAGAAACAACTACCTCGTGTTATGGTGGTTACAAATATGGAAGTGGGCCACATAGTTTTATGGCGTGTCACTGTGGAACCGGAGGAAGACCCATTTCTATACGGGAAGGAATTTTCAGATCTTGTAACTCGTATTTTGCCATTACTTATAAAAGATCTTTGGAAAAATTCATCAATCCACAAGTAGGTTTGAACAAATGGAGTGAAACAATCAAAAAATTTGGTTTGGGTGAATATTTAGGTGTTGATTTACCTATTGGACAAAAAGGTTTGATTCCTACTGCCGATTATTACAATCACTTTTATCCTCAAAAAAACTGGAGAGCTTCAACTACCATTTCCAATGCCATAGGTCAAGGTGAAATATTGGCAACACCCATACAACTAGCCAATATGGTGGCAACCGTCGCCAACCGAGGATTTTACATAACGCCACATGTGGTAAAGGAAATCGACAAAAAACCCATTACAGATCCAAAATACACCAAGCGTAAAGAAACCGGTATAGATCCGCATTTATTTGAACCAGTTGTTGATGGTATGCAAATGGTTTTTGAAACACCTGGAGGAACCGCATTTTGGCATCAAGTCAAAGGGATTGAAATATGTGGTAAAACCGGTACAGCCGAAAATTTTATCAAAGTAAATGGAAAAAAAATTACTTTAGAAGATCATTCAATTTTTATAGCTTTTGCTCCCAAGTACAATCCCAAAATTGCTATTGCTGTTTTTGTGGAAAATGGAGGTTTTGGTTCCCGCATTGCTGCTCCCATATCAAGTTTGATGATTGAAAAATATTTAAGAGACAGCTTAACAAATCCATCCAAAGCCGATGCGATTCATAATATAGATTTATATAAAGAACAATACAATTATCACAAATCGCTTCTACAATTAAATGATACCTCAAAATAGTAAAAATCTTTATGTGGACTGGGTTCTGGTCTTTCTCTATATGGCATTGGTCATCATAGGTTGGTTTACGATTTTTGCGGTTACCGGTCCCGATACTTTTAGTGATATTTTTAATTTTAAAGAATCATATGGCAAGCAATTGTTGTGGATTGGTATGAGTGTGGTACTAATTGTTTTTGTTCTTTCCATTGAAAACCAATTTTACGAACGGTATTCTGGAATTTTTTATATTATTTCTATTGTCATGCTTCTGGGTTTATTTGTTTTTGGAAAAAACATCAATGGTCAGACCAATTGGTATTCGATAGGAGGATTCACCCTACAACCTTCTGAATTTGTAAAGGTTACCACGGCATTAGCCGTTTCCAGTATGATAGGTGACAATCTTTTTGATTTGAAAAAGTTTAAAGATTTGAAATATATCTTGTTAATCCTTTTTATCCCTATTGCAATAATTGTGATTCAAAAAGACGTGGGTTCTGCTTTAGTTTTTTTCTCTTTTATTTTCGTCTTGTTGAGAAAGGGATTGTCTTTACAGTTTTTTTACACATTAATTGGAATATCGGTTTTGTTTTTAATAACAGTGAGATTTGGAGTAGGAATTACTTTGATTGCTGTTTACGGTATTTTTGCATTACTGATTTATTATGCCGTAAAACGTCAACCTTTATTTTTTAGACGTAATTTACCTATTGTTATTGGAGGGTTTTTAAGTGTTACCATATTGGTTTTTGGAAGTGATTTTGCTTTTAAAAAAGTATTGGAACCACATCACCAAGACCGAATTGAACTGTGGTTGAGGTTGGAAAATAGTCCTGAAAAGATACGTGAATTGAAAAAAACTTATGGCTATAACAATGATCAATCCATACAGACTATAGCCTCGGGAGGATTTACAGGTAAAGGATTTTTAGACGGTGATCGAACGAATGGCAAATTTGTACCGGCGCAATATACCGATTATATTTTCAGTGCCATTGGGGAGGAATTTGGTTTTTTGGGAAGTAGTTTTGTGATTTTACTTTTTTTAGGGCTTATATTGAGATTGTTGTATAAGGCTGAAATCCAAAAATCAAAGTTCAACCGTTATTACGGTTATAGTGTTGCGGCAATATTTTTTACGCATTTTGCGATCAATATTGGAATGGTATTAGACATCCTACCTACAGTTGGAATTCCACTTCCATTTATCAGCTATGGTGGATCATCCTTGTGGTCATTCACCATTTTACTTTTCATTTTTGTTCGATTGGATGCCAGTCGATTGGATGATTTCTAATTTAGGTTTAAAACCGTTATCCTGTTTCTTCCCAAAATTAATTTGCCTTCATGTTCCATTTTCTTTAGAATTCTGGATATGGTTTCTCGCGAAACTTTTAAATCCAACGCAATATCCTGATGTTTCAAAAACAAAGTATGTGTGTTTTCATAAGCTAATGCTTCTTGTATGTAATGTACCAATCGGGAACTTAAATCGTTGAAGATGATATCGTCAAAACTCTTGATTAGTTTGGCATGTTGAAGTTGGGTTAAACGCGCCAAATAATCACGCCAAGTAGGGAATTTTTGATACCATGAAATCGCTCTTTCAATAGGAATAGATAAATAAGTTATAGGTGTATCTGCGGTACATCGCAAATCACTATTTTTATTGCTAAAACCATAAAAAAATGAAATCGGACATACCTCCATAGGACGGATGTAATGTAATAAAACCCCATTTCCTTCGCCATCTCTTCGCTCTACTTTAATCCTTCCTTCTAGTAGAAGTGGAACAATGACAATTTTATCTCGAATTTCAACTATAACTTTTCCTTCGGGAACTGACTTGAGTGATATATTGGTTGTCAACCTGTGTACAACATCTTCTTCAAACAATTGACTTAATTTTTGAAAAATATCTTTTGATACTGGCATCTTAAAAAAACTGATTAGGATAAAACAAACTTAATTAATGAGGTAATCGATGTTTGTTCATCCCGTAAAATAATGCCCCAAGATGTGCGCCTAACAAGACAATGAGTATGGCTACAACGCCTTTACCCAACAATATATACATGGGACCGGGACAAGCACCTACAATAGCCCAACCCATTCCAAAGAATATACCACCGAGAATGGCGCGGTAATTCCCTTTACTCTTGGGAGCAACCTCTATAAGATTCCCGTTCATATCCTTAATAATTCCCTTTTTGAACAATCTCATAACCCCTATTCCGATAGCGATAGCGGTCAGAATGACCCCAAACATGTGAAAGGATTGAAATTTGAACATTTCATAAATTCTAAACCAAGAAATTACTTCGGCTTTACTCAAAGTTATACCAAATATAATTCCGACCAACAAATATTTTACTAACTTCATTTTTTAAATTTTAATAAGTTTATATTAAGAATTGATTAACCTAATAAGAATTTGAAAATATAAGGCCAAACCAACCAGGTTATAAAAATACCTCCAATAAAAAATCCAATTACAGCAATAAGTGATGGAATTTCAAAATTACTCATCCCGACAATTCCATGTCCAGAAGTACAACCACCTGCATATCTTGCTCCAAATCCAACTAAAAAACCTCCAACTATTAAAACCAAAATAACCTTTACATCAAATAAGTTTTCAACAGCAAACAAAGCTTCGGGTAAGAATTTCTCTCCAGCATCGGTTATTCCATAGGCTTTCAATTCTTCTACAGTTTTGGGATTCAGATTCATCTTTTCTGAAGGAGTTAACCATTGGGAGGAAATAAATCCACCAACAATTAATCCTAAAACGAAAACCATATTCCATTTCTTACTTTTCCAATCAAATTTAAAATAGTCAGAAATTTTTCTGGCTCCCATCAAGGAACAAACTGTTTCTAAATTGGAGGAAACCCCCAAATGTTTTCCGAAATAAAATAAGAGAAAAGTAACCAATGCGATGAAAAAACCGGCTACATACCAACTCCAAGGTTGCAAAATAAAATCCATACCGTATAATTTTAAATAAATAAATATTATTAAATCGATACGAATATATAAAACAATTTTGAACTATGTAATTTTTATCACATAATTTTCAGCTAAATGGCAATTTATTAAGTCAAAAAATATATTTTCTTGAATTTATATTCCAAATTTTTGTTTGATGACATCTACGTAATCCAGCTTTTCCCAAGTAAACAATTCAACATCTACACGCTTTTCATTTGATCTTCCTTTGTTGAAAGTTTTGGTTACAACTTCATTCTTACGACCCATATGACCGTAGGCAGCAGTTTCCAGATAAATTGGGTTTCTCAATTTCAAACGTTGTTCTATAAAATAAGGACGCATATCAAAAATACCTTCTACTATTTTTCCAATTTCACTGTCTTTCATATTAACTTTAGCAGTTCCATAGGTATTGACATTGATGGAGGTTGGTTGGGCAACTCCAATGGCATAACTCACTTGTACCAATACTTCATCACACAAACCTGCAGCAACTAGATTTTTGGCAATGTGTCGGGTTGCATAAGCAGCACTTCTATCTACCTTACTGGGATCTTTCCCGGAAAACGCACCACCACCATGTGCTCCTTTACCTCCATAGGTATCAACGATGATTTTTCTACCCGTCAAACCAGTGTCGCCGTGTGGACCACCAATCACAAACTTACCGGTTGGGTTGATGTGATATTTGATAGCATCATTGAATAAATGTTTGTATTGGGGATATTTTTCCTTCACTCTTGGAATTAAAATTTCAATGATATCCGATTTGATTTTAGCCAACATGGGCACATCGGTATCAAACTCATCGTGTTGGGTTGAAACCACAATGGCTTCAATTCTCACCGGTTTGTTGTCATCAGCATACTCCAAAGTCACCTGACTTTTTGCATCGGGACGTAAATACTTAATGGCTGTATTTTCGCGTCTCAAAGCTGCTAATTCAATCAATAAGGCATGTGCCAAATCCAAAGCCAATGGCATGTAGTTTTCGGTTTCATTGGTGGCATATCCAAACATCATCCCTTGATCACCGGCACCTTGATCTTCCGGATTGGTGCGTTCTACACCTTGATTGATATCCTGACTTTGCTCGTGTATGGATGATAAAATACCACAGGAATTACCGTCAAACATGTATTCGCTTTTGGTATAGCCAATTTGATTGATAACTTGACGGGCTATGGATTGAATATCCAAAAAAGTTTCGGTTTTTACTTCTCCGGCAAGGATTACTTGTCCGGTGGTTACCAAAGTTTCACAAGCTACTTTGGATTGCGCATCATACGCTAAAAAATGATCAATCAATGCATCTGAAATTTGATCGGCTACTTTATCGGGATGGCCTTCTGAAACGGATTCTGAGGTGAAGAAATAGGACATGTTATTTTAGAATTTAGAATTTAGTCCCGATACCATGCCTGCAGCTTGGCAGGACTATCGGGATTAGAATTTAGATTTTAGATTAAGGTCGATCCTTTTCGTATTAATGTTTGCTTGTCTATGTCTAGATTATAGAAAACTATTTAAGCAAGTATCAACTAAAAAATTGACTTCATCTTGAGTCAAGAAAGGTTTATGGAATTTAAATATTATTAGAAATAAATAAATCGATAAATCATCAAGACTTAACTTCAAAAAACTTAAAAGGAAATGCAGTAGCGATTTTATTCACTGCTTTAGCATTTTTATAGAGGTTGCAATCAGCTCAAATTTATCCTCTTAAGTGGGAGCAAAATTAAATAAATTACCAATACTCAGCAAATATATTTTTAAAAAAAAATACAATTGTGTTTTTAAGGTGTATATTGGGTTATTGGGTTATTAAGTTATTAATTATTGGAATTTGGAATTTGGAATTTAGTTATGGGGTTATAAGTGCCGATAGCTATAGATTTTCATGTGAAATTTACTTGAAAATAGTATGATCTTCTAATCAACTATAAATTAACACAATATAAATATCTAAAATATCAATATAATTTGGTCAAAGTGGATTAATTTTTAACTACTTTTGCAATAGATTATAACTTGTACTTTAATCAGTTAAACACATATAAAAACTTAAATTTCAAATTATTATGCCAATTGAAGTTAACGACTCAAACTTTGAAGAATTAGTATTACAATCAGACAAACCCGTTTATGTGGACTTTTGGGCTGCTTGGTGCGGACCTTGTAGAATGATTCATCCTATTATGGATCAAATCAGTGAAGAATTTGCCGGAAAAGCTGTAGTTGCCAAAGTTGATGTTGATGCCAATCAAAAATGGGCAGCTGAATATGGTGTAAGAAATATTCCAACTGTAATCTTGTTCAAAAAAGGAGAAATATTTGCCAAACAAGTTGGAGTTGCGCCTAAATCTCTATATGTAGAGAAATTGGAAGAAGCTTTAAAATAAACTGTATCAAGTAGTAAGTACTATTTTTACAACTTATTTTCAGTTTAAAAATATATAATTAAAAAGGTTTGATGTTTATCAAGCCTTTTTTTTTATTTTTGACTGTTTGTATGAATCAATTTTATTTACTAAAATTCAGAATTCAGAATTCATAATTATAATCCATGTTGATCAATCAACTCAAAAACGCTGAATCCATTGAAAATTTTGAACTTCTGGCACATCAAGTGGTAGAGGGATTTATCACGGGCATGCATCAAAGTCCGTTTCATGGTTTCTCTGTTGAGTTTGCTGAGCACAGACTATACAACAAAGGCGAAAGTACCCGACACATCGATTGGAAAATTTTTGCCAAAACCGACAAATTGTACGTCAAACGTTATGATGAGGAAACCAATTTGAGATGCCACATCATCATTGACCATTCGGCATCCATGCATTATCCTGCTTCTCCTAATCAAAGTATTAACCATTTGAATAAAATTGGATTTTCTGCCGTGGCAGCTGCAGCTCTGATGAATATTCTCAAACGCCAAAGAGATGCAGTAGGCTTGAGTATATATG
>JAABRF010000036.1 GCA_011391075.1 Flavobacteriia bacterium | reverse complement strand
TGAAAAACTTATTAGTAAGACTTTTTCAGCAGACCCTAAGTAAAGACCCAATTTCTCCACATTTTTAATTTTTTGATTTCCACTCTTCAGTTTACATAAATTTTATCAATCATAAGATTGGTATAGTCAATGAAAATCATGATGTGAAAAGTTTTATTGTCGTATGTTTGCATGGTAAAATTAGAAATACAAAATATATGCAACAAGATACTATTCAAGCCAACAAACATTATATTGCCATCATCGGTGGATCGGTTTCCGGTTCAGAAGCAGCAACCATGTTGGCTCAAAAAGGATTTAAAGTAGTCGTTTTTGACCAAAATGAATTGCCTTATGGTAAATTAGAGGATGGTTTGCCCATGTGGCATGCTAGTTTGAGAGATCGTCAAGAAGAAGCCATTGATGACAAATTGGATCATGCCAATATTACCTATATTCCTTTGGTTCAAATAGGAAAAGATATCAATTTCAACGATTTAGTTAAAGATTGGGGCTTTTCAGCTGTGATTTTAGCCAATGGTGCATGGAATGACCGTCAACTTCCCTTGAATCGTATTCATGATTATTTAGGCACAAACTTGGTATATCAAAACCCATTTTTGTATTGGTTCAATCACAAACACGAAACCAATTATAAAGGTAAGAGATACCAAATCCAAAATAAATCAGTAGTTCTTGGTGGTGGATTGGCTTCTATAGATGTTATCAAAATAGTGATGATGGAGTTGGTGATGGAAGGTTTGAAAAAACACAAAAACATCGATGTAGATTTATTTACATTGGAGAAAAAAGGTGTGAGAGAAATTTTGGAATTACATCAAACGACTTTGGAAGAAATAGGAGTAGAGCCTGGTTACTTGGTTTACAGAAGAGCTGCGGAAGATATGCCATTGGCACAACCCAGTGATGATTCTCCGGAAAAGGTAGCCAAAGCACGTGAAACTTCCAAAAATTTGTTAGAGAAGTACGAAGAAAAATTCATGTTCCATTTTGTTCCACAAGCCGTAGTTGAGGAAGAAATCATCGAAAACGGTCAATTTGTTGGATTAAAGTTTCGTAAGATGAAAATTGAAGGTAGTAAATTGATTGCTACCGATGAATTTTTTGATATTCAAACCACTTTCGTTATTGGTTCGATTGGTAGTATTCCCAAAAAGATTGAAGGTTTGCCTTATGATGGAGAAAAATTGAAAATGAATCCTGAAAATGAATTCAATGTATATGGATATGAAAACGTATTTGCCATTGGCAATGCGATTACCGGAAAAGGCAATATCATGAGTTCCAAAAAACATGGAAAAGAGATGACTGCCAAAATCATCAGCGAACATTTGGATGAATTGGAGGATATTTATACCAATGAGGAAGAAATTTTTGAAAAGTTAAATGTTTACAACAAAGCCTTGAAGGATTTGATTAAAGATGAATTGAAGAGTATTGAAAACAGTATTTTGAATCATCAGGTTATCTCTGAAAATGAAGAAGTTTATTTGTTGGACAAAACAGCCAAATTGAGTGAAGATCGTCAATTTTCCAATTATAGAAGATGGGTTGCCGAGCACAAACCTACTCGTTTAGAGGAAATGCTTGGTATTAAAGGACATTAATCGCATATTTAGCCTTCAAATAGGCTTATAAATAAGTAATTTTCAATATTTTTGAACTTTGGTATTTAAGATATTGAAAATACAAATATGAGAAACCTCTTAAATAGACTTTTTGAAAATCATTCTTTAATTTTCAAAATGATCATCTACCTCATTGCGGTAGTGGCTATTGTTTATTTATTTCCCAGAGGCGGACAGTTTAAATATCAATTTCAAAAGGGGAATGTTTGGCATTACGATGACTTTTATGCCCCTTTTGATTTTGCTATTCTCAAAACAGACAGAGAACTGGCTGAAGAAAAAAGTGAGATTCTAAAAAACTTCAACGACTACTATATCATTCAGGATTCGATACCTGAAAATGTGGTGCGTAATGTAAATCTTGAAGCCCAAAGAATTGCTGCTGATTTTAAGGATAATCCCAATGATTATCAAATAGGTATTCGAAAATCCCTCCAACTTATTGCCCAAGTATACGAGTTTGGTTATGTGAAATTTAATCCCGAATTGAAGGCTAATAATTCAGATATCACTCGAATTAAGTTGATGCGAGGCAATGTTGTTACCGAGCATTTTGTCAAAGATTTTTTCAATAACGAAACTAAAAGTAGCGCTATTCAAAATGCTTTTAAGGATTTTCCCAATCCCAATCAAAAGACTAAATGGGTGCAATTGCTGGAAAAGAATATACAACCCAATGTGTTTTTTGATTCAAATGTATCCAAAGCTTTTATTGATCAGCAACTACTTTCAATTGCTCCAAATAAAGGTTTGGTTACCAAAGGATCCAAAATTATTTCAAAAGGTGACATCATCGAAGATCACACATTTGACCAATTGACTTCTCTCAATGAAGAATATAATACCTTGACTTGGTCAAATGAAAATTTCTACTGGTTGATTATTTCCTATACGGTTTTGGTCGCTTTGATTTTGATGATGCTGCTCTTGTTTATCAATCGATATCGTCCCGACATAGGAGACAATATTTCTAAAGTTACCTTTTTGTTTGCCAATATGTTTTTGGTGGTATTGGTAACCATGTTGATGTTGAAATACAACGCCAAATATCTCTATATTTTACCCTATACTTTAATCCCATTACTGATAAAGGCATTTTTAGATCCACGCATGGGTTTGTTTACCCATGTGTTGACTATATTATTGTTAGGGTTTTTGGTTCCCAATAGTTTTGAATTTATATTTATCCAATTGGTCGCCGGTATCGTTACAATTTTAACGGTTTCAGAACTCAACAAAAGAGCCAATTTGTTTTTGTCAGTTGGTAAGATTACAGGTGTATATTTATTGACTTATGTAGCATTTACCGTTACACACGAAGGTAATGCTGCAAATGTTGACAAACTCAACATTTTTCTTTTCATCCTCAATGGGCTCATGACAGCATCTTTGATCGTTCCTTTTATATTTATCTATGAAAAATTATTTGGATTGGTATCGGATGAAACTTTACGTGAGTTTTCGGATACTAATCACAAATTGTTACGCGAATTGAATGAAAAAGCTCCCGGAACTTTTCAGCATTCGATGCAAGTAGCCAATTTGGCTGAAGCGGCAGCCAAGGAAATTGGAGCCAATGCATTGTTGGTTCGTACAGGAGCCATGTATCATGATATTGGAAAAATATTCAATCCCATGTACTTTGTAGAAAACCAATCTACAAGCGTCAATCCGCACAGTGATTTGGATCCGGAGGAAAGTGCGCGTATCATTATTGATCATGTAATTTTGGGCATTGAATTGGCTAAAAAGAACAATTTACCCGACCGTTTAATTGATTTTATACGGACGCATCATGGAACCAATTTGGTGTATTATTTTTATAAAAAAGAAGAGGAATACAATCCTGATGCTACAGATATCAACAAATTTAGGTATCCGGGTCCAATTCCTTTTTCAAAAGAAACTGCAATTGTAATGATATGTGATGCATGTGAAGCCGCATCCAAGAGCTTGAAAGAACCCAATGCCAAGACCATAGATTTATTTGTAGAAAAAATTGTCAAAAACCAAATGGAAAATGGACAGTTTCAGAATGCCGATATTACTTTTAGAGAAATCGAAAAAGTGAAAAAAGTGGTCAAAAAGAAACTCAAAAACATTTACCACATTCGCATTGAGTATCCTGAATAGAGAGTGGTTTATATTTCAATTATTTTATTTTTTAAAGCAAAGATGACTAAACCTGTCCTGTTTTTGATATTCAATTTATCAAAAAGTTGTTGTCTATAACCATCAATAGTTTTGGGACTTAAATTCATTTCATCTGCAATTTCTTTGTATGTTTTTTCTTCACAGGCCAATTTGATAAAAGTAATTTCATTTTCTTTCAAAGCAAATTCCTGTTCCAAAGTTTGTTTTTCATGTAATGAATGCATCAATACATTGGTTACCAATTCGGTGTGAAAATAGCCCTGTTGAATAACAGAATCCATGGCGAGCATGAGTAAATCAGGTTGGGTGTCTTTGAGTAAATATCCTTTGGCACCATTGCGAAGCATGGCTAATATGGTTTGTTCATCATCTTCCATGGATAATGCCAACACTTTGACAAAAGGGTGATATTTTTTGAGCCATTTCATGGTAGCTATTCCATCCATGATAGGCATTTTAATATCCAAAAGAATTAAACTAGGTTCAGTGATTCCAGAGGATAAAGCATCCACCAATTCGGCTCCATTGTTAAATGTTTCAATTACCTGATAATTAGGAAAAGTATTGACCAATCCAGCCAAAGATCTGGCAAATAGCACGTGGTCATCTACGATAAATATTTTTTTTGTGTCCATTTTTTTGGAGAATTATTCATTATTAAGTAGGTTTTTATTGGGATAAGTCATGATGATCTGAGTGCCTTTTGAATCTGAAAAGAGTTCAAATTGGGTTTGAATCATCTTGGCTCGACTCTTCATATTGAGCAATCCAGAACCATTGACAGTATTTTCTATCTCAAATCCTTTTCCATTATCCTGAACTAAGATTTTCAATTGTTGTTCACTAAATTGAAGGCGAACCAATAATTTTGTTGCTTGGGCATGCTTGATCGTATTGGAAAAAAATTCCTGAATCATCCTGAATAAGATGATTTCATCTTGATTGGGAATTTCGAAACTTTCCCCAGATATTTCAAAAGTTGCAGCAATAAATTTCAAACGGTTGAATCGGTCAATTTCGATTTTAATAGACTCTTCCAATCCAATACTGTTGATAAACTCGGAGTTTAAAATTTTTGATATCGTTCTGATTTCCTGAAGCGATGTGCCAATGATATCACTTATTTCATTGATTTTATCAAAATTATGGGTTGATTTCGGTTTGAGAATATTGAGTTCCAATCGCGCCAAAGAAAGCAATTGTCCTACATTATCATGAAGCTCCCAAGAAATATTTTTTAAGGCATTCTCCTTGATTTCTATTTCTGACCTTTTTAGGGTTTCTTCAAATATCTTTTCTTTTTCTCTTTGTTCAAGCAAAAGAGAAACTTTTTTCTTTTGAAAAAGGGTGAATAAAGTGATGAAAATGATTAGAAATAGTCCTAAAATCACCACGGTTACCAACATGATTATTTTGATAATTTCGTTATCCATAAGCCAAAAAGGAAAAAGAAATACATGATAATATTTGAAAAAAAGAGAATGTAACTGATGATATTATAATTAATATTTTCATCTTGTTCAAATTTGGTAAAGTATGATACAACAACCTCAGTAGGCGAATATAAGATAAAATGAAACAACAAGCCTAAGCTAATATAGAAAATAAGCGACTTGTTGAGATTCAGTATTTCCTCAGTCTGAAATAATTCAATTAAGAAATAAAAAATGCTGAATATAATTATGACATTCCCCAAAGTAAATGGAAAAGATTGATAAGCATTCCAACCTTTAAATAGGACAAAGTAATTGATTATAAAATAGCTAATATATGATATATAGGAAACGATTAACCAACGTTTTATTTTCATATTTTTTATCAGTTCATAGTACATGAAAAAATAAAAAAAATACTGCCCGTTTAAAAAGATGTTATACCACCAAAGGTTGTATTTGATGGGAGAAAGTGTAATTAATTTCGCTACAAGTTCTCCCAAAGAAATGTAAATCAAATAATATGAAAAGTATATTAATAATTGACTTCCTAATTTATTTCTGAATATAAAGAATATAAAAGCAGTAATAAACAGTAAGTACCAACTGGTTCCCGATACGATATCATAAATCATTTTTATTGTATATTAACATTCTGATGGACAACGAAATCCATTATTCATAACGCTAGAAATAATAGATCCTTTTTCTGCTTTTGTGATCAAACCATTCAAATCAGCAGGTTTTCCAGTTTCTGATTGTAATGGATCAAAAGAGATTTGTTTTGTTTCTCCTTTATCATCAGCACCTTCATATGTAGGACATAAAGCCAAATTAATTGCTTCAGGTGTCTTGTTTTCCGCAATAAAATGAAAACGGATTCCTGAAACGGTAATATTTTTAGCTTTGGATTGGCTTTCAGCATAAGCCAAAAATTCTTTAAGATCAGCTAAAGAAAACCATACTGCTTTGGTTTGGTTATCGGCTGTCTTTGTATCGAAACTATTTTGATAAAGCTCGATACCTTCTTTTAAATATTGAAATGAAATTAAGTTTTTTGGTGTTCCCATAATAAATATATTTAAGTTCTTCAAATTTACAGCAAGAATTTATAAAAAACACAAATATTTTGATTTTTTAAAGTTGTAAACCATTTAACATGCATGTATTGAATGAGTTGTAATTTTATATTTATAAAAAATATTTTTGAATAAGGGTTTTTCCCCTAAAAAAAATAGGAAAAACCCTGTGTAAAATTCAGGGTTTTTCCTAAGTGTGGGGATGTTATTTTGGCTCAAATTTGCAGTATTAATTCAGGGGAGAATTGATGTAAAAAGGAAGGTGTTGCTTGAATAAAAGAATGAAAAATTTGGGATGATAGGTTGGCCGTTGCTCCAACCTTTATTCCCGAAGAATTGAGAAGAATTAAAATTTCATTAAATAGGGGTTATAAAAGGGTTGATTACTTTTTAAAAGTGTCAACCCTTTTTGTTGAAATTTTTTTGAATATTATAATATGAAACACTTAAGACTGGTATCGGGATTGCTCTTGTTAAATTATTCTCTTCAATATAGTTCAAAAAAAATCCAACTTGAAAGTTGGATTTTTTTATGTATGTGATTCAATGCTTATTTAAAAGTATATTTAAAATTCTTTTGATATTCAGTCCATTCTTCCGTAGTCTTTACTTCTTTATAATCATTTGTGGCAAATAATGTCAGATATACTTCCAATTGTTGTGGAGTCATGTATCCTTTAACTGGAGATAACGTGTTGGCTTCTTCATCCAAAAATAAAATCGTTGGGTAGGCCGATACTTTAAAATAAGTAGCCAATTGATGAGCCGAATTTCTTTGTTTATCTTTGGCTGGATCATAATTGGGATTGGTGTAAGTTTTACCTTTGAAGTTTATACTTTCATTACCTTCTGCATCAAATTTTACTGCATAAAAATTTGCATTTACATATTTAACAACATCTGCATTTTTAAAAGTATTGGCATCAAGCATTTTACATGGGCTACACCAATCGGTATAGGCATCCATCATTATTTTTTTAGGTTTTTTCTTTTGGGCAGCGACAGCTTGTTCTAAAGTCATCCAATTGATGGTAGCGGCTTGGTCGGTTACTTTTTCCTTTTTGTCGATTTGTGTAAATGAGGCACCAATCATTACAACCAATGCCAATAAAAGAATTTTCTTCATTGTTTTTAATTAATAGTTAGATGTTAATTTTAGAGTTAGAATAAATCAAACCCATTTACTTTACATTTGAAAGTCAAAGAATAGGCTTCCATTCTTATACAATTAACGTTCCAAAAATATAAATTCCTTTCAAAAGAAAGGAATTTATATGGGTAATATTTGTTACATATTGAAATAATAGGCGCTAACAGTCAAAAAAACAAGCATATAGCTTCCAAAATATCATATTTATTTTTTTAATTCTATGATCATTGAGGTTTGTGGTTCAATTTTCAATTCGGCACCAACTACTATTTCACGACCTGAAATCACATCTATACCTTTCGTATAAACGTTTGTTCCTTCTTTAATTCTTTTCCAGTCAATAGTTTGAGCATCAGTACTATTGTTGATAATAGTTAAAACATTTTCATTTTCAGTATATCTGAAATACATGTAAACATTGTTGAAAGGAACAAAATGTAAGAATTTACCTTCGTGTATGACTTTGGCATTTTTACGCCAATTTAATAATTTTCTAGTGAAACTGTGATAGGCTGCTTGTTGTGCTGTTCTTCCTTCCGTTTTAAATGCATTTTGAGTATCACCCTTCCATCCTCCAGGAAAATCATGTCTGATATCTCCATCTCCTTTGGATTTGTCACCTACCATACCTATTTCATCACCGTAGTAAATTTGTGGATAACCACGCATCGTAGTCAGTAAGGTAATGACCAACTGGTACTTTTTTAAATCACTCTTAAAAATTGTATTGATACGGGCAGTATCGTGATTCCCTGCAAATATCATGATATTCATGGGGTTGTCATACAAAAAATCATTGGCAAAATTGTCATAAGCGCGTTGCAACCCGTTGTCCCAAAAGATTTTATTTTCATCAAACATTTGCATGATGGCATCGTGTAAGGTAAAATCCATTACTGATGGCAAATAGGAATTGTATCCCTGAATGGCTGCAATCGGACTGTCTTTTTGCCAAAAGGAAATTTGAGCTTGATCATGCATCCATACTTCTCCAACGATATTAAAGTTGGGATACTCATCCATAATCGCCTTTGTCCACTCTGAGATGCCTTTTTTGTCATTATAAGAGTATGTATCTACTCTTAAACCATCCAAATCAGCGTATTCAATCCACCAAATGGCATTTTGTATCAAGTATTTATTGAGTAAAGGATTGGATTGGTTCATGTCGGGCATAGTCGTATCAAACCAACCATCCATACATGCAGCTATATCCACTTGAGAAGCATTCGGGTCAAATTGAGTGGTCATTCTATAACTACTGCGTTGAAATCCTTTTTCCCCATTTTCCCATACATGAATCCAATCACGTGTCGGCAAATCCTGAATCATCCAATGTTTGCTACCCCAATGGTTGGTCACGTAATCCAAAATGAGTTTCATGTCTCGTTGGTGCATTTCTTCACCCAAACGTTTGTAATCGTCATTGGTTCCATATCGTGCATCAATTTTATACAAATCACTGATGGCGTAATGATGATATGAATACTTGGGTTCGTTGTCTTCCATCAAAGGCGTATTCCAAATGGCCGTAACTCCCAAATCCTGTAGGTAATCCAAGTTTTGAATAATTCCCTCTATATCACCTCCATGGCGTCCACCATCAAAATCTCTATTGGCTTGCTCCGGCATGCCGGGTTGAGAGTCGTTTTCAGGTTTACCATTGGCAAAACGATCTGGCATGATGAGATAGATGGCATCGCTACTGTTAAAACCTTGCCTAAATTGAGAATTTTCCTTGCGAGCTTTTAATTCGTAATCTTGTGTAAATATTTTTTTGCCCTTTTTGGAAAAATATATTTGGAAAGTACCAACCGACATATTCTGAGTGTCCAATTCGATAAACACGTAATTTGGATTTTCAGTTTTTCTCACATTCAATAGGATTCCAGAACTGATACTTACTTCATATTGAGCTATGTCTTTACCATAACACAGGATCTGCAACTCCGGATTTTTCATATCTGTCCACCAAAAAGGCGGTTCGATTTTTTCTATAGTTTGTGCCAAAAAACCAAAATTTAAATGTAATAAACCAATTAAAAATAATTTTTTCATGAGAATGGTATTTAATCAAATGTTTGCATACAAATAGCATGTTACAGCAAGCTTTATCTAAATGGGTCTAAATAAATATCTTAATGTAAGGTTGTAATATGCCGAAGTTTATATTGTTTTTTGAACGCCATCTACCCATAAAGTAATCGGTTTTCCACTCAAATTGGTAATCTCAGTGTACTGATGATTTTTATAAATCTTCAAGGTCGTTCCTCTGTAATTGATTTTAAAGGAATAGGATTTCCATTGTTTGGGAATAATAGGATTGAATACCAATGTGTTATCAAAATTTCGCATGCCACCAAAACCTTGTACTACAGACAACCAAGTCCCGGCCATACTGGTGATGTGCAAACCTTCATCTACCTCGTGATTGTAATCATCCAAATCCAAACGGGCAGTTCTCAAATACAATTCGTAAGCTTTGTCTATGCGGTCCAATTTACAAGCCAAGATGCTGTGGACGCAAGGCGACAAGGAAGATTCATGTACAGTTATGGGTTCATAAAAATCAAAATGTTTTTCCAATGTGTTTTTATCAAATTGATTTTCAAAGAAGTACAAGCCTTGAAGCACATCGGCTTGCTTGATATAACACGAACGCAAAATGCGATCCCAACTCCATTTTTGATTGATAGGTCGTTCAGTTTTTGGTAAATCTTGAACGGGAATAATCTCTTTATCCAAAAAACCGTCTTGTTGTAAATAAACTCCAAATTCTTCCGATTTTGGGAAGTACATTTTACTGATGACTTCTTGCCAATGTGCTACTTCACTAGCTTCCAAGTTTGTTTTACCCATTATTCTTTGGTAATCTTCAGTGTAGTGAGTTTTGATATATTCGAGATTTTTGGATGTAAAACTCAAACACCATTGGGCGATATAATTGGTATAGAAGTTATTGTGAACATTGTTTTCATATTCATTGGGTCCGGTTACACCCAAGATGACATATTGATTTTTAACTTTGGAAAGCGTAGCTCTTTGTCCCCAAAAACGAGCGACACCTATCATGACTTCCATACCATATTGTGGAATGTACTGATAGTCACCGGTATAATTCACATAATTGTAAATGGCGTACAACATGGCTCCATTGCGGTGAATTTCTTCAAAAGTGATCTCCCATTCATTGTGGCATTCTTCCCCATTCATGGTAACCATGGGATATAATGCTGCTCCGTTTTTAAATCCTAGTTTACTTGCATTTTCTATCGCTTTGTCCAGTTGATTGTATCGGTATTTCAATAGATTCTGCGCAACGTGTTTGTCCTTGGTACTCATGTAAAAAGGAATGCAATAGGCTTCCGTATCCCAATAGGTACTTCCTCCGTATTTTTCTCCAGTAAATCCTTTAGGTCCAATATTCAATCTGGCATCATCTCCGGTATAGGTTTGATTCAACTGAAAAATATTGAATCGGATGGCTTGTTGGGCTTTTACATCTCCTTCAATGACGATATCAGCAGTTTCCCAAATGCGTTTCCAAGCGTCATTTTGGGCTTCCATTAGATTTTGGAAACCTAGTTCTGTAGCTTGCTTTAAGATTTTTTGAGCTTCTCCATGCAATGCCGTTTTAGGATGATTCATGGACTGGGTTACGGCAGCAAACTTTTGAAGAACGATTTCATCATTTACTTGAACGTCAAAACCATAGGTGAACGTGATTTTCTTTTCTTCAGTTTGAACTTGAGGCAACACTTTCACAACTTGACTGTTGACCGTAAACAGGTTTTGCATGATCGTACAAACGCTGAATTCAGTTTTCAAGGTTTCACTGCAGATATATGCTTGATTTTCTTGGTGTTTTACTTCCAAAACCTTCCAGAAATATTCATCATAATTTGAATCCTCATTTTTGATACCCGCATCCAAATATGGACTAAATTGAATGTTTCCATCAAAATTTAGTGCTTTTACACGATATTGTATCACGCCGATTTCATTAATTTTATAACTAATAAAACGGATGCTTTCTACATTAATAGCATTTCCATTGTCAAAAGTAGCGGTAAAAGAACGTTTCAACCAACCTTCTTTCATGTTGAGTTCTCTGTAAAAATCAGAGACTTTACAAAGGTTTAAATCCAGTTCTTGTCCGTTTACTTGAATCCCAATACCTATCCAATTCGGGGCATTGAGTACTTTGGCAAAATATTCAGGATAACCGTTTTTCCACCAACCCACACGGGTTTTATCGGGATAATAAATGCCTCCAATGTAATTTCCTTGTAGTGTTTCACCGGAATAAGCTTCTTCAAAATTAGCTCTTTGACCCATATAACCATTTCCGATGCTGAAAATACTTTCAGAGGCTTCTACTTGTTTTTTATCAAACGAATTTTCTATGATAGACCATTCGTTTGGTACGATATATTCTAGGTTCATTTAAATAATTCAGAATTTAGAATTCGGAATTCAGAATGACATTTAAAAAGTCATGTATAAATACCAATTCTCAATTAATATTTTTGTTTGTTAAAATTATAAACTACAACTCTTTCAAAAATTCAAAAGTCAATTGGGCTGTATTTTCCAACAAAAACTGCGATTCATACAGCACTTCTTTAGATCCAATGCCTACACTGGTCATTCCTACTGCATTGGCAGCTTGAATTCCGGCCTGTGAGTCTTCTACAACGATACAATCTTCGGGTTTGTACCCCAATTTTTGAGCAGCAATCAGAAACACTTCAGGATCTGGTTTGGCTTGGGTAACTTCATTGCCGTCAACGATGGCAGTAAACCAATCAGTTAGATTTAAACTGTCCAAAATCAAACGCGCATTTTTACTAGCAGAACCCAAGGCAAAAGGCACTTGATGTTGACGTAAATCTTGCAATAATTGAGGAATACCTTCCAACATTTCAGAGGCATCCATATCGGATATCAAAGATAAATAGTGCTGGTTTTTGGCATGTAAAAGTTCATCTTTGCGCGCTTGCGGAAGTTGGATGTTTCCACTTTCCAGCAAAAATTCCAAAGATTGAACCCTACTCACTCCTTTGAGCATTTCATTTTGAACTTCGCTAAAGTCAAAACCCAAGTCAAGAGCGATTTTCCGCCATGCCAAATAATGGTATTTGGCTGTGTCAACGATAACTCCGTCTAGATCGAATATAATAGCTTTGTTCAAGTTAGTTATTCTTTGATTCTAATTTAATAAATAGCGTGGCAATAGCTCCCAATATCATTAAAACTCCCGCCATGAGAATAGAGTTTAAAGGATTGTTGTAAAGCATATGTTTTAATATTAATCCTCCAAAAATACCATTGACTATCTGAGGAATTGTAATTGACATATTGAAGATTCCCATAAATACTCCCATTTGTTTTGCTGGAATAGAACTAGCCAACATGGCATATGGCATAGCTAAAATACTTCCCCATGCTATACCGATTCCTATCATTGGAATAATCAATAATGTTGCATTGGGAATTACTGAAAAGGATAGTAACGAAAGCCCTCCAATAGACAATGCGATGGCATGTGTTTTTTTTCTCCCAACTTTTTTGGCTATAAGAGGTAAAGAAAGTGCAATTACTGCAGATACCCCATTATATATACCAAACAGGATTCCAACCCAATTACCGGCTTCCTTATATTCTAAGGAATTTGGATCTATTGTATTGTAAAAAGTTTGGGCTACACTTGGCGTTGTAAATACCCACATTGAGAATAGGGCAAACCAAGAAAAAAACTGAACTAAAAGTAATTGAATCATTACTTTAGGAATTTTTATTTTTTTCTTTTCACTTTTATTGATTTCATCTGTATCATTTTCTGAATAATATTCAGGTGGATACTCATCAGTTTTAAAAATGGTCCATAAAATAGACGCTAATAAAACAAAAGCACCAAAATAGAAGGAATAAGTAACATTGTCTGCAATCAAACCTTTTTCATCGGCTACTTTTGAAAAGCCAAACCAATTTCCCAACATATAGGGTAACCATGAACCTACAACTGCACCAATACCAATGAGTAGTGTTTGCATTGAAAATCCTAGGGAATGTTGTTCTTCTGGTAATTTGTCAGCTACCAAAGCTCTAAAAGGCTCCATAGAAATATTGATAGAAGCATCCATTATCATCAACATGCCACCACCAATTAGCATTGGAGATATAAAAGTGGCTAGATGAGGAGAATTGGGCATTAGTATCAATGCTGTTGAAGTTAAAATGGCCCCAATTAAAAAGTAGGGTCTTCTTCTACCAAGCCTACACCAAGTTTTATCACTAAAATAACCAACAATGGGTTGAATAATCATACCTGTAAGTGGAGCTACCAGCCAAAACCATGGTAATTCATGTACTTCAGCTCCGAAAGTTTGAAGAATTCCAGATGCATTTGCATTTTGCAAAGCAAATCCAAATTGAATCCCCAAAAATCCAAAACTCATGTTCCAAATTTCCCAAAAACTAAGTTGTCTTTTTTTCATCGTGTGATCTTGTTTGTATTAAAGGAATTAAGAAACTCCTTTTCAAATTCCTTTAAAATGTTACTATTAAATAGTGCGTTTCCGCTTTAATATGAAATGGTTAATATATACAACCCCACAAACCGACAGAACGAATCTATCGATGAAAGGTATAAAACAAATCAATCCTCTGAAAAATCAGATACTTGATTAAATCAATACAAAAGGTTTGACAGACATTTCGAAATATCGAAAGCTGTTGGTGTGAAGTATAAAAAATTTGTCTCAGCTAAAGACTTGGCAAAAGTAATAAATTATTTTAATATATCTTCATAATGTTTTTTTTGGTTTATTCTTTTGATTTGCAATGCCAGTTTTTACTTTAATTATCCAATGGAAACTATTGCAGCATATACAACCATCAAAAAAAGCCGTAGTAATAAATACCGACGGCTTTTTAATATACAAGTATGATAGATTATAATAATATAGGTATTGCTTGTTAGGTAGATTCTCTTTCTACAATATTTGTGGAAATTACTACAGTCTGATATGGGGTTTTATCATTTTCTTGTTCGTAAATACGTTGGATTACTAATTCGGCTGCTTTATTTCCCATATTGTGACCATGTTGGGCAATGGTGGTCATTGTTGGGGTTGTCAATCTAGATATAACACCATCTGTAAAACCGATAAAAGCAATATCTCTAGGAATATGAAAACCTCGTTTTTGGGCTATTTTCATAGCCAAAGCAGCATAAGTTTCATTGACTGCAAAAATACCATCGGGAAATTCTTTTTGCGTAAACAATTGGTCGATTTGATTATCAATATCGAATTTTTCTTCAATTTTTACATTAAACTGAGGCAGAACTTCAACGCCTGCTTCTTGAATGGCTCTGTAAAACCCCTTCTCTCTTAAAACCCCAACTGTAACATGCTCGGGTGTAGAAATAATACCCAATTTTTTTCTACCTTTACTCAATAATAGTTTTCCGGCATTATAACCACCGGCTTCATCATCTACAATAACTTTATCGGCTTGAATTCCGGGAGGAATACGATCAAAAAAGACGATAGGAAATTCTTGATTGAGTAGTCTTTCAAAATGTCCAAATTCTCCTTTTTCCAAAGTTTCATTGGCTATAGAGATCAAAAGACCGTCTACACTACCATTGGTAAGCATTTCTATGTTTTGGATTTCTTTTTCATATTCGTCTTTGGAAAGACAAATCATGAGGTTGTAATCCTTTTGATTGGCTACAAATTCAATCCCACTGATAACCCTTGTAAAAAAATGGTGTGTAATCTGTGGAATAATCACCCCGATAACCATGGTTTTTTGATTGCGTAAACTCAAAGCCAAACTGTTGGGCTTGTAATTGTACATTTTGGCAAAGGCTTGAACCCTTGCACGGGTTTCTACTCCTATTTCGTGGCTGTCTTTTAAAGCTTTCGATACCGTAGAAGGAGAGACCCCAAGTTCAGCAGCAATGGTCTTGATATTTACTTTTTTATGCATGATTAAAATTAAAAACCCAAAGGTAAGATTATTTTTTTAGAAAGCAAAAGTTTTTAACACGAAAACGGTTTCGTACTTAAATATGATAATTATCAGATACTTGTTAATACTATTTGTAGTACTTTTAGCAACGTGAAATGTAAATAATAAGTTAAAGCTAATCCAAAAAAAAAGTTAAATTGAAGAAGAAAAAAGGTGTTCTTTATATATATGTTAAGTATATTTGAAGATTATGTATAATTAATAATTAATGTTAAACTAAAAATCAAATGAACAAATTTAGATTTTTTATTGCAAGTATCTTGTTGATGATTCCTGCAGTGATGTTTTCTCAAATGAAAGTGAGTGGTACAGTAACTGAAGCTGCTACCGGTGAACCGCTTCCGGGAGTTAACATTCAAATCGTTGGAACTACACTAGGTACTACTTCCGATTTTGATGGTAATTACCAATTAGAAAATGTTAAAAGTGGAAGTATTTTGGAATTTTCTTACATCGGTTTTGTAACTGAACAAGTTAAAGTTACAAACGGAACAGTTAATTTAGCTATGAAAGAAGATGCCGAGTCTTTGGATGAAGTAGTAGTTATTGGGTATGGAACCGCCAAAAAAGCAGACTTGACGGGAACTGCCAACATGGTATCAGCCAAGGATTTCAATCAAGGCTCAGTCGTTTCGGCTCAAAATTTAATTACTGGTAAAGTTGCCGGGGTTACCGTAACCTCTGGTAGTGGTGCTCCTGGTGAAGGTGCAACCATCAACATTCGTGGTTTGAGTTCATTATCTCTTACCAACGATCCTTTGTTTGTAATTGACGGTGTGCCTATGGATAACTCAGGAGTAGGTGGATCTAGAAATATTTTGGATATCATCAATCCAAATGATATCGAAAACTTAGTAGTCTTAAAAGATGCATCTGCAACTGCTATCTACGGTTCACGTGCTGCCAATGGGGTAATCATGATTACTACTAAAAAAGGTAAAAACAAAGAATTCTCTTTTAATTATGGTACTAAAGCTACTTTCTATCATACTTATCAAACAGTAGATATGATGTCGGCTGACGAGTTTAGAAGTTTAGTAAATCAAATAGGTACTCCAGCTGCTAAAGCTCGTTTGGGTTCTGCCAATACTGATTGGCAAAAAGAAATCTACAACGATGCCAGCGGTTTTGACCATGACTTCAGTGGTGTGGGTAATGTTTTAAATATCCCAATCCGTTTTTCATTGGGACATAGCGATCAAGATGGTATTTTGAAAACAGATAATTTCAAAAGAACAACTGCTTCTTTAAGCATTAATCCTTCCTTATTAAAAGAGCATTTGAAATTTGAAATCAACGTTCGCGGTTCTGAAATTAATAACGTATTCGCAAACAGAGGTGCAATCGGTAATGCGGTTCGTTTTGATCCAACTCAATCAGTATATGATGCCACATCTCCTTACGATGGTTATTTTTCTTGGATTGACCCCAATACGAATGCACAATACAATTTAGCTCCAACCAACCCAATGGCTCTTTTGAATTTAAGAAGTGATAAAGCTTTTGTAGAACGTTTGATCGGTAACGTTAAAATGGATTACAAACTGCATTTCTTCCCCGATTTGACTGCAACTGTCAATGTTGGTTTGGATAAATCAAGAAGTAAAGGTAGAGGCAAAACTTCCGAATTCATGCCTACTTCTGATGTTACATGGAATGGTTCTCTAAGTAGATATACCAACGAACGCACCAACCAATTGTTGGATGCTTATTTTACTTATGGAAAAACTTTAGATAAACATGATTTCAAATTAACCGGTGGTTACTCTTATCAAACTTTTGATACTGATAACTATAGTTATGATAGTGAAGCTGAAGAAGATGGTAACGAATTTGAGTTTTACGATTTATCAAAAGAAGTTTTATTGTCTTATTTCGGACGTTTCAATTATGGATTTGGAGATAGATTTAATTTAACAGCTACATTACGTGCTGATGCTTCTTCAAAATTGAATCCAGATGATCGTTGGGGTTATTTCCCTTCTGCTGCATTGGCTTGGAATATCCACAATGAAAATTTCATGGAAAATTCTAAATTCAATGAATTGAAATTGAGAGTTGGTTATGGTGAAGTAGGTAACGTAAACGGTTTGGCTCCTTATAAATATTTAACCCGTTATGCAGGTAGTACTTCTACAGCAGGTTATCAGTTTGGAGATTCTTTCTATCAAACTTATCGTCCAGAACCAGTTAATAAAGATATCAAATGGGAAGTTGGTAAAACAATCAACGTAGGTTTGGATTTTGCATTATTAGACAGAAGACTTTCTGGTTCTATCAATGCTTACCAAAAAGAAACTCAAGATTTGATTATCTATGCCTTGGTTGACCCATTCACCAACTTTGGAAACCGCGTGGAAGCCAATATTGGAGACATGCTTAATAAAGGTGTTGAGTTAGAATTAACCGGTATAGCCATCCAAAATGACGATGTCAATTGGAAATTGAGCTACAACGTTTCTTACAATCACAATGAAATTACTAAAATGCCTTTTGACCAACCTGTAGGTGGAATTGATGGTGGTGTTGGTAATACTATTCAAAGCCACACTGTTGGATATTCTCCTTTCAGCTATTTGGTTTACGAACAAGTATATGATACTAGTGGAAAACCGATTGAAGGTGTTTACGTAGATAGAAATGATGACGGCGTTATCAATAATGATGATAAATATTTCTACAAAGATCCTTTGGCTGATATCCAAATGGGATTCAGTACAACACTTAAAGTTAAAAACTTTGATTTGACCGTCAATGCAAGAGCCAATATTGGAAACTATATGTATGACAATATCGCTTCTTCTAAAGCAATTCCTTATGACATCAATGCCTTGGATTTCTTAACCAATTTGCATACTGATTATTTTGATACCGGTTTCCAAGCTTTTTCTGAAACCAATTTCTTAAGTGATCATTATGTTACCGATGCTTCTTTTATCAAAATTGATAATGTGGTATTTGGGGTGAGTTTCCCAGAGTTCTTGAAAAAATCCAATCTTAGAGTGTTTGGTAGCGTTCAAAATGTCGCAACTATCACAAATTACAAAGGTTTGGATCCTGAAATTTACGGAGGTATAGATAACAATTTCTATCCACGTCCACGTACCATTACATTTGGATTTAATATTGATTTCTAAAAACTATAAATACATTAATAAAATGAAAAGTATCATAAATAAATTATTACTGCTTTTTGCCGTAACACTTTTCTTAACATCTTGTCACAAAGATTTGGATCAGTCACCTATTGATCCAGATAGCTTTACCGAAGAAGATGTATTTGCCAATGCTACAGAAGCTAAAGGTGCTTTGGCAAAATTGTACGCCAGTTTGGCCTTAACCGGTCAAAATGGACCTGCCGGTCAAGCTGATATCGCCGATATCGACGAAGGTTTCTCACAATATACCCGTATGTTGTTTAACTTAAACGAATTGACTACCGACCACGCTGTTGTAGGATGGGGAGATGCCGGTTTGCAAGACTTACACGGTATGTATTGGGCTTCCGGTAACGACTTTACCGATGCAATGTATTATCGTTTGGCCCAGGAAGTTACTTTCTGTAACTCTTTTATTGCCAATGCTGCTGCTTTAAATAGCGATCCAGAAGTACAATATTATATTGCTGAAGCGCGATTCTTAAGAGCTTTTGCATACTATAATTTGATGGATATGTATGCCAATGTGCCTTTGGTTACCGAATTAACTACTGTTTTACCTGCTCAAAGCAATAGAGCTGAAATCTTCGCATTTGTCGAAACCGAATTATTGGCTATCAAAGACATCATGAAAGAAAGTGGTACCAATGAATATGGTAGAGTTGACAGAGTAGCTGCTTGGGCATTATTGTCCAAATTGTATATCAACGCAGAAACTTGGATTGGAACTGCTAAATACACCGAGTGTATTACCTATTCTAATTTGGTGATGAATTCTACTTATAACCTCAACTTAAATGATGCCAATGGTAACGGAACGGCTTATGATGAATTATTCCTAGCCGACAACGATTCCAATGGCGCACAAGATGAATTTATATTTGCCTTAAATTTTGATGGTTTACGTTCTCAAACGTATGGTGGATCTACTTTCCTTATTCATGCCGCTATCGGTGGTTCTATGAACGCTGCTCAGTTTGGTGTGAACGGTGGTTGGGGTGGTTTACGTACTACCAAAAATTTAGTAAATCAGTTTGTAGTTGATTTAGGAGCCTTGAATACAGCACTAGGACCACAATCAGATTGGGGATTGGTGGGTAGTGGTACTCCAAATGGTTGGGGAAGTACCGATGACATCGAGTTATTCCAAACCGGTACAAATCAATACGCTGTTTATGCTAACTTATTGTCTGGAGAAATTAAATTCCGTTTCAATGAAGATTGGGGTAATAACTATGGTGATGACGGTGCCAATGGTACTTTGGAACCTGGTGGATCCAATATTACCATTGCAGCAGCCGGTACTTATTATGTTACCATGAACTTAAACAATAATACCTATACCATTACTCCATTCTTAAGTGATAAAAGAGGTATGTTCCATAGTGCAGGTCAAAGCTTGGAAATTGAAGACATAGCTCAATTCAATAACGGGTATGCAGTTTCCAAATTTAAAAATGTTACTTCTACTGGTGCTCAAGGTAGTGACAGCAGCGGTAACTTTACCGATACCGATATTCCGGTCATTCGTTTGGCTGAAATCTATTTGAACTATGCCGAAGCAGTATTAAGAGGTGGAACTGGTGGTAATTTGACTACCGCTGTTGCCAAAATCAACGAATTGAGAGTAAGAGCTTACGGAAGTACTTCCGGTAATGTGGCTACCATCAGTTTGAATTTTATATTGGACGAAAGATCCAAAGAATTGTATTGGGAAGGTCAACGTCGTACCGATTTGATCCGTTTTGGTAAATTCACAACAGCCGATTACCTATGGCCTTTCAAAGGCAATGCACCTACTGGAGCTGCTGTTGCTTCTTACAGAAACATTTTCCCATTGCCACCAAATGCACTTTCAGTCAATACAAACCTTGTACAAAATACTGGTTATTAATCTAATAAACTTATAACAAAATGAAGAATCTAATTTATAAAACTATTTTTCTTTTCGGTTTCCTATTTGTATTGGGGGCTTGTGAAGAAGATGTAATGGTTGAACTAAACCCGGATGCCAATACAGTAGTTAGTTTATCTCCTAGTACAGTTGTGCTTTTGGAAGATAATGCTGCTGCCAATGCAACTACGGTTTCTTGGACTGAACCCGATTTCGGTTTTGATGCTGCTGCTACTTATACCATCATGATTGATTTCCATGGTGGAACATTTGCTACTCCTCAAACTGTAACCGTTGGTAACAATTTGAGTAAAGTGTTTACCGTAGCCGAATTGAATTCAAAACTTTTAGCCTTAGGTGTTTCTGCCGATGAAGCTACTCAAATCGATATCAAAGTGGAAACCAAATTGAGCAACTACAAAAAAATGTATTCTGCTCCTATAACGATGAACGTTACCGCTTACTCTACTTTATTGGATTTATCTACCAATTGGGGTGTGGTAGGTAGTGCTACACCAGGAAGCTGGGGTTCTACACCAACTACGCCTATTCAAGATATCCCTTTCTGGACTACTAGTACAGCAGGTGTATATGTTGCTTATGGTACCGTTAGAACAGGTGAAATCAAATTCCGTTTGGATAATGCTTGGACTACTAATTATGGAGGACCAGGTATGAGCGGAACTTTAGTTGCAGGCGGATCCAATATTGCCATCACTGCTGGAACTTATAAATTTACTGTTAACACCAACAATATGACTTACACCGTAGTTCCTTATACTTGGGGAATCGTAGGTAGTGGTGCTTTAAATGGTTGGGGTGCTCCCGATGCCAAATTGTATTACAATTCTTATGCAGATGATTGGAGAGCAGTCGTTACTTTATTGGACGGTGAAATCAAGTTCCGTTTCAATGAAGATTGGGCAGTGAATTATGGTGATAACGGTAATAATGGATCGTTAGAAGCTAGCGGTGATAATATCCCTGTTAGTGCCGGTCACTATCTAGTAATTTTCAATCCTGTTACTTTGGAATATTCCTTAGAAGAAATGGATGTTTGGGGATTAGTAGGTGATGGAACACCAACTGGTTGGGGTACTCTACCCGATATTAAATTCATACCAGACTTTGGTATCAATGAAGGCGTTTACTATATCAATGGAGTTACTCTTACTGCAGGTGGTTTTATTAAAGTGCGTCAAAATGATGCATGGGGACTAAACTATGGTGATACTGGTAACAACGGATCATTGGAAGCTAATGGTGATAACATCCCTGTACCTGCTACCGGCATGTACAATGTTAAAATCAATATGAATGATCCAAAAACAATTAATTTGTATCCATTCCAATAAACTGTAAGTTTATATTAATTATTAACCCGCATAGTGATATGCGGGTTTTTTTGTTGTTATAAAAGCTAACTATTTGAAATCACCAAAGTTTGGCAAACTTCACGTGCTCCCTCACAAGTCCTCTCATATAGTGTAAAAAAAGTCACTACATTTGTAAAAGAAAAAAGAAATCATTTCCATTAAAATCCTTTAAATGAAGGTTTGGTATTGAAAGCTGATAAATATATTTATTGAAGAGCCTTTTAACTGTGAGACATGTTTTTTATATAGTAAATGGTAATAAATTGGGTGAAATATTATATTAAATTCTTAATCTAATTATAATGAAATTTAGAATTCAAATTTTTAGCATTATTATATTTTTGTTAGCTTTTTTTGTATATATAATAAATTTTAAAAAATATGGTAGTGTAGGCGTTAATGATATGCTTTTACTTACTTTTATTTTGATAGCTTTGGTTATTAGATTCTTATTTAAGGAAAATATTAGAATAATATTCCCTTTGATTTATACGGTAATATTATTGTTACTACAAGTTTTAGCATATTTTTATTCTGATTTACATTTTTTAATAAATAGTAATTAACAGTTGATAAGTCCCCCGCTTCATCGAGATCTCCCACCCGCAATGGTATTATATTCAGAAATAAAATACGTAGATTATTTTATTTTAAAAAAATAGAGATAATTTTGTTAAATATTGGATACAAAGAGCAAAAATGAATAACTAAATATATTAATATTGAGACCACTTTCTATAGTAATCTGTATTGCTTTGTTTATAGTTTCTTGTAAAAGGAATGAAGAAAATATTGATGGATATTTTTATAACGATTCATCCTCGGCTATTTATTTCTTTAAAGATTCTCTATTAACGGTATATGATATGATTCATTTAAAAGAGGAACATCACAAAATCATACAATTATCTGAAAAATTGGTAATAGATAAAAAAGCGTATGATTATAATAATTATGAAGATTCTCTAATTTATTTTATACAAAATAAGGAAAGGATATCCTTGAAAAAATTTGATCTAAACTTAAATATCGATACAACTTTTGTTGAAAAATACACTTGGTGTCTAGAAGTTGAAAGAAAAAAAGAAGAGAAAAATGAAATCTATATGCAACAACAATTTTTAAATATTGACTTTAAAGACGGTAGTGATTTTTTCTGCCTTAATGAAGATAAAGATACTATTTTTGGCCATGATTATGAGTATATGGGTAAAACATTTCAAAAATTCCATCTTTTTACCTATTATTATACAACCTTTATATTAAATGATCAAAATTCAGATTATATCAATATTGTTTCATTTGATGGTTGGGAAAAAAGTAGGTCTTATAGATTAAAAAAGAAAAAAAAAATTCCCACTCCATTAGCACCTCCAATGTTCTGGCGCTGGGACATTGTGGTCGAGTAAAAACAATAAAACCACCCAGCTCCGTTGGCGTCTAACGCCGCGCTTTAAATTTATCTTTATTTAAAAGAGATACTTTTGTTACGGCATCAATCACATACTGGTGGTCTGATGATACTCATAATACAGGTGGAAAATGGAATACATTTCTAAATGGTATATTATATAGTCAAAGTGTCTTTGATAAATACAAATGGACTTACAATAAGTAAAATTGCAATAAGT
>JAABRF010000035.1 GCA_011391075.1 Flavobacteriia bacterium | reverse complement strand
ATGATATATGTGTTATACATGAATCTGATATTCTATCCAGCCCGCCTTGCCGGCGAGGCAGGTTGAACTATGCGGCCAATTTATATTATTTTTCATCCATTCTCTTCCTATTCCCGATTTAAAATACTTCTCTCGTTTTCTTGCTTCTTCTCTTGTTGAATATTCTTCATAAAAGACTAAAACCCATGGAGCATATCGTGAGGTATATTTTGACTTTTTTGAATTATGTTCTTCAATCCTTCTTTGTATATCTTCACTTATTCCTACGTATGTCTTTCTATGTTGTAAACTATATATGATATATGTGTTATACATGAATCTGATATTCTATCCAGCCCGCCTTGCCGGCGAGGCAGGTTGAACTATGCGGCCTATAGAAATTAGAAGTTAGAAATTAGAAGTTAGAAATGTAAATTGGATTTTTGACAAATAGTAAAAACACTTAACTTAAATAAGCTTTAACTACGCTTGAAATGGTTTTTCCATCGGCTTGCCCGGCTAATTCTTTACTGACAGCACCCATCAATTTACCCATATCGGCCATATTTACAGCACCTATATCATGTGCAACACGTGCTACAACCAATTTGATTTCATCTTCACCCAATTGTTTTGGTAAAAAAGCACTAATTATTTTGGCTTGAGCTAATTCTGGTTCAGCTAAATCTGTACGACCTTGAGTAGCATAGGTTTCAGCACTTTCTTTTCTTTGCTTAACTAGTTTCTGTAACAATTTAATTTCTTGTTCTTCACTCACTTCTCCCGCACTACCACTAGTTTCCAATAATAGCAATTCAGATTTAATAGCCCGAAGCGATTCCAATGCTACCGTATCTTTACTACGCATGGCATTCTTAATTTGCTCCATTACTTGATCTTTCAAACTCATGATCTTCTATTTTATAATTATTATCTTAATCATAAACCCATTTCAACAAACAGATTTATTAGTTTTTAAAAATGCAAAAATAGCCAATCTAATGAAAGAATGGCTATTTTCAGGAGGATTATTTAAGATTGTTTACAAAAGTGAAAGACAATAAAACAATTTCACAGTACTAATCAACATTATCATGTAAAAATGAATTATTGGTTCTCAATTTAATTCCATTTTCATCAAAATCTACACTGGTACGTGAACGAACTGGTTCGGATGAAGATGGATTATCATCCAACTCTACATTCATACGTTTGTAGGCAGGAATATTTTCATATTCATCAATATTTTGATTGCCTTTGTGAAACGAGTAATTGTATTGTTTCATACTGTTTCTACGCATTTCTGCAGTTTTTTTAAACTCAGAAATGGAGGTATTCAGTGGTGATAAAGTTTCACTATCATCTCCTAAATTGAAATCTGATTTTGCTTCAGGTTCTTGAACCATCACTTGAGTTTTCAATTCAAACTGCAATTCCAAATCCTCATCTTTTTGAGTTTTGGCAACCATAACTACCTGTTTGGCCGGCACTTCTTCATAATCACTCAAATTATAAGTAATTTCCTGTTCGGCAGCTTTATGATACAAAAGTGCATCCTGAACTCTTATTTCTTTAATATCTGCAGTTGTTTGAACGATAGGTTCCTCTTTTTCAAGTGGAAAATCAAATGAAAGTTCCATTTGTTTTAGAGGTTCTTTTTTTACAGGAACTTTTTCTTCAACAAAGCTGATAAAAAAATCATCCTCTTCCATTTCGGCTTGAATGCTTTCAAAAATTACATCGATATTTTGAATCGCTTCGGTTGTAGGAATGAAGTCAAAATCGTACAACACCTTTTCAGGAACTACTTCTTCTTCTTCTAAATTATGAATAACAATAGAATCCTCAACGATATCATCTCGATCATCTTCGATAATATAGGGTAATTCTGTTTTGGAAAGCGTTTTACCTTCAGAGAAATCAAACAATAATTCCTGATTATCTTCAAGGCTGTGAACGATCTTTTTTACTTCGGTATTGGTAATTTGATGTTGTTGACCACTCGAAAAACCGGTTGCAACAATCGTGACAGCTATGGCATCGCCAATATGCTCGTCATCGCCAATTCCCATAATAATATTGACATCATTTCCGGCTTCGGCTCTTACATGGTCATTGATTTCGCCTATTTCATCAAAAGTAACTTCGTGTGTTCCTGAAACAATTAACAACAATACATTTTTAGCACCTGTAATTTTATTATCATTCAACAAAGGTGAATCCAATGCTTTGGTAATTGCATTACGAGCTCTATCGGTACCTTCTGCCGATGCTGAACCCATAATGGCTGTACCACTATTGGATAATACAGTTTTGGCATCATTCAAATCAATATTTTGTTTGTAATGATGTGTAATAACTTCAGCTATACCTTTGGCAGCAGTTGATAAAACTTCATCTGCTTTTGAAAATCCGGATTTGTAACCCAAATTTCCATAGACTTCTCTCAATTTATTATTGTTGATAACAATCAAAGAGTCCACATTTTCGCGCAACTTTTCAATTCCTTTTTGGGCTTGTGTAATACGAGATTTACCTTCAAATTCAAAAGGCATCGTAACAATTCCTACGGTCAACAAAGAAAGTTCCTTTGCTATTTTGGCAATTATTGGAGCTGCTCCGGTACCCGTACCGCCACCCATTCCAGCAGTAATAAACACCATTTTGGTATTGGTTGACAATACTTCTCTCAACTCGTTATACGATTCCTGTGCTGCTTTGGCTCCGATTTCAGGATTGGCTCCGGCACCCATACCTTCAGTTAAATCGGCTCCCAACTGAATTTTAACCGGAATTGGAGAATTCTCCAAAGCTTGTGCATCAGTATTGCAAATTACAAAATCCACACCGCTGATTTCCTGTTGGAACATATAGTTAACGGCATTGCTACCGCCACCGCCAACTCCAATCACCTTGATGGCATTGTATTGATTTTTGGGCATTTCAAATGCTATTGGGTCAAAAATTGAATCGTTCATATCCTTAAATTTTCTTTGTCTTTATAAATCATGAGGTATTCCTCCTATTTTCTTGATAATTACTCTGCGTTTTCCAAAAAATCTTTTAATTTATCGGTCCAACGTTCAAAAATTCCTTTGTTCTTTTTATCAGTTTTCACTAATTCTTTTTCTTCAATACCAGTCTCTAATGCTTCCGGAACTTTAACTTCGATTTTCTCTTTTTCTGGTTCTTCAGGTACTTCAACATTTTTGTACTTTGTTTCAATATGTTCGATACCACTCATCAGCAAACCTACAGATGTTGCAAAAATGGGACTTGAAAGTTCTTCGTCAGAATCATGTGCCAAATGCTCATTGGGAAAACCAATGCGCGTATCCATTCCTGTAATGTATTCTACCAATTGTTTCAAGTGTTTAACTTGAGCACCACCACCGGTGATTACTATACCTGCTATCAATCTACCTTGTTTGGTATCATGACCGTATTTTTTAATCTCCTGATAAACTTGTTCAATAATCTCTGTAATGCGTGCATGAATGATTTTAGATAAATTTTTCAAGGTGATTTCTTTGGGCTCTCGTCCTCTCAAACCAGGAATTGAAACAATTTCACTATCTTTATTCTCCGCAGGCCATGCTGATCCAAACTTCACTTTCAACAATTCGGCTTGTTTTTCAATAATGGCACAACCTTCTTTAATGTCATTGGTTATGACATTTCCCCCAAAAGGAATTACTGCTGTATGACGAATGATTCCGTCTTTAAAAATCGCCAAATCAGTAGTTCCACCACCGATATCAATTAAGGCTACTCCTGCTTCTTTTTCTTCAGCACTTAAAACGGCATCGGCAGAAGCCAAAGGTTCCAAAGTAATATTGGCCAATTTAAGACCCGAACTAGTTATACAACTTCCAATATTTCTGATACTAGCCACTTGACCCACGACAACGTGAAAATTGGCTTCCAAACGACCACCATACATACCTATAGGTTCCGTAACATTGGGTTCGCTATCCACTTTGAATTCCTGTGGAATTACATGAATAATTTCTTCTCCAGGCATCATGCCCAATTTATATACTTGTGAAGTCAATCGTTCAATATCTTCAGCATTGATAACTACTTCCGAATTGGGTCGGGTGATATAATCACTATGGTGTAAACTGCGAATGTGTTGTCCAGCAATACCGACTGTTACTTCTTTGATCTTAATTCCTGAAGAAGCTTCAGCTTCTTCAACAGCTTGCTGAATGGATTGAATGGTTTGAGTAATATTGGTTACCACACCACGCTTTACACCTACACTTTTGGAACGACCATATCCTACAACTTCAACCTTTCCATATTCGTTCTTACGACCGATAATGGCTACAATTTTAGTTGTACCGATGTCTAAACCAACCGCTATTTTATGATTTTCCATTTCTAATTAATATTTTTGACTAATATCTAGTATTAAAATTTTAATACGATCCTATAACTTGATTTTTATACTTTACATTTAAAAATTGGTACGTATTTAAAACTTCATCATTCCACATTCTTTTGTAAAATATTTTTAACCTATTCATCTTATTCTCAATATCTTCTGCCTTACCAAAGACTATCTGGTGCTTTCCTACTCTGACATTTAACAGGTAATCTCCATTTTCCAAACGATTCCACCCTACAATCTGCTTTTTGAAAAATTCATCTTTTCGGAAAGCATCAGCAATAAGAAAAATCTCCTTTTCCATTTCAACGTTATAAACACCTGTGACTAAGGGAACTCTTTCGGTGTATTGAGTTGAAAGTGGCATCTCCAAACCCTTGTCGTCCATATAATAAGAACGAGTTGCTGTTATTATTCTGGCAATAGGTATCCTTTGTTCGATTGTGATATTTAAATGACCGTCGGGATTGAGAAAAACTTCAGCATTTTCAACCATTTGATTAGATTGCACAGTTTCCTCAATTAAATGCAAATTTATACTTGAATTCAGTTGGTTTAAGGGGTTGCCCGTTTTTTGTATTAACAATTTATCAACTATTTCGGTCGTTAAAAATCGGGTTTCATTTCCTTTAAAATTGATATTAACTTGATTGATTCTATGTGAATTATGTTTGTATTGAGCAAAGCCAAACAGAAAAATAATTCCGCTTAGAAAAAAAATAAATCCTATGTACATCAACCATTTTTTCATTTATAGAATATCTAATTGACGGGTTATTTTTGTTACCATTTCACCAATGTCTCCAGCTCCAACCATCAAAACAATTCGTTTTCCAGAAGAATTTATGGTATCTAGAATTTGATTGGGTTGAATGAGTGCTACATCAGCATTTACCAATTTGATTTTTGAAACCAAAACATTTGAGTTGACTCCATCTATTGGATGTTCTCGAGCTTCGTATATAGGTAATATGCCTACTTGATCAAATTGTGCCAAACTTTTTACAAAACCAGCTTCAAAATCGCGGGTTCGGGTGTACAAATGCGGTTGGAAAAAAATCAAAATTTTATCTTCGGGATATAATTCTCTAACTGCATTGTACAAAGCATCTATTTCTGTTGGATGATGTGCATAATCATCAATTAGCACCCTATTTTCGGTGCGTATCCGATAAGAAAATCTACGTTGAACTCCTTTAAAAGATTCAAAAGCTTTAGCAATTTGCGGAAGTGTAACGCCTATACTTTGTGCCAGTGACAAAGCTGCTAAAGCATTTAACACATTATGTCTACCCGGAAGATACAATTTCATATTGGCATAAAATCCATCCGGCGTATGTACGTCAAAATGAAAAGCTCCGTTTTCAACTCTCACTTTTTGCGCCTCATAATCGGCACCATCTTCTATTCCATAAGTAAATCCTTGAATGGGAATCCCTTTTCTAACCATGAGTTTGGTTTGTACCAAATCCGCGAATTCCTGAAAAGTTGCAGCAAAATCAGCTTCATCTTTATAAATATCCAAATGATCGGCGTCTATGGCTGTGATGCAAGCATAATCGGGATGTAAATGCAAAAAAGAACGATCAAATTCATCGGCTTCAACCACTGAAAATTCAGATCCACCTAAAATCAGATTGGTATGGTAATTTTCGGCTATGCCACCTAAAAAACTAGTAGCTGAAACTCCAGCAGATTTGAGAATATGTCCCAACATGCTACTCGTAGTAGTTTTGCCATGAGTACCTGCAACCGCGAGACAAGTAGTATTTTGAGTAATGATTCCCAATAATTGAGAACGTTTTATAACTTGAAAATCGTTGGTCAAAAAATAATTTAACTCTTCATTTTCAGCTTGTTTTACAGCTGGAGTATAGACTATTAATGTAGTGGATTTGTCAAAATTTTGTTGTAAAACCCAAGCTAAATCTATAGCAAAACGTATTTCTATACCTTCTATCAAAAGTGCATCGGTTATAGGGGTAGGCGTTTTATCGTAACCTGATACTTTTTTACCAATATGCATCATGTACCTAGCCAGATTACTCATCCCGATACCACCGATTCCGATGAAATAAATACTATGTATAACTTTTAGGTTCAACGGTTTACTGATTTAAATGATGTAACTGAACGATATGCACTACTTCATCTGCAATTTTCTTTGTTGCATCGGGTAGTGCTAGTTTTTTAATTTGCTTACTCAATTTGGTTTGGACATCCTTTTGATTGAGGAGTACATTTACTTTATCCTGAAACAGTTCCAATTCGGTTTCTTTCAACATCAAGGCAGCATCCTGCTCTACGACAGAAAGAGCATTTTTTGTCTGATGATCTTCAGCAACATTGGGTGATGGAATAAAAATAACCGGTTTGCCAACAATGCATAATTCTGAGATACTTCCTGCTCCAGCGCGACTAATAATAATATCGGCAGCACTATAAGCCAAATCCATTCGATTTAAAAAAGCATGTGTTTGAATGCCTTTCGGATCATCATATTTACGATATTCATCGAAATAGAGTTTGCCTGTTTGCCATATCACCTGTACGTCTTGATTCATAAGAAAACCTAAATTATCTTCAATTACTTTGTTAATCATACGAGCTCCCAAACTACCACCTAAAACCAAAAGTGTCTTTTTGGATGCATCCAATTTGAAAAAATCTAGCGCTTCATTTCTTTTAGAATCTATTTCCAACAAATCCTGACGAACCGGATTTCCGGTTTTTACAATTTTCTCAGCGGGAAAGAAACGTTCCAATCCATCGTAGGCCACGCATATTTTATTGACCTTTTTAGCCAATAATTTATTGGTGATTCCCGGAAAAGAATTCTGCTCTTGAATCAAAGTCGGAATTCCTTTTCGAGCCGCGACAAAAAGTGTTGGACCACTGGCAAAACCACCGGTTCCTATGACAACATCGGGTTTAAACGCGTTGATTATTTTACCAGCACGCCATAGGCTACTGATTACTTTGAATGGAAACATCAAATTGGCGATGTTCAGACTACGTTGAAGTCCACTGATCCACAATCCTTTTATTTCATATCCCGATTGTGGAACCTTTTCCATTTCCATTCGATCTTGAGCACCAACAAAAAGGAACTCAGCATGTGGAAAACGAGCTTTTAATTCGTTGGCAATGGATACAGCCGGATAAATATGTCCACCTGTTCCGCCTCCACTTAATACTATTTTAGTCAACTGCTTCATATAAGACATCTAATGGATTTTCGTCGTTTAACGTTTCATTTTTATCTGTTTCCGCTTTTGCAGAACTTACGCTCAATACAATTCCTATGGCTAGAAATGTCATCCAAATTGATGTTCCTCCACTACTCAACAAAGGAAGTGTTTGACCAGTAACCGGTAATAAATTGGTAGCTACAGCCATGTTGATAATGGCTTGAATAATGATGGGGAATCCAACTCCCAAAGCCAATAAGGTAGCAAAAACCGTTTGGGCTCTTTTGGCTACCACCCATATTCTAAACAATAACCACATATAGAGTAAGATGACTGCCAATCCACCCATTAAACCATATTCCTCCACGATGATTGCAAAAATAAAATCGGAAGAAGACTGTGGTAGAAAGTTCTTTTGTACACTTTTTCCTCCACCTCTACCCAGAATGCCTCCCGTAGCTATAGCCATTTGAGCTTTTTCAATCTGGTAACTAGCATCGGGATCGGGTTTGTTAAAATTGACAATTCTATTTTTCCATGTTTCAGTCTTTGCTCTAACTCCTGCATTTAAACTACGTCCTACAAAAACAAATAAAGTCAAAGCAATGAGTGCCATTCCTATAATCCGTAAAATAAATTTAAAAGGATATCCAACCAATATACTCAATAAAACTACAGATAAAAATAACAAAGCTGTTGTTGAAAAATTGGAAGGTAAAATGGGCATTAATATCAAGGCAACCGGGACCCATAAAAACCAAAAACTTTCTTTGAAATCAAACTCTTTATCCTTTCTTCGTGAAAAATAACGAGCAACATACATCATCAAAACCACTCCTGCAAAAGTAGATGTTTGGAAACTCACTCCTATAATGGGAATTTCTATCCATCGTGCTGCAGTTGCACCTGCAATAGTGGTTCCTTTTGAAAGTGTATATACCAATAATAAAAACACAACCGGCAATAAGAATACCGAACTACCACTAAAATAGCGATAGGGTATTTTATGTACATAATAGAGTAAAATAAAACCTAATAATAATATGAGAACATGTTTGATTAGGAATCCGGTAGTGGAACCGGTTCCGATGACATTGGCTAGATTGGAACTAGCACTATACATAGGCAAAAAAGAAAATGCGGCGAGCAACAAAAATGCACCCCAGATTCCCCTATCACCTCGTATGTCATTCAAAAGTTCTCTCATAATTCTTATAATTTCAGAACTGCTTCTTTAAATTGATTTCCTCTGTCTTCATAGTTCTTAAACAAATCAAAACTTGCACAAGCCGGTGATAATAAAACATTATCTCCTTTTTCTGCCAATTTGAAGGCAACCTTAACAGCTTCCTCCGCGCCTTGTGTTTCTACAATTATAGGCATGACGTTTTGAAAAGTTTCAATAATCTTAGAATTATCAACACCCAAACAAACAATGGCTTTGACTTTTTCTCTTACCAAAGGCATCAATTCCATATAATCATTTCCCTTGTCTTCTCCCCCAACAATCCAAACGGTAGGTTGTCTCATACTACCTAAGGCATAAAAAACGGAATTGATATTGGTAGCTTTGGAATCATTGATAAACTGAACGCCACGAATTGTCAGAACTTTTTCCAAACGATGTGGAGCGCCTTCAAAATCCTCCATACTTTCACGAATGGTTTCATTTCTCACCTTTTTCAAAGTTGCTGACATCGATGCTGCCATCGCATTTTTCACGTTGTGATTTCCTTGAACTGCAAATGATGCTATACTCATGTTAAATTGTGTGTTATCTGTTTTAATAATTACTTCGTCGTTTTCTACATATGCCCCAAAGTCAAATTTTTGGGTCAATGAAAAGGGAACTAATTGCGCCCTAGTTTTGTGATTTTTGAGCCAAGTTATGATGACTTCATCATCGGCATCGTATATTAAATAATCCTGTTCTGTTTGATTCATCGTGATTCTAAATTTGGAATTGACATAATTCTCAAATTTGTAATCATATCGGTCCAAATGGTCGGGTGTAATGTTGGTCAATATGGCGATATGTGGTGCAAAATCTACGATACCATCCAATTGAAAACTGCTCAATTCCAACACATAATATTCATGTTTGTCTTGCGCAACCAAGGCTGCAAAACTCTCCCCGATGTTACCACCTTCAGCCACATTGAATCCGGCTTTTTTCAAGATGTGATACAACATCATGGTAGTAGTGGTTTTACCATTGGAACCTGTAATTCCGAAAATGGTAGCGTTTGTATATTGTGCAGCAAATTCAATTTCAGAAATCACCGGAATTCCAATCTCTTTCAATTGTTTGACCATAGGAACTTTATCAGGAATACCGGGGCTTTTCATGACCAAATCGGCTTTGAGAATTCGTTCAACATCATGCGATCCTTCTTCAAAAGGTATTTGATTTTCAATCAAGACCGCTTTGTATTTTTGCTTAATCTCAGATTTATCTGACACGAAAACCTCAAATCCTTTTTGTATAGCCAAAAGTGCAGTACCAACACCACTTTCGCCAGCTCCTAGGATTACTATGTAAGGTTTTTTGGACATAAATTGAACTTTAGAAAAATTAAATCTTGTTTAAATATATTATCTGACTTTCAGGGTGACAATGGTTATTACAGCCAACAAGATGCCCACAATCCAAAACCGAGTTACGATTTTACTTTCGTGGTATCCCACTTTCTGATAATGATGATGTAAAGGTGACATTTTGAAAATACGACGACCTTCACCAAAGCGTTTTTTGGTGTATTTGAAGTAAGAAACTTGCATGATTACCGATAGATTTTCCATTAAAAATACACCTGCCAAAATGGGAATCAATAATTCTTTTCGGACAGCAATAGCCAATACAGCTATGATTCCACCGATAGTCAAACTACCAGTATCACCCATAAATACTTGAGCAGGATAGGCATTGTACCACAAAAACCCGATTAATCCACCTGCAAAAGCACTTACGTATACGGTCATCTCTCCTGAATTAGGAATATACATGACATCTAGATAATCGGCAAAAATGATATTCCCCGATATCCAAGTAAAAATCCCAAGTGTCACTACAATAATGGCTGAAGATCCTGCTGCGAGTCCATCTATGCCATCGGTGAGATTAGCGCCATTGGAAACAGCAGTGATGATAAAAATAACCAATGGAATAAAAACCAACCAAGCGTATTTTTGATAATCATCACCCATAAATTTGATCAAATAAGCATAATCCAATTGATTTCCTTTGATAAAAGGCAACGTAGTTTTCACTGATTTTTCGGCTGCTCCAAAAACAGGAGCATTGGATACTGTATTTTCAATCTGCACACCAGATTTAGGAAGCTCCTGTTTCATGGTAACGCCTGGGTGAAAAAAAAGAATATACCCTACAATTAAGCCTAATCCAATCTGACCCAAGATTTTGAATCTACCTTTTAATCCATCCTTGTCTTTTTTATAGATTTTAATGTAATCATCAGCAAATCCAATCAAACCCATCCATACCGTTGTGATTAATAACAAAATGATGTATATGTTGTCTAATTTGGCTAATAACAATACCGGTAATAAAGTGGCTAAAATGATGATGATTCCTCCCATAGTTGGAGTTCCAGCTTTTTCAATTTGACCTTGTAGTCCTAAATCACGAACCGATTCACCAATTTGTTTGCGACGCAAGTATTTGATGATTTTTTTTCCATAAACCGTTGATAAAACCAATGAAAACACGAATGCCATTGCCGAACGAAAAGTGATGAAGCGGAATAATCCTGCTCCGACCAAATCAAAGGTTCTATCCAGATAATCAAATAAATAGTACAACATAATTGTTTTGAGTTTTAATTTGAATTATGATTGTTAAATGAATATTTCTTTGGCAATTTTAAAATCGTCAAAATCGTATTTAACTCCTTTTATTTCCTGATACGTTTCATGTCCCTTACCGGCTATTAAAACGATATCACCTTTTCTCACCATTTTTCCGGCTGCTTTTATAGCTTCTTTGCGATCGAGAATTGACAGTGTTTTTCTATAATTTTCGGGAGAAACTCCAGCTTCCATTTCTTCTATGATAACTTTCGGGTCTTCCGAACGCGGATTGTCGGAAGTAAAAATAGCCGTTGAGCTCAACTGAGAAGCAATGTGTGCCATTTTGGGTCTTTTGGTTTTGTCTCTATCACCACCACATCCTACAATCGTAATTAAGTTTTCGTTTCCAGTTCTGATTTCGTTGAGTGTTTGCAATACATTAACCAATGCATCGGGTGTGTGTGCATAATCTACTATGGCGATTATACCTTCATTGGATATAAAAAATTGAAAACGACCACTCACGCTTTCCAAATCACTGATGATTCGTAAAATTTCTAAAGATTCCAATCCCAATTCACTAGCAATTCCATAAATAGCCAGCAAATTATAAGCATTGAAATTTCCTATGAGTTTGGTATATACTTCATGTCCATTGATTTGTAAAATCAATCCTTCCAATCTGTTTTCCAAGACTTTAGCTTTGTAATCGGCTAGGGTTTTTAAAGCATATGTTTTTTTGATTGCCCGCGTATTTTGCAACATAACGCTTCCGTTTTTATCATCGATATTGGACAAGGCAAATGCATCAGCAGGCAAAGTGTCAAAAAATGATTTCTTCACATCTCGGTATTCAGCAAATGTTTTGTGATAATCCAGATGATCGTGCGTCAAATTGGTAAAAACACCTCCGGCAAAGTGTAAGGATTCGGTTCTTTTTTGATGAATACCATGAGAACTTACTTCCATAAAACAATGACTTACGCCATTGGTTACCATTTCTGCAAGAAACCTATTCAAGGTTAGTGCATCGGGTGTAGTATGGGATGTAGGGTAATCGGTATTGCCGATTTTAATGACTACGGTGGAAATCAAACCAGCATGAAAACCCGCTTTTTGAAATAATGCATGTGATAAAGTTGCCAAGGTGGTTTTTCCATTGGTACCTGTAATCCCAATTAACTTCAATTGTTGAGACGGATTACCATAAAAATTAGCAGCCAAAAAAGATAAAGCTCTATTGCTATCTGAGGTATGTATAAAGGTAATTCCGGATGGAAGCTCCATGGGAAGTTGCTCACATATGATAGCCGAAGCACCCATTTCAATGGCTTTGTTGATGTATAAATGCCCGTCGGTCAAAGTTCCTTTTTGAGCTACAAATAAAGTATGGGGTACTACTTTTCTGGAATCAAAGGTTATTTGTTTGATATCCATATCGGTATTACCAATGATTTGTACCATGGGAACATGTTTCAATATGTCTTGTAGAATTGGCATTAATATAGTGTTAGATAAATGGTATTTCCCTTTTGAATAGTGCTTCCCGCTAATACAGATTGCGAAACAACGCTCCCGATTCCTTGAATTTGAACTCTCAAACCCATGTTTTCTAATAAACTTATGGCATCCATTCCTGGCATTCCTGAAACATTGGGCATGATTGCCGTTTTGGTTTGTTGAAAAGTATAAGCATCGTAATTTTTGTTCAAAGCCATGTATGAATAAGAACCTTTTTTTACCTTGTTTACGGTTGGTGTTGCTGCATATATTTTATGCGCAATTTTTTGAAAAACAGGCGCAGCTACCGTACTTCCATAATAACCGTCAATAGGTCTATGAACCACTACTATGCAGGAATATCTAGGATTATCATATGGAAAAAATCCGGCAAATGACGAAATGTAATACATATCATTGGTCCAATAGTTGGCCTGACAAGTTCCAGTTTTACCTGCCAATGAATAATTGGGTGTATAGATAATAGCAGCAGTACCTCTTTTCACCGTATTCATCATAATGGCTTTGAGTTTGGAAAGCGTTTCTTGAGAGGCTATCTTGGGATTGATTATTTCAGTTGGATATACGATGGCTCCTTTTTTATTGTTTTGATAGGATACTTCCTTTACAAATTTAGGTCTCACCATAATACCATCATTGGCTATAGCATTGTAAAAAGTGAGTGTTTGCAATGGGGTTAAATGAACACCATATCCAAAAGACATCCAAGCAAGAGAAGTTCCATTCCAACTCTTTGTACCTGGTGTAGGTATGATAGGTGTGCCTTCGCCTTTGATTGGTACCTCAAGTTTTTGATCCAATCCAAGTCTTTTCAGTCCATCGACAAATTTTTTGGGATTGTCTTTGTAATGATCATATATCAATTTGGAGATTCCTACATTAGAAGAAACTTCCAAAGAACGAGCCGCTGAAATTTTACCATATCCCTTGTGATTGGAATCGGTAATATGTTTTCCATACAGTTCCCATGCGCCACCTTCTGTATCTACAACAGTGGAAGTATCAATCACTTTATCTTCAAGGGCAACCAACAAACTGGCAATTTTGAAAGTAGAACCTGGTTCATGTGATTCATAAACTGCATAATTTCGGCTTTCATAATAGGAACCATCGGTTGCTCGACCTAGATTGACAATGGCTTTGATTTCACCTGTTTTTACTTCCATCAAAACAGCTGTTCCATGTTCAGCTTGGTGTTTCACCAATTGTTCCAAAAGTGCATTGTGGGCAATATCTTGCATGTTGACATCGATGGTGGTAATGATATCCTTACCATCTTGCGGTTCAATTTCATTGGCATCATTGATTGGTTTCCACTGACCTTTGGCAATTTTTTGTTTCAAACGCAAACCATTCTTACCTCTCAATTCAGCTGCAAAAGCTCCTTCAATACCCGGCATTCCTCTGTAATCATCATATCCAATGGTACGTTGCGCTACTTTTCCTAAAGGATGTTCTCTGACTGTATTTTGAAGGGTTATGAAACCACCTTTATTAGCTCCCAAATTAAAAATCGGGAACGATTTGATTGTTTGGTATTCTGGGTAATTTAAATTTTTAGCGATAAACAAGTACCGGTTTTTTTCACTGATAGCTTGGCGAATGCGTTTTTGATAATACTCGGGTGTTTCTCCTAAAAAACGAGCTAATTTTTTACTTAAAGCAACTACACTATCCCTTAGAATGTCAGCGTCTACTGTTACTACATCCATTCTTATTTCATATCGGAACATGGAGGTTGCTAGCAAACTTCCATCGGCAGCATACACATTTCCTTTATTGGCATAAATGGTATCGATTTTTTCAGTTATGCTAACTGACATATCCTGATACTTTTTACCATCTTTCACTTGAATTACCACCATGCGAACCGCAATTATCGCTAGTAAAAGCAACAAAACACCTGTAAGGATGCCGGCTCTTTTGATGATATTTTCTGGTTGGATGGGCATTTGGAATTTAGAATTTGGAATTTGGAATTTGGAATTTAGAATAAAACGAGGTTTGTATTTTTGTTTTAGGGTGTATTGGGATCCACTTCTCTTATGATTTGAGGCGGTTTATCGGCTGGATGCAAACCCATTTCTTTAACTTTCTCGACCACCGTAGTTTCCAATTTTAATATCATGGATTTGGATCTCAACGCTATATACTCGGCTCTCAATTCATTTTCCTGTTTTTTGAGTTGGGATATTTTCATCACCTTTTCATCTGTTATGTGCGCACTTCTGATCATCAAAATCAACAAGACAATCACAAACAAAATCATCCTCCAATTTTTAAAAGCTTCCTCGTTGAGTAAGTACTCGCCTTTGATGAATTTGGTTATTTTTTGTTGGAAGTTACTCATTGGAGAATTGGGTTATTGGGTTATTGAGTTATTGGGTTATTGAGTTATTGGGTTATTTGGATTTTAGATTTTAGATTTTAGATTGGGTTATTGGGTTATTGAGTTATTAAGTTATTAAGTTAATTGGGATTTGGAATTTGAGATTTGGAATTTGGGATTTGGTTATTGAAATTTATGATTTTGATATTTTTACTTTTATTCGTTTTAAGGTTTTTTGGCGATTCTGAGTTTGGCGCTTCGGGCTCGGCTATTGGTTTTGATTTCAGCTGCATTAGGGACTATCATATTTCCAACTTTATGCAATGGCACTTCAAAATTTCCGTAGATATCTCGCTCAGGTTCACCGCTAAACATCCCATTTCTAATGAATCTTTTGACCAATCTATCTTCCAATGAATGATAACTAATCACACTTAATCTTCCTTCAACAGACAGCAATTCAGGTACTTGTAATAAAAAATCCTTCAATACTTCCAATTCCTGATTCACTTCGATCCGAATGGCTTGAAAAACCTGTGCTAAAACTTTATTTTCTCTACCTTTAGGCATAAATGCATGGATCACTTTTTTCAAATCGGCTGTGGTTTCAATGGGTTTTACAGCGCGTTCTATCCCAATTTTTTTAGACATGGCTTTCGCCTGATTCAGTTCCCCGTATTCATTCAAGACCGTTTCGAGTTGAGATTCCTCGTATTGATTGACCACTTCATAAGCCGATAAAGGGCTTCCGGGATTCATACGCATATCGAGTTTTCCTTCAAAACGAGTTGAAAAACCTCTTTCAGCTGCGTCAAATTGATGGGATGAAACGCCTAAATCGGCTAGAATGCCATCCACTTGTTGAATCCCGTGTAATCTCAGAAAGCGTTTGATAAATCGGAAGTTTTCCGGAATTAAAACAAATCTGACATCGTCAATTTGATTGATCAATGCATCGGGATCGGTATCAAAAGCAAATAATTTTCCCGATTTACCCAATTGATTTAAAATGGCTTTGGAATGTCCTCCACCACCAAAGGTGACGTCCACGTATATACCATCGGGTTTGATATTCAAACCAGACACACTTTCATTTAAAAGAACAGGATTATGATATGTCATCGGTTTGGTCATCTTGATTTCCCATTACTTCTTCTGCCAAATCGGCAAAATCATTGATTGCATCATTAACAGCTTTTTCATATTTGGTTTTGTCCCAAATCTCAATAATATTAACTGCCGATGACAAGACTAAGTCCTTGCCGATACCGGCAAAACTCATTAAATCTCTAGGGATAAGAATGCGACCATTAGTATCCATCTCAACCACTTTAACACCAGCGGTAAACAAACGGATAAAATCATTATTCTTTTTTCTGAAACGATTGAGTTTGTTGACTTTCTGCATCATGGCATTCCATTCTGCCATTGGATACAACTCCAAACATTCCTGAAAAACAGAACGTTTCAATATAAAACCCTCTTGTAATACGGGAGCCAACTGCTTCTTAAGCGGAGCAGCCACCATCAGACGACCTTTGTCATCTGCTTTACACTCGTATGTTCCAATTAGATTTAACATTTTAGTTTAGAAAAGGGAAAAAAGATAAGATAGAAAAGACTTATTGTCCATGCTTAAATGCATGTTCTCTATATATCCATTTTCAGATTTATATGGCAAATTTATAAAATAAATTCCCACAATTTACCACAATCTACCACATTGTTAATAACTTTTTCCACTTTACTCCCATTTGGTAACTACTGTCAAAAATCGGAGTTCGAATTTTTTGCCTATTTATTCCAATTATTTTAACTATTTTTGCGTTTTAAGAAGTGGGTATATTGGTCAATTATACAAACTAAAGTATTGATTTGTATTTAAATACCTTTTTCTTAATTTGTTTAACCAACCTAAACATTTGATAGGCTTTTGCACATTTTCAATCTTTCGGGAAAGTCAAAATGTAGAAAAAGCTTACAAAAACAGTAAATTCAACCGATTGAATCAAATGAAACCAACATTAAAAATAGAAGGAGAATACAGGTATTGGGAACAAGGTGAAGGTCAGCCTATCATCGTGTTACACGGTTTGATGGGAGATTTGAGCAATTTTGACAGTCTTTTCAGATATTTTTCAGAAAATGGCTATAAAGTAATCATCCCTCAATTACCACTTTATACCTTACCTATATTAAGAACCAACGTTAAAAATTTAGCCAAGTTTGTGAGAGATTTTTTAGATTTCAAGCAAATTAAAAAGGCTGTTTTATTAGGAAACTCACTAGGCGGACACGTAGCCTTATATTTTACGAAGTATTCTCAAAGATATGTCAAAGCTTTGGTTTTGACTGGAAGTTCAGGTCTGTATGAAAAATCATTGGGAAGCACTTATCCCAAAAGAGGTGATCGTGAGTACATTCGCAATAAGATTTCAGAAGTTTTCTATGATCCGGCTGTAACAACAGATGAATTAGTGGATACCATCATGGAAACTATTAGCGATCGTATGAAGGTTATCAAAATATTGGCTTTAGCCAAAAGTGCTATTCGACACAATATGGCTGAAGATTTACCGGAAATGAATGTCCCTGCTTGTATCATTTGGGGTAGAGATGACATGGTTACACCACCCGAAGTAGCAGAGGATTTTAACAAACTCCTACCCGACTCAGATATATTTTGGGTTGAAAAATGCGGACATGCTGCCATGATGGAACATCCCGAATTATTCAATCAGATTCTTCATGATTGGTTTAAGGTGAGAGGGATTTGAAATTTGTGCTTCGACAAGCTCAGCAACCTAATTAGAAATTAGAAATTAGAACTTTTTTTGGATATTTCTATAGTTTTTGGGGTCTGAGTACAAAATGTATCTTTATCAAGGAAGAGAAACTTAAATTTCAATTCAAGGAATTTGAAAAATAAACCATGAAGATTAAATCAGCAAAATTTGAGATGAGCAATACGCAAGTGGACAAATGCCCAAAAGGTACACGTCCGGAATATGCGTTTATAGGTCGCTCCAATGTGGGAAAGTCTTCATTGATCAATATGTTGCTCAATCAAAATAAACTTGCCAAGACTTCCGGAAAGCCTGGAAAAACACAGTTGATCAACCACTTTATTGTAAATGATCAGTGGTATCTGGTTGACTTACCTGGATATGGATATGCCAAAGCTTCCAAAACCCAAAAAGAGAAATTTCAAGGGTTTATCACAGAATACTTTTTTAAAAGAGAACAATTGTCTTGTGCTTTTGTCTTGATAGACATCCGTCTAGAACCCCAAAAAATAGATTTGGATTTCATGACCTTTTTAGGAGAAAATGGCATTCCATTCGTAATGGTTTTCACCAAAGCCGATAAATTGACGCTTAATAAAATCAATCAAAATATTGCTTTTTATCACAAAACCATGTTGGAATTTTGGGAAGAATTTCCGCACTATTTTGTTACTTCTGCAGAAACCAGTATGGGAAAAGAGGATGTTTTGTTTTACATAGAACAGTTGAATGAGGATTTGAAATGAGGATAGTGATGGGTGATGGATGCTGGGTGTAATGTGTTTTTGAATTTGACTATTGATCATGATGTCAACCACCAAAGATAATTTGCAAGTATTGTATGAAGATAATCACGTATTGATTATCAACAAAAGAGCTGGTGATCCAGTACAAAGTGACATGAGCGGAGACAAACCACTGCGTGATGTGGTCATGGAATACCTCAAGGAAAAGTACAATAAACCTGGGAATGTATTTGTGGGATTGGTACATCGCTTGGATAGACCTACTTCAGGGATTGTGGTATTTGCCAAGACTTCCAAAGCTTTGACCCGACTGAATGAATCGTTTAGAAACAAAGAGTTGAAGAAAACCTATTGGGCATTGGTTAAAAATCCGGTACCTCGCGTTTCAGATACCTTGGTTCATTATCTGGTGCGTTATCCTGCTAAAAATATTTCAAAAGCATTTGAAAAAGAAGTAAAAGAGAGTAAAAAAGCCATTTTACATTATCAAATTATAAAACCATTTGACCACTATTCTTTGGTTGAAATTGATTTGGAAACCGGACGACATCATCAAATCAGGGCACAATTTACCGCTATCGGATGTCCTATTAGAGGTGACTTGAAATATGGCAGCAAACGACCCAATGATGATGGTAACATCAATCTTCATGCAAGAAAATTGGAAATCAAACATCCGGTTAAAGATGAACTTCTCTCTATCGTCGCTCCATTACCCGATGAGGTATTGTGGAATAAATGTTAATGATTCTGAATTGTGGATCCCATTAAATTTGCTTTCGGTTTTGAAAGTTAATAAGCCATTATTAAAATACTCAATCTTTCACTTTACGTTTGTTAAAAATCAATTTTACCTATATTTTAAAAAATATTTAAGAAACAGGTAACAATTTGATAGGTTATTTGATATACTTGTAGAATATTAAAAACATATACAAATGAAAACACTACTAACAAACACGATTCAAAATCTTTTTCTAAGAAATTTCCAACTTTCAAAATTTTTCAAATGGGGAATATTCGGATTGATGATTACTGCATTTCTAGGTTGTCCTCCACCACCACCGCCACCTTGTGTCACAACAGGAACAGATTTTCAGGGTATTTACAGCTCAGTTTTATCAAGTAATTCGCTTTATGACAATTACACTACAATGGATTTAATTACCCATGAATATACTTTTACGATGTTGGCCAATAAAACAATTTGTCAAATAGGTTATCAAGGAAATGCCAATTTATACACTGCCAATATTCCTTATACTATTGAAATTTATGACAATACCAATAGTCTGATGGTTTATTCCGGATCGCATTTATTTAATTCAGCTTCTACAGATTATATATTACCTACTTCTTCCATTAATCTGAATGCCGGAAATAGTTATACCATCCGTCGTATTGCTTCAAATTATTTAGGAAATATTGGAAATACCATTGGAAGGATAGCTAGATACAATGGCGCTCCTTTGCCTTCATCAACTGTACTTTCCGGTAGTTTTATGCAAATCACTTCTTCCAACTTTTATGGCTCAGGTGGACCGGTTCCAAATTTCGGGATTCCTTATATCGATATTGTATTTCAATAGGTTTTCAGACTTATTAATTTCTAACGCTTTTAGTCCATAAAAAAACCGTCTTTCCTACACACTGGAAAGACGGTTTTGATTATTATAATATCAATTGATTTATTCAATCACCAATTGTTGTGTACTCACACCATTTTCTGTTTGAATTCTTACGAAATACAAAGCAGGTTTCAATTCGGTAACGGGATAGGTTTGATCTTGAACTTGTGTAAATTGTTTTACCAATTTTCCGGTTGTATCAAAAATCTGAACGCTTTCGGCTGGTAAGTTTAAATTGAAAACACCTTTAGTAGGATTGGGAAATAAATGCATATTAGTCAGCAAGTTGTCTCCATTACTCAAAGTAGAAGGTTTGTTGCCAAATATTCTGAAACCACCAGCTTCCACATTGATAGCTGTTGCTGTGTTGGAAACACTGAAAGTTGTTTCGTCCATCAGATTGTACCAAGTTCCGGTGTAAGGGAAATCGGGAACAATGTTTTGAGCCGTCACATCAAAATTGGCTAATATCACCACATTTTTCAATTGGCTTGAAGGTAATGCATCATTCCAAACAAATATTCTTGGAGTCAAATCCGTATCATTGGAATCGATGGAAAAATCACCCTCAAATACTTGTTCATTGATTTTGAGATCAATCATTCTTGACCAATCTTCATAGATTTGTTGTCTTTGAGCTACATTCAACCAATCTTCAGTCCATTGTGGTTGTGCTTTTGTAGACAATTTACAGTCACCGGCAATTGTACTACTCTCATCATTTACAGTTCCATTAGGACAAGTATAGATGGAGTTTTGCATACCCAAGTCTGCGAAATGCCATATCATTTTAGGACCGGGAATCATGATAGAAGTCGCTCCCAAAGCAGACATTCTGTACAATGCCGTATTTAAGTTTCTGACATTGTGCGTTCCATTTGTATTATTGCCATAGGTTATATTGTCATACATCAAGCGTTCTTTATCGTGACTTTCAGGATAACCTAACAATCTTTTGCTATCAAAACCGTGGTTGTCACTACTCATTCTGGAAATATTGGCACTACTATTCCATCCCATGGTTAATTGGCGGTAAGCCCAAGTCATTTCACCCCACAACATAACGCCTTTACCTTCTTCATCACGATGATTGGCCCATTGTTGTTCTTCGTTATCGGCACCTAGGTGTTCGAAGATCACATAATGATCGGGATCCAGACTCCAAGAATAATCGGCGTATTCTTTTAACACGTCTACTCTGTCTTGTTGATAGGTATTGGTACAACCGTCATTTCCGGTGCAGTTTTGGGTAAAACCTTTGGTCAAATCCCAACGTAAACCGTCAATTTTAAATTCTTGTACCCATTGTTTGATAACTCGTTTGGTGTAATATCTAGTAACCGCAGTTGAATGATTGAAGTCATTACCTACACTATAACTGTGTGTAGCAACCATATTGAAGTACGGATTCTCGGAACTAGGATCTCCCCAACCGTCTTTATCGGCATCGAGCATCCACATACGATCCATTGGATTGCGACCGAAAGCGTGATTTAAGGCAACATCCAAGATGACTGCAATACCGTTTTGGTGACATAAATCAACAAACTCTTTCAACTTATTGGCAGGTCCATAAAATTTATCTAATGCCAAATGGAAAGCTGTATTGTAACCCCAACTTTCATTGCCTTCAAATTCCATGATCGGCATGAGTTCGATGGCATTAACGTTTAAGTTTTTGAAATAGTCGATACGGTCAATCAAACTTTGGAAAGTACGAGGTGTATCAAAATCTCTTATTAAAACTTCATAGACCACTAAGTCCTCTTCTTTGGGTTTGGTAAAATTGGTCACTTGCCAATTGTAGGCAGCTTGAGCGGTTTGCAACACGGTTACTTCTCTTTCTTGACCAGGTGCAATCGTAGCATAAGCTGGTAATCCCGGATACACGCCAAGTGTGATGATTTCGCCATCATCGAATGGGGATAAGACCAAGGTAGAAAAAGGATCGGCTGTTTTGACTAATTTAGGAGAATTGGTCAAAGGAGTAGTTTCAAACACCCAATATTGGTAACCATAGAGTTGTCCTGAGGTCAATCCGGTTAATTCCAACCAGTATTTACCGGTAGTCGCATCTTTTTTCATGGCATAGGCAGTGGTAGGTTGCCAGTTGTTGAAACTACCCGCTACGTATACAAAGTCTTTTAAAGGCGCATTGAGTACTAAGGTTGCTTTGGTCGGATCGGAAAGGTTGTAGTTGATACCGTCTTCCAGTCCACCCGGCAAAGCAGCACTGATGGTTCCGGGGTTGATTACAATTGAAAAGTATTTGGTGATGGTAGAAGTTCCTTGGGTAATCACCAATTCACAATATTTATTTTCGGTAATATTGGTATAATTGTAATTGAAAAATGTAGTAGTTTGACTGGTCACAGGAGAACCATTGGCATTTAATTGATAGGTGGCATTTCCATTTCCATTTGAAGCCATGATCGTTTGAGATCCGCCAGAATTGACAAATAAAACTTCATTATTAGTAAGAGGATTGATTAGTGTAACCGAGAAAGCGCCTACTTCTTTGTAGATATCTTGCGATTTTTTATCCCCTGCTCCATCTTTGGCTTTGACTAAGAACCCTATTCTACCTATACCGGTTCGGGCGTAGAAAGTATTTGGAACAAAAGTCATCGTATAGGTGTCGGTACCTGAGTTGTATGTAAATTTATTGGTTTCACTTGATGCATTCCAAGTCCCATTGGTGGGGCAATCCATGGAGTTGGCGTCATTGAGGTCATAACTCCAAGCCCATAAATAGAGTGAATTATTGGTAATTCCCCAGGTAGATTCATTCACACTGCTTCCTGCAATGGAAATTGTCATGGAGATATTTTCCTCAAGAACAGCCGGAGTAACAGTAGCAGTAACCGTTTGCTGTTGTCCGTAAGCAAAAACAGGTAATAAAAATAGAAATTGTAAATATTTTCGCATGGTTTTAAAATAAGGATTATAATGGAGCAAATTTATGACAAATCTTTGAGATAGAAAGCGATTTTTAGGCTGTTAACTTGTTAAAAATCACTTGAAAACTTCACTTTTGGAAATACTTATGAACAAAAATGCAACTATAACGATTGCGTGGAATTTTGGAAAAAATTCTTCTTTAAACTTAGGTGTAAAAATAATAGACCTTCGGGTCAATGCTCAAAACCTTCGGGAGTTAAACCTTTGGGGATTTGAAAACCCCAAATGTTTGGACCTGAAGCCTTATAGCCCTGAAATCTTGAAATCATTACACCATATATTATATAACTCTTTTGAAAAATATTTACATCTAGAATATATGAATTTGCTTAAGTTCATT
>JAABRF010000034.1 GCA_011391075.1 Flavobacteriia bacterium | reverse complement strand
ACACTTGCCATAGAAAGTAAATACACAAGCCTCCAAATTCAATTCATAAGATTCCTCCCTACGGTCGGAATGACAACCATCATCAGTATGAAGGAAGGGAATATAAGGGCGGCTTCGCCGCCCTTATATTCCCCCTAAACCAATAAGAACCCCGTCATTTCGACCGCAGGGAGAAATCTTTTCTAGCTTTTAGTAAAAGCTCAAAACTCACCAACCCAATAACCACCTCAATCCCCTATGAAACCAATTAAATGCAAAGCATTCAAAATTAGTGTCCATTCATTTAAATCCTCATTGGTCTATTCAATATTTTCAATCCATCATTCGTCAATTCGTGGCAAAAAAAATCACTAGATAATTTTATACCAGGTATATGAAAACGCCTCGATACCACACGAAATAAATATGCATCGAAGCTCATCCTTTCATTTGCCCTTCTAGCAAATCGAAATAGACTCCTCCCAAATCTATTCTCTATTTTCTATTCTCTATTTTCCAACCCCCATCACCCCACACCCATCATAAATTATTTTTTTTATATCTTTACCCTGAAGAAAGACTTTTAACGCACAAACGACCAACTCATGGATAAACTTAAATCAGTAGAATACGGCCTCGAGAAAATTTTTGAAGGCGCTCAGGATTTTTTACCGCTATTGGGAACCGATTACGTCGAATTTTATGTAGGCAATGCCAAACAATCGGCTCACTATTATAAAACTGCTTTCGGATTTCAATCTTGGGCTTATAAAGGATTGGAAACCGGCTCCAAAGACGAAGTGAGTTATGTGCTGGCTCAAGACAAAATCAGATTGGTTCTCACTACACCACTCAACAGTCAATCGCCCATCAACGAACATCTGAAAAAACACGGCGATGGCATCAAAGTGATTGCTTTATGGGTCGAAGATGCCCGTAAAGCTTTTGAAGAAACTACCCGTAGAGGCGCCTTACCTTTTATGGAACCAAGGGTTGAAAAAGATGCATTTGGCGAAGTCATCCGTTCCGGTATTCATACCTATGGCGAAACCGTCCACATTTTTGTAGAACGAAAAAATTACAACGGTGCTTTTTTACCCGGTTATGTCTCTTGGAAATCCGATTACAATCCCGAACCACTCGGTTTAAAATTCATTGACCACATGGTGGGAAATGTGGATTGGGGACAAATGAATACTTGGGTCAAATGGTATGAAGTAGTGATGGGTTTTGAAAATTTCTTGTCTTTTGACGATACCCAAATTCACACCGAATACTCCGCCCTGATGAGCAAAGTGATGAGTAATGGCAATGGACGTATCAAATTCCCTATCAACGAACCGGCCAAAGGCAATAAAAGATCCCAAATTGAAGAATACCTGGATTTCTACGAAGGTGCCGGATGCCAACATATTGCAGTTGCCACCGATGACATCATCACTACCGTTGCAGGTCTCAAAGCGCGTGGCGTCGAATTTCTACCGCCACCTCCACAAGCCTATTACGATGACATACCCCGACGATTGGGCAAACACATCCAAGTGATGAAAGAAGACATCAAAAAATTGCAAGACTTATCCATTTTGGTCGATGCCGATGAAGAAGGTTACTTGTTGCAAATTTTTACCAAACCCGTAGAAGACCGACCAACCTTATTTTTCGAAATCATCCAACGCATGGGTGCCAAAGGTTTTGGAGCCGGTAATTTCAAAGCCCTTTTCGAATCCATCGAACGTGAACAAGCCCTACGCGGTACCCTCTAGATAAATTACAAATACCATCCCCAACGAGTTGGGGACCAAATTCCAAATACTAAATTACAAATTCCAAATAACAAATTCCAAATTCCAAATTCCAAATTCTAAATTCTAAAATCTAAATTCTAAAATCTAAAATCGCCAATCTAAAATCCAAAATCCAAAATGTCAAACACCAACAATCCCACCTGGATTCATGTTCCCGAAGACTCCGACTTCCCCATTCAAAACATCCCTTTCGGGATTTTTAAAACGGCGCATTTAAAACCTAGAATTGGTACACGCATCGGAGATACGGTTCTGGATTTAACTGTTTTGCATAAAAATGATTTTTTCAAAGCTTGGTCATTGGATCCTTCCGTTTTTGAAAACTCCTATTTGAATGCATTTATTTCACAAGGAAAATCCATTACCAATGCCATTCGCAATCAAATCATCCAACTTTTTTCTGAAGATGCTGTCGAGCGAACGCTATTGCAAAATTTGGAAGGACTTACCTATGCAGCCGACGAAGTTGAAATGTTGCTTCCGGTTCAAATAGGCGATTACACCGATTTTTATTCCAGTATCGAGCATGCTACCAATGTAGGAAAGATGTTTCGAGACCCCAACAATGCCTTGTTGCCCAATTGGCGACATATTCCCGTAGGTTACCACGGTCGGGCATCGTCTATCGTGGTTTCGGGTACTGCCATCCACAGACCTAAAGGTCAAATCTTACCCAAAGACGCCGAACAACCCATATTTTCTCAGAGTCGTTTGATGGATTTTGAATTGGAAATGGGATACATCATCGGAAAAACTACTGCCTTAGGGTCATCTGTTTCTGTTGAAAAGGCTTCAGAATATGTGTTTGGAATGTGCATCTTCAATGACCTAACCGCTAGAGATATTCAAAAATGGGAATATGTCCCGCTAGGTCCATTTTTGGGAAAAAATTTCGGTTCGGTGATTTCTCCTTGGATTGTGACCATGGAAGCTTTGGAAACCTTTAAAATCAATGGCCCCAAACAAGAACCGGAAGTTTTACCCTATCTGCAATTTGAGGGAGCCCAAAATTTTGATATTCAATTAGAAGTTTACATGCAACCTCAAGGTGCCCAACCTTCTCGCATCTGTCAATCCAACCACAAGTATTTGTACTGGAATATTCCACAACAATTGGCGCATCATACCGTCAATGGTTGCAACATAAATGTGGGTGATTTATACGCATCGGGAACCATCAGCGGACCCGATGAAAGTTCTTTTGGTTCCTTACTCGAATTGAGTTGGTCCGGTCAAAAAGAACTCAAATTACAAGATGGTAATACCCGGAAATTTATCGAAGACTACGACACCGTCATCATGAAAGCTTATGCCGAAGCCAATGGTATTAGAATAGGATTTGGTTCCTGTAACACACAAATACTCCCTGCCTTATGATCCAAAGTTTTGACCCAACCCAATTAACTGTCGGCGATTTGCAAACCTTACTGCAAAATGCGGTTGCCCCACGCCCCATTGCATTTGCCAGTACCATTGACAAAGATGGAAATCCCAATCTATCCCCATTCAGTTTCTTTAATGTCGTCAGTTCCGATCCACCCATTTTACTTTTTTCGCCGGCGCGCAAAGGTGAAAATGGAGGTTTGAAAGACACCTATTTCAACATCAAAGAAGTCCCCGAAGTGGTGATCAACATGGTCAATTTTGATTTGGTAGAACAAATGAGTTTGTCGAGTGTTTCCTATGCCAAAGGCGTCAACGAATTTGAAAAAGCAGGTCTCACTGCACTTCCCTCCGATTTGGTAAGACCGTTTAGAGTAAAGGAATCTCCGGTTCAATTTGAATGCGTAGTACAACAAGTTATCGAATTGGGAACGGCAGCAGGAGCAGGAAATTTGATGTTGTGTTTGGTGAAAAAAATTCACGTACACACCTCCATTTTAGATACCAACGGACAAATAGATCCATTTTTAATAGATTTAGTAGGTCGCATGGGTGGTCCGTATTATGTGAGAACCGTAAAAGAAGCCCTGTTTCAAATCCCCAAACCATTGGGAATTATGGCGATGGGCATAGATCAATTACCCAATCACATCAAGCATTCACCCTATTTGACAGGGAATGAATTAGCGCGATTGGGAGGTGTAGAAGCACTCCCAACCCCAACGGGAAAAGAACCCAAAGCCATAGATTTTGAAGAAGCCAAAAAATGCATTGAAGCAGGAAACATATGGGATGCTTTTGCTTTATTGTATTGAAAGAATTTTCAGTTGTATAATTTGGGTTAAAAATTCATATCTTTGTCCCCTTAAGAAACGGGAAATTTCAAGTTTTCGTTTAACCTTAAACTTGAAACCTAAAACTTGAAACTATTTTCCGGGGACGACCGGTTTTGACAGCAAGGTCAAGTGGACAGTAAGCATGTCGAGTAATGAAAAAGCACTCGTTAATCCCATTTTCAAAAAATTAAACGGCGAATCTAATTACGCTTTAGCTGCTTAATCTGAATCAAGTAGGATTATAAGCCAACGCTCCTGCAAGGCGGGAGGGCTGAATGTCTCTCGAAAGCCTCGGTTTACGGCGGTCGGTCAAGAGGCATCGTAAAAGTAAACATAGGAACCGGAATGCTTCGCGATGGATCCGAAATAACAGAAGATAAGCTTTGGGTGGGCTGTTCTTGGTCAGCTCAAAGTCGAAAACCAATCGAGAAATAAACATGTAGAAAGCTCTTCGGTTGCTTGTTTGGACGCGGGTTCGATTCCCGCCGTCTCCACAAAAAAAAACCACGCTGAATAGCGTGGTTTTTTTTTATAATTGGTCCGTTTAAAACAAATTCATACCATCCAAAACATCCATCACACCTTTGATATGCCCTTCCGATTCTTTCAGTAAAGCCATTTCTTCAGTATTGAGTTGGAGTTCGATGATGTTTTCAATTCCATTTTTACCCAATTTCACCGGAACACCCATCGCGATATTTTTCATACCGTATTCTCCATCCAACATGGCGCAAACAGGGAATACTCTTTTTTGATCTTTCAAAATGGCTTCGACCATTTGAGCAGCAGCAGCTCCGGGTGCATACCAAGCCGAAGTACCCAATAGGTTGACGATTTCTCCTCCACCTTTCTTCGTACGATCTACAATGGCATCCAATTTTTCCTTAGAAACCAATTCGGTTACCGGAATTCCACCTACAGTGGTATATCGAGGTAGGGGTACCATAGTATCTCCATGTCCGCCCATCAAAACAGCTTGAATGTCTTTGGGTGAGCAATCCAATTCAGTAGCTAAAAAGGCTTTGTAACGAGCCGTATCCAAGATTCCTGCCATACCAAATACTTTGGTAGCCGGTTTTTTAGCAGTCAAAAACGCCGCATAAGTCATCACGTCCAAAGGATTGGAAACGATGATAATAATGGCATCGGGAGAATATTTAACGATTTCAGAAGTAACCGTTTTCACGATATTGGCATTCGTCGAAATCAAATCATCACGAGACATACCGGGTTTACGTGGAATACCTGAGGTAATCACCACTACATCCGATTTTGCCGTACGAGAATAATCGTTGGTAGTTCCTACTACACGGGTATCAAAATTGTTGATGGCAGCAGCTTGCCAAATATCTAAAGCTTTTCCTTCGGCAAAATTTTCTTTGATATCGAGTAGTACCACTTCATTGGCTACTTGATTTTTGGCAAGTACATCGGCACAAGTAGCGCCTACATTTCCTGCTCCTACGACTGTTACTTTCATATGGATATTATAATAAATTAATAAATTGAGTTATAAAGCACAAATATAACCAATACCTAACTTTCATTTTAAAAGACAGACTATTATTTTTAATTTATCACAATAAGATTTAAAAATAGCCTCCTTTTTTTTCTATAATTCAAATTAACATTGCGAAAATTGTAAAAATATTAAAAGAAAAGTCTTTTAACGTATACTGAAAGCAAGTCCTGCAGCAATGGCAGGATACTTTTGCAAAGTATAATCTGCAAAAACCCGAACAGGACCCAAACTAAATCTCACTCCGGCTGTAGTTTTAAAACCGTTTATTTCAAAGTTTAAATGCATGGGATCAGTCACGGTTTCATCGGCTTCAAAACTGCCATTTTCGTCGTAATCATATTGGTAAGTGCCCAATGCGTCAATATTGGTAGCGCCTCCGGTGTAACCCATTCCCAAATAAAAATTGACCAATTTCAAATCAATGTCTCCAATTACTTGCAAAGTATAAGTTCCTACTTTCATTTCCATCCGCTGACCTTCACCTTCAACCGGTGATTCGGTTGGTGTATAAGTCAATTGCGCCTGCGTAAACGAACCCAATGCGGAGATGTGTAAAGTCGGGATTTTATCTAAAAATTGGAGATGCTGGGTCAAATCGTGTTGGATGCCAATTCCCAATAAACTGTACGCAAGTTCCTCATTGGTGGTTTTGGGAAAATAACGCAATTTGACATCTGTACCGCTAGGAATGCCAACTCCGGCTTGAATCATAGGCGTAGGAACAGATACCGGAATAAAAAAGTTACTAGGCCACTTGTCTCCAACTCCTTGTAAAGCATCAAAAGTGACGCTGTCACCCTCATCATTAGTGGCTTGTAAAACTGATGTTGTAGTACTACCTGCTGCGGTAGGCAATTCATTGGAACCGCTACTAAGGGTTAAATAATTGTATTCAGAAGCTTCAAAAACAAACATTTTTTCTGCTTCGGGAATCATGGAAACTGAGGCGGTAAGGGTAAGGTCAAATCCCCATTTATCATGGGTTTTACCGGTGTGATACCAACCATTATTGAGGTTGTACATCAATCCGTTCATCACCGGACTGAGGTAATGATTGAGATACGTTTGCGCATCATCTCGGGCTGAGAATACCTCTTCCAATTGGGCTTGCATTTGAATGGAAAACAAAGTAAAAAGAATTACTCCAAATTTGGTTTTAGTCATGAGGATAAAAATTTACATCAAAAGTAAAGAATATTTCCACACTTTGATTTTAATAAATAAAAAACACTCAATTTTTTTAAATTGAGTGTTGAATTTTAAAGTATTTTTTTGATTTCAAAAGTAAACATTTAAAATAAAAAGGCCACAAAATTTATAATCTTGTGACCTTAAAATCTTTGGAATTTAATTATATTGGGATTTGAGATTTCAATCTATGCATCAATATTGGCATAAATGGCATTTTTCTCGATAAATTCTCTACGAGGTGGTACATCTTCGCCCATTAACATAGAGAAAACTCTATCGGCTTCGGTACCGCTATCAATCGTGATTTGGCGTAAGGTTCTGAATTCAGGATTCATAGTGGTATCCCACAACTGTTCGGCATTCATTTCACCCAAACCTTTGTAGCGTTGGATGGTAACGCCTCCACCCATTTGGGCAGTAATTTGCTCTCTTTGTTGATCATTCCATGCATATTCGCGTTTGTTCCCTTTTTTGACTAAATATAAAGGAGGCGTCGCAATATAGACGTAGCCGGCTTCAATCAATTCACGCATATAACGGAAAAAGAAGGTCAAAATCAAAGTTGCAATGTGACTACCATCTACATCGGCATCGGTCATAATCACGACTTTGTGATATCTTAATTTACTGATATTTAAAGCTCTATTATCTTCCTCAGTACCAATACTCACCCCTAAAGCTGTATAGATATTTCGGATTTCCTCATTGTCAAAAACGCGGTGTTGCATGGCTTTTTCCACATTGAGAATTTTACCTCTCAAAGGCATAATGGCTTGGAAATTACGATCTCTTCCTTGTTTGGCTGTTCCACCTGCAGAATCTCCCTCAACCAAGAAAATCTCTGATTGAACGGGATCATTATTGGAACAATCACTCAATTTACCGGGCAATCCTCCAATAGACATGACACTTTTACGTTGTACCATTTCACGCGCTTTGCGAGCGGCATGTCTTGCTGTGGCGGCTAAAATCACTTTTTGAACGATGATTCTCGCTTCATTTGGATTTTCTTCCAAATAAATTTCTAACATATCGGAAACTGCTTGACTCACTGCAGCAGTGACTTCACGGTTACCTAATTTGGTTTTGGTTTGTCCTTCAAATTGTGGTTCTTGAACTTTAACAGAGATAATGGCAGTAAGACCTTCTCTAAAGTCATCTCCCGAAATCTCAAATTTGAGTTTGTCCAATTGCCCTGAAGTTTCAGCGTATTTTTTCAACGTATTGGTCAAACCTCTACGGAAACCGGCTAAGTGAGTTCCACCTTCATGGGTATTGATGTTATTTACATAAGAATGCAAATTTTCTCCATAGGATGTGTTATAGGTCATGGCTACTTCTACCGGAACGCCTTGTTTTTCTCCTTCCATCGAAATGATTTTGGAAATCAATGGTTCACGGGTTCCTTCCAAATATTGGACAAATTCCGACAAACCTATTTCACTGTAAAATGATTCTGAAATAAAATTTCCTTCATCATCCTTAGTGCGTTTATCGGTGATATTGATTCTGAGTTTTTTATTCAAATAAGCCAATTCACGCATACGGGTAGCAAGCGTTTCGTAGCTAAATTCTAAAGTAGAAGTGAAAATTTCAAAGTCGGGTTTAAAGGTGACGATAGTTCCTCTTTCTTTACTTTCCCCTACTGATTTTACAGGATACATGGCTTTACCTCGTTCGTACTCTTGCTGCCAAACTTTACCATCGCGATGTACTTCGGCTTTCAAGTTGATAGAAAGTGCATTGACCACAGAAACCCCTACACCGTGCAATCCACCGGAAACTTTATAGGAATCTTTATCAAATTTACCACCGGCTCCGATTTTGGTCATTACAACTTCCAAGGCTGAAACACCTTCCTTTTTGTGATGATCTACCGGAATTCCACGTCCATTATCCTTAACGGTAACAGAATTATCTTCATTGATCCAAACATCGATGGTGTCGCAATGGCCTCCCATTGCTTCGTCGATAGAGTTGTCCACTACTTCATAAACCAAATGATGTAATCCACGTACGCCAATATCTCCAATATACATGGAAGGGCGCTTGCGTACATGCTCCATTCCTTCTAATGCCTGAATACTCTCTGCTGAATACGAATCTTTTTTAATTTCGTCGCTCATAATCTATCGCTTAAAATTGTTGCGTTTTTACTAATTGGCAAAGATAAAAAAATGCAACTTTTTTTCCCAATTTTTTGGTTGGTTTTAGGGGAAGTTATCAACAATTAGAAAGTAGAAAGTAGAAAGTAGAAAGTAGAAAGTAGAATTCCAGAGGTACTTTATCCTGATTTTTAAAAAGGAATACGTTTCTAAAGCAATTTGCCAAATATAATCTTAGGGGTTTATGTACAAACTTTAAACTTTAAACTTTAAACCTTAAACTCTAAACATATAAAACATTTTCCCTAATATTGCGTTTAATATAAAAATGAACTATTTTATATGCGCAATCTCATACTATTAGGGCTTTCCGTCATTTTCTTAGCAACTGTTTCCTGTCGGATGGATTTCAGTACGGAGCTTTCTCAGGGTAATTTGGAATTTTCAAAAGATACGGTTTATCTAGATACGGTTTTTACCAACATTGGGTCCAGTACTTACCGACTCAAAGTGTATAATCGAAGCAATCAAGCCGTCACAATACCTAGTATTAGATTGGGACGAGGCAATGTTTCCGGATATAGATTGAATGTGGACGGAATACCCGGAAAATCTTTTGAAAATATGGATATTTTGGCCAAAGACAGCCTATTTATTTTCATAGAAACTACCCTCAATTACGATGATATAACCGAACCTTTATACATTGATGATTTACTGTTTGACAGTGGTGTCAATGAACAAGTAGTCAAATTGGTTACCTTGGTACAAGATGCTCATTTTCTCTATCCCAATAAAACCAATGGCATCATTGAAACCCTAACCCTCGATGGAGAAGAAACCGAATTGCAAGGCAGGTATTTAAACAATACCGAAATGACCTTTACCGATGACAAACCTTATGTCATATACGGATATATGGTCGTTGGTACTCCCGATAATCAAGCCAAAACACTGGTGATACAAGCCGGAACCAAGGTGCATTTCCATGCCAATTCGGGTCTTATTGTCAATCCCAATTCGAGTTTACACATTCAAGGTAGTCTCAATCAGGAAGGACAACCTGAAACCGAAGTTGTCCTTGAAGGAGATCGATTGGAACCCGAATACAGTAACATTCCCGGTCAATGGGGCGTAATTTGGCTCAGAAATGGAAGTATCAACAACCAAATCAACTATGCGACTATCAAAAATGGAAGTATCGGATTATTGGTTGATGGTTACACTTCAACCAGTATTCCAACACTTGATATCCAAAATTCACAGATGTACAACTTTGCCCAATTTGGTATCTTTGCCCGTTTGTCCAATATAAACGGGAAAAATCTGGCTTTCAATAATTTTGGTTATTCGGCATTTGCCGGAACCCAAGGTGGTTTTTATGAATTTACACATTGTACCTTTGCCAATTATTGGAATGGTAGCGTAAGAAGTTATCCTACCGTGATCGTCAATAATTTTTATACCGAAGATCAAGTTAATTTCATTCCATTCGATTTACAAAAAGCTTCATTTACCAATTGCATCATTTATGGGAATAACAATATCGAATTGAAGTTGGAAAAGATAGATACCGGTATTTTCAATTACACATTTACCAACAATCTGATTCGATTCAACGATTTGAGCAATCAATATGCTACCAAACCACAATACAATTTCACAGATACAGCACATTACAACGGCAATATTCTCAACCAAACACCCGATTTTAAATCCGAATTTGTTTCCCTCAATAAAATGTTTATCGGTCAAAATTCAGCTGGAAAAGCCCGTGCAGCCTTTAGCGGAACCACATTGGTACCACTGGATTTACTAGGTAAAACTCGTGCCAATCCTGCTGATATAGGTGCTTATGAATTTGTGGTTTTTGAATGATTCAAACTCGGAATGTTAGGGTACTTTGATTAATAATCCGTATTTTTACACCATGCAAAAAACCATCATCATCACCGGAGCTAGTAGAGGTATCGGATTGGAATTAGTCAAAATTCTATCTGAAAATCATCGCATAATTGCACTTTCTAGAAATGTGGAAAATCTAAAAAACTTACCACATGTAGAAGCTTTTTCAGTTGATTTTTCGGATCCTACCTTTGTGGAAAAATTGGATTTCAATGCTTTTGGAAAAGTGGATTGTGTGATTCACAATGCCGGCAAACTCATCAACAAACCTTTCGAAAAGCTCACCCATTCCGACTTTTTGGAAGTCTATCAAGTCAATGTTTTTGCAGTTGTCCAGTTGACCCAAGCCCTTTTGCCTCATCTACAAAAAGGCAGCCATGTAGTCAACATCAGTAGTATGGGAGGCATACAAGGTAGCTCTAAATTTCCCGGATTGGCAGCATACAGTTCGTCTAAAGGCGCTTTGATTAACTTGACTGAAATGTTGGCAGCAGAATACAAAGACAGTGGTATTTCCTTCAATGCACTGGCTTTGGGAGCTGTGCAAACCGAAATGTTGGCTGAAGCATTTCCAGGTTATGAAGCGCCAACTACAGCTCGTGAAATGGCTCAGTTTATCGCAGATTTCACACTCAACGGAGCTTCATTTTTCAATGGAAAAGTTTTGCCGGTAGCACTTAGTACACCTTAATACATCTCATTTTTAAAATTGGCTTTGCAATAGGTTTAGCTACCAAATCATATTTCGATTACCATCGAAATGTAAATCAAAAATTTAAAACACTGGACAAAAACCACTACCATAAAATCCTCATCGATTATATACCCGAAAAATCCATTGCTTACGTAATTGATTTATTGGAAAAATATCCTTTGCATTTCAAAATTACCAAAGAAAGACAAACAAAACACGGCGATTTTAGAATTCAAATCAATAGCAAACCACAGATAACAGTCAATCACAGTTTGAATCCTTACGCCTTTTTGATTACCCTGATTCACGAAATGGCGCATTTTGTAAACTACAAAAACCACAAGAGAAAAGTGGATCCACACGGAACTGAATGGAAAATGGAATTTCAACACCTCATGTTGCCTTTGCTCAACCAAGATGTTTTCCCCGATGATTTACTTAGAGTTTTGGCCAAACACATGAAAAATCCAAAAGCCTCAAGTGGTTCTGATTCCAAATTGGTCTTGGCTTTGAAACGCTATGATTTACCTACCGATAAAATTTTGTTGCAAGAACTACAAATTGGAACGGTATTCCAACTCAACCAAATGCAATTTATCTTGGGGGAAAAACGTAGAACGCGATATGAATGTGTAGAATTTCATTCCAAACGCAAATATCTGGTCAGTCAACATGCGGAAGTATTGGTAATTCCCAAATTGTAATTTTATTATTCCATTCGTTATTTAAATAGAATCAAAATCCAAAATCATAATCAAAATTCTTAAAAATAGCCAATATCGAACATTTGATAAGTTAAATGACTATTTTTGATACCTCAACATCGAATCTCTTTTTATGATCCTTAATTCAACTCAATTTTATGCCGTGATCATGGCCGGTGGCGTAGGCTCCAGATTTTGGCCTGTAAGTACTCCCGATCATCCTAAACAATTTCATGATATGCTGGGAACGGGTAAAACACTTTTACAGCAAACTTTTGAGCGACTGCTACCGCTTATACCTGAAGATCAGATTTTGATTTCTACCAATGACAAATACAGTGATTTGGTCAAACGACAATTGCCCCATATCTCAGACAACCAATTGGTATTGGAACCCGCCATGCGCAATACAGCTCCGGCAATTTTATATGCTGCTTTAAAGGTGTTTACCCAAAATCCTGACGGCATCATGTTAATTGCTCCCAGCGACCATTGGATTGATAGAGAAGACGTATTTATAACCCATTTGAAAACCGCATTTGAAAAATGTAGTAAAGAAGATGTATTGATGACTATGGGTATTGTCCCTACTTATCCCAATACCGGCTATGGTTACATCCAATTTCAAAAAGATGAAAATCAAATCAAAAAAGTAAACCGTTTTGCTGAAAAGCCCAACTATGAAAATGCTGTAAAATTCATGGAAAGTGGCGAATATCTGTGGAATGCGGGAATTTTTATTTGGAGTGCCAAAAGTATTTTAAAGGCTTTTCAATCCTATTTGCCCCAAACTTATGAGTTGTTTGCCAAAGGAAATTCCTTGTACAATACTGCTTTGGAACCTGAATTTATACAAAACCATTATCCCCTTGCCGAAAATATTTCGGTAGATTATGCCATACTTGAAAAAGCAACTAATGTCTTTGTATTACCGGTAGATATGGGTTGGAATGACTTGGGTACTTGGGGCGCCTTGCATCAAAAATTGGATCAAGATGCACAAAAAAATGCCGTAGTTCTTGCCCATACGTATTTTGAAGAAGCAACCGGAAACATGCTCCGAACAGCTGCCGGCAAAAAAGTAATCATCAAAGGTTTACATGACTATATTGTGGTTGATCACGAAGATGTGTTGATGATTATTCCTCGTAGTGATGAACAGGCAATAAAGGAGTTGTCGAAGAAAATAAACTAGTTATACCTTTTTATAACTATTTATAGCCTCCTGCAATTCCGTCGCATACTTGTGATTTTCTACAACCTTCAATAAGGCATCAGGTGAAAATACGCCACTTTCATTCAACCAATAGGCAATAGCACTCAAGGCGGCTCCTTTTTTGCCTCCTGCTTTACTAAATCCTTTTTGAGTATAATTGGATTCTATTTCGGCTTTATCATCTATCCAAACTTTCGTTTGAGGTGCTAAAAGGTCTTTAACTTTTTTAAATCCATCTTCTGTAATAATCAATGCCACATCAGATTTTTCCAATCCTGTGTAATGGATAGGATCTTTGGATAAGATGACTTCGGCTATAGAAAATCCTGTTCCTACCGTAATGGGGTATTCTCCTTTCATGGTACTGTGCAATCCTGCCAAAATACCGGCTTGTGCCAATTGTTGTGCAGCCGATTGAACACCTCCACCAGCCGAACCGGCTATTAAAACACCAATTCTTCCATTTAGGTTATTGCCAAATAAAGTATCCAAACCCTTCATGTTTTCAATGAGTGGTTTAGTCTGACGTAATGGTAAATGACCTACAGGTCTATCGTTTAGAAATTTTTCTTCTTCTACAATATATTCCTGATATTCCGAAACTTTTTTCATGGCATAAGAAGTACACAAACTCGCCAACTCCACCAAAGAAAAACCAGGCGTGGCAATCGCTTCTTTCAATGCTGGCGTAAAGTTGGCTATGTGATTGACTCTTCGGGTATAAGCTGCTCCTGCTGTATGCGCCAATTGCACCACATCATAAGGATCTGCTTCGTCAGCACTTTGCTTGTAATCTTTAAATTCATTGGTTGACAAGCCACTCATTTGTCCACCGGTCATACCAAACAACATATTATTAAACACGACCAAAGTCATATCGATATTGCGACGTGCTGCTTCCAAAATGTGTTGCAATCCAATCGTCGCTCCTCCATCGCCTTGAATGACGATAGTTTTCTTTTTAGAATTGTCAATACCCAAGGAAACCCCTACTCCTAGCGCAGGCGAACGACCGTGTAGCCCGTGGATGCTATGTGTAGCAAACAAAGGATCTACCAATCCAGCACAACCAATATCGCTGACAATAGAAACATCTTTAGTCCCATATCCCAATTGTTCCAAAGCTTCACTGATACTACGGGTTGAAATACCGTGTCCACATCCGGGACAAAATGGCATTTTTACTTGTGTTAATATTTTCTCTTGTGTTTCCACTTTTTAATATTTTAAATGTTGATTCCGAAAACAATCGGAAGTAGGTATTTTAATAATGTGCTAATGTGCTAATGTGCTAATGCGATGCACTGAGCCTGTCGAAGTGTGCTAATTCTCAAATCAACTAAATTTTTTCTATAATCTCACTAGGCGATAACATCGTTCCAAATTTTGTAGCTACCTTGATTTGCGTTGACTGACGTTTACCATACAACATTTCCTTGTACATGCCTGTCATATTTTCCTCGGCAAAAGTGATTTCTTCGTATTGATCGATGATTTCATAAATTTTGGGCGGAACAGGTAAAAGTGTTTTGGCAATTAATAAGCTCACTTTTTTTCCATTTTTTCTCAAATGTGCTACTGCATCTCTAGCTGCATCGGCTGAAATACCCCAAGAGACAACCAAATTTTTGGCATCAGTCTGAGCATCGTATTCGTAAAATGTAAACTCATCAATGCGCGTTTCCAATTTCTCTTTCAATCGCCAAGTGTTACCCAAACTTTCGGCATCATTCTTTCCAATCAAACCTAGATTATTATGTGTTGATGAATTGAAACGCACTTGCTCCAATTCATTGGCTAATGGTAAAAAGACTGGTACTTTATCGGCTCCGGCTTTATAGGTTTGATAGGGTTTTTCGTAAGGCTTGATAGAACGGTCAATAGGTTCCAAAGGTTCCAAAGTACTTACATCAAAACTCTTTTGAGTCATGACCATTTCTTTGGAAGTCAATAAAATAACAGGCGTGCGGAATTTGATAGCGGTTTTGGCAGCTTCATGAGCCAAAGTCCAAGCATCATTAAAATTGGAAGGTGAAAAAATGGGTAACGGCATTCCACCTGAAATGACGCCATCTAAAAATTTCAAATCACCTTGTGCTCCTGTTGTAGCCGAACCGGTACTGGGACCTAAGCGTTGTGTTATAATCAACACCATGGGAAGTTCCATCATATACGCCATATTGAGGGTTTCGGTCATCAATGCCAATCCCGGAAATGCAGTAGCCGTAACCGGTAGTTTTCCCGCAGCCGAAAATCCTGACATCCATTGCAAAACCGAAATTTCATCAGGCCCTGCCAAAAACTGCGGAAAACGCAATTTGGAATAAGAATAAAACAAATTGGATGGTGTAATAGGATAGCCTATAAACACATCGGCTCCCGATTGAACAAGAGCTTCTGTAATGATTCGGGAAGCGTCAATGAGGACGTTCTTTGAAGTTTTGGTTTCCAAAATACTTGAATTTTAAGTGCAGCAAATTTAACTGAAATAATTCAAATACAACTTACGAAAACGTTTTTTATAATGGCTTTAACAAGCTTTCAAAAAGGATCCGCCAACCTTTCCATTCACCTGCATCAGACAAAGAAGAATTATGAAAGATACTTACAAATTTGCCTTTTACAGCATCAACTGCTTGCCGTATTTCCAGACCCATTTGAACAGCTTCTTCCAAAGTCATATTTTGATAGTCCTTCAAAGTGCCTTCCATGAGTTGGAATGGCAGTATTTGCAAAGGTCTTTGCTCATTGGTTTCCAAATTAAAAAAAGGATAAGCTACCGAAATACCGGCTCTAAATCCAATATGATCGGCAAAACCCATTGAATAATCAGTGGTAATACCATTGGAAATCAAATTTTCGTATGTTACTGGAAACGCTAATTTGAGATAGTGTTGCCTACTTTGAGTCACTTTATGTCCCAATACTTTTTCCAATGCTTGAATCTCTCTGGTCAATTCTTGGGTTTCAGTATTGGAATAATAAGAAGGATGTATGCCAATGTCTCCTATTTTAGAAAGCCTGATGATCAAATCTTTCATGGTTTCATTCAAAGGCAAATTTTTATCAAATGTCCCATATTTACCCAATTCAAAGAAAAAAACATTCGCAGTTTTTGAAACAGAAAGTGCTTGTTCCAGATAATTATAAGTATCAAAAACATCTTTCCCTCCAAAATAATACTTGCACCTTTGGGTCAAATCCCACTTATTAAATTGCAATACAGATTTAAACAAACCGCCACATTGTCTGAAAAACGGTTTGCCTTTATAAGCATAGGCTATGTCAATATCAATGGTGTTGAGTTGGGAAAAAGTTTGATTTGGAAATTGAATAACCGGATAACGGTTTGCAATGAATTTTTTAAGTTGTTGCATCCAAAGATGCACTACGGGTACTTGCAAAAAATTGGCTTTGTATGCCAAGGACTCTTTAGCTGAAAACCGACCATGAGCATCAGGACTAAATGGCAAGTATTCCTCGTATCTGGAAATCATATAAAAAGAACTTGCCAACAAATCATATAAAATATCTGTTTGATCCGATGTTTTGAAGAAATATGGAATTCCATCAAGATGTGTGACGGCTATCTTTTGAGTTTGAATATTAGATTCAAATAGAAGTGCATGCGGTTTGATCCAAATACTATTTGATTTCACTTGGTCAGTGTAATTTATCTTAGGGAAATCCTGAATGGAATTAAAAAAAGCTTCATCTGTAGTCACTTCACAATCCATTCCTAGCAATATATTGAAGCAAACGTCAACAGTATATTGAAGTTTAGGAGAATTATGATTTGAAAACAAATATATCATGATAAATGCTTGTAGATATCTTTTAAAATTTGAGATTCATTTTCCCAATTGTATTTTTCAGCCGCGAGATTCAAATTGGTTTTCCACATTTGATACCGCTCTTTATCTTCCAATGCTCCCACAACCAAATCAGCCATCTGCTTTGGATCGTGTTCCTCAAAAACAACTCCAATTTGGGCTTCATTTACGACTTGAGCAACTACTTTTCGATTGGAAACCATCAAGGGAATTTTACATTGGATGTAATCAAACACCTTATTGGGCAAACTGAGTTCGTAATTCAGATTGGTACCTTTATCAAGCGACAAACCCAAATCGGCTATCTGTGTGTATTGCAACATTTCCAAATAAGGCAATTTGCCGATTATTTTCACTTTAGAATCCAAATGTAATTCTTGAATCATGACTTTTAAATCGGGGATGACATCTCCACTTCCAATAATCAATAATAAAACATCTTCCAAGTATGACATCATTTGAACCGCTTCTTCTGCGCCACGATCCTTATTGATACCCGAACCTTGAATGATCAACATTTTACGAGTTCCTTTAACTTCTTTTATCCAAGTATCCGAAGGTAAAGACAAAGTCAATTTGGGTGAAATATTTCGAATAACCTTTACGGGAACTTGATATTTATTTTCAAAAATACGGGCAATTTCCGAATTGACGGTAATGACATTTTTCAAATGAGGAAAGATTCTTTTTTCAATTTGCAACCAAATGTTTCGCACTTTGGGTCTGTGAATCAATTCGGGGATTTCTGTAAACAATTCATGTGAATCATATACTAATTTCTTTCCGAATAATTTGGCTATCAAATAATTGGGAAGCAAGGTGTCTAAATCATTGGCTACTAGAATGTCTTTTTTAATAAAAAATAATTTGAAAAAAAGTCGAATATTTAATTCTGCATAAAACCATACTTTTTTTCTAAAAATCAAACGCATTCTATGAATCTTGTAGGGTCTTTCTATAGGCAAACTCTCTGGTAATATTCGTCCCAACAACAAGATCTCAAAACCTTCGTCATGCAAGGTTTGACACACTTTTTTGACTCTTTGATCAGTGACCAAGTCATTGGAAACGGAAACTACTATTTTGGGTTTCAAGATTTAAAATTAATTGGATTAAACAATATTAACTTCCATTTCCAAGGTTACACCAAATTGGGTCAAAACAGTTTGTTGGATTTTTTGAGCCAAAGCAACTACTTCAGTTCCTTGTGCATTGCCATAATTAACCAAAACCAATGCCTGCTGTTCATGAACGCCTACTTCACCAAATCTCTTACCTTTAAAACCGGCTTGTTCTATCAACCAACCAGCAGCCAATTTGACTTGATCATCAGGTGCAGGATAATGGGGTATTTCCGGAAATAGAGATTGTAGTTTAGAAAATAATGTTTTTGATATCACCGGATTTTTAAAAAAGCTTCCAGAATTTCCTAAAACTTTAGGATCCGGTAATTTGGATTGACGAATCTGAATCACTGTATTTGCAATGTCTAAAGCAGTAGGTTGCACAATTCCTTTTTGAATCAAAACCGATTGAATGGCACCATAAGTGGTATTGACCTGACTTTGATTTTTCTTCAGATTAAAACTAACTGCTGTAACAATATATTTTCTTTTTGATTTTTTAAAAATAGAATCACGATACCCAAATTGGCATTCCGAATGCATTATTTTTTGTATGCTTTGGGTAGTTACCTCCATAACTTCTACACAATCGATGACATCTTTGACTTCTACCCCATAAGCTCCGATATTTTGAATAGGGGAAGAACCTACATTACCCGGAATCAAAGCTAGATTTTCCAAACCGGTATAGCCTTGTGCCAAGCTCCACATGACCAATTCATGCCAGTTTTCTCCGGCACATACTTTGAGTAAAACAGCATTTGAATTCTCTTTAATAATTGTGATTCCTTTGATTTGCAAATGGATTACGATTCCATCAAAATTTTGAGAAAATAAGGTATTGCTACCACCGCCCAAAATGTAATAATTCAAATGATGGTCCTCAATATATTTTAAAACTTCTTTCAATGCATCAATAGAATCAATCTCTACAAATTGAGTTGCAATCGATTCAATACCAAATGTATTATACGCTTTTAAAGATATATTGTTATGAATTTTCATCAACAGCATGAGATTTAATAAATCGGGAAACACTTTCAGAAATTGGCGCATTATCATTTCGATTTGTATCAAATACAGGTTTACTAGCCACCTGTTTCAAAGGAATATGCCCACTCCATTCGGAAGTCTCAATAGCTTCATCACCGGCCGGATTACCATTTCTAATTTTTACAGAAGCACTTTCTATGGTAAATTTTACAGCCATCGTAGCTTTCAACTCTTGATCAGTACCCAATTCTACTTCATTCCACCTACCGGGTATGATGTGTTCGGTCAAAATTTCCAAAGATTTCAATTTTTCTGCTGGATCTACAATTTCTTCAAAGGTTCCAAAAAGAACTGCAGAACGATAATTTACCCCTGTATTAAAAAGAGATTTTGCCATGACAATACCATCCAAATGGGTTACTGAAATGCAAACTTGTTCATTTTGAAGTGCTTCATTGAGCATAAAGTTTTTGGTACTTCCGTGTAAGTACAGCACATTACCTTTTCTGCCATAAGACGTTGGAATCATCATGGCTTTCCCTTGATGCGTAAAAGCAACATGACAGAGAAAGCCGGCATCCAAAACTGCGTATAAATCCTGTTCAGTATTGGCTTCCCTTTTATTTCCTCTTATGATTTTATTGAAATGCATACCCTTAAATTTTAATACATGATAAATTTAATTAGGATAATCTTTTAATGCTTTAGCTAAAATTTCAACAGACCGAATCAAATCATCTTTTTTCAAAACATAAGCCATTCGAACCTCTTTTTTACCTTTACCAGGCGTAGAATAGAATCCACTGGCAGGAGCAACCATTACTGTTTCTTTTTGGTCATCAAATTTTTCTAACAACCATTGGGCAAAATCATCAGCATCATTAACAGGAAGTTCAACCACACAATAAAAAGCTCCTTTAGGTCGGGGAACTTTAACTCCTGGTATTTTTCGCAATTCATCGACCAATACATCTCTGCGTTCTCTATATTCTTGATTGACTTCTTTGAAATATGAATCAGGTGTTTCTAATGCTGCTTCGGCAGCTATTTGTTCGTACGTTGGCGGGCTCAAACGAGCTTGCGCAAATTTTAAAACCGTGGCTATGACTTCTTTATTCTTAGTAACCAAACATCCAATACGAGCACCACACATACTGTAACGTTTAGAAACCGAGTCAATCATAATGGCATGTTCGTCCAATCCATCTTCTTCCATTACAGAAAAATGTTTCAAACCGTCATATACAAACTCCCGATATACTTCGTCGGCAATAAGAAACAAATCGTGTTTTAAAACCAAATCTTTGAGTTTGAGTATTTCCTCATGCGAATACATATATCCCGTGGGATTTCCCGGATTACAGATTAGAATGGCTTTGGTACGAGGCGTAATTAATTTTTCAAAATCTTCAATAGGTGGTAATGCAAATGCGGTATCAATGCTGGAAACCACAGGTACTACTTTGACCCCACTAGCCGTTGTAAAACCGTTGTAATTGGCATAAAAAGGCTCGGGAATAATGATTTCATCACCTACATCAGTAATACTTCCAATGGCAAATAACAAGGCTTCCGAACCACCCGTAGTTACTACAATATCTTGAGCTGAAACTTTGATATTTTTTTGAGCGTAATAACCCGCCAACTTGGTTCTGTAGAGTTCGCTTCCTTCCGAACGGCTGTATTCCAACACTTCAATATTAGAATTTTTTACTGCATCCAACGCAATTTGAGGTGTTTTAATATCGGGTTGACCAATGTTGAGGTGGTACACTTTAACACCTCTTTTCTTGGCTTCTTCGGCATATGGTACTAATTTTCGGATAGGTGAAGCCGGCATTTGCTGACCTTTATTGGATATATTTGGCATGATAAAATAAATTGCTTTTGATAAAACAAATGTTAAAAAATAACGAGTATACAAGAGTGCAAATTTGCAATTTTTTTTAGGAACAACCTCAACAATTTCATACTTAAGATTCAACAAAGTCAGATTTTGTTAATCTTTTGTGAAAACATAAAAAAAAGTCAATTGTTTTGTAATTTTGGCTACATTTATTACCATGAATAAAACAATTCAAAAATTTATATTAATAGGGTTTGGCCTTTGGCTAAATATAGGTTTTGCTCAAAGCAGCATGTTTTTTACAAATGGGATTCAAAAGCAAAAAATACATTTTGAGTTTCATCATAATCTTATCATAATTCCTATGGAAGTCAATGGTATCGAATTAAACTTTGTTTTAGATACTGGAGCTTCAAAAACAGTAATTTTTACCCTAAACGAAAGGGATTCTTTAGTTTTAAATAATACCCAAAATGTCGAACTTAGAGGCATAGGGACTGGAGAACCCATTCAGGCTATTTTATCGGAAAAGAACAATACAAAGATTGGGAATATCATAGGTGTTAACCAAACCATTTATATGGTTTACGATGAACACTTCGATTTTTCATCCAAAGTTGGCATGACCATACATGGTATAATTGGATATGAGTTTTTAAAAAACTTTGTAACAACAATTGATTATACTAATAAACTTATCCTGGTAGAAATTTCTTCTCATTTTAAAACCCCAAAAAGTAAAAAATACAGTAGATTAGACTTAACTTTTCATCAAAATAAGCCCTATTTGGATGGGAAAATTAAACTTCCGGGCTCTTCAGAATTTGATGTTAAAATGCTTATTGATACAGGGAATTCGGATGCTCTTTGGATCTTTGAAGATCATAAAAAAAACGTCTTGTGTCCAACCCCATTCTTCGTTGACTATTTGGGGGAAGGACTGAGTGGTAGTATTGAAGGCAAAAGAACCAAAATTCAATCATTTCAATTTGGGGAATATAAATTTGAAAATCCTACAATTGCATTTTTAGATTCAACTGCTACTGCGTATGCTAGAGTTTTTGAAGAAAGAAACGGAAGCATTGGAAATCAAATAATGAACAGATTTAAAATAATTTTGGATTATCCAAATAAAACCATATTTTTAAAGAAAAACAAAAGCTTTTCTAAAGAATTTAGATATAATCGTACAGGAATTGAACTATCCTATTTTGGGAAAACCCTTGTACAAAACAAAGCAATACCAAGTGACAACAGCTATACAAATCAGTCAAATGGTCATGTTATAGCTTTTATGATCGATTACGTATATGAATTTAAACCTTTGTATGGGATTTATAAAATAAGAAAGGATTCTCCTGCAGATGTTGCCGGATTAAAAGTGAATGATATGCTTTATTCAATTGATGGGAAATTGGCACAGGAATTTGAATTAGAGGAAATCAATCACATTTTCCAAGGTGATATTGGGCGATATCTAACCATCCAAGTTGATCGGAATGGAATCCGTTATACCTATAAACTACAATTAAAAGATCTACTTTAAACTATAGGATTATTCCCAATTTTTCAAAAAATTGTACAAGAGCCTCACGCCAGCTCCTGTTCCACCTTTTCCTTGATAAGAATCAGATGATTCCAAAAAAGCAGGTCCGGCAATGTCCAAATGAATGTAAGGATATTTTACAAAATGTTCCAAAAATTTTCCTGCAGTAATCATACCCGCATTGGCACCACCTATGTTTTTTAAATCAGCAATATCAGATTTCATTTCCTCATACCATTCATCCCAAAAAGGCAATCTAAAAACACGATCATGCGTTTCGATTCCGGATTCATACAATTTTTTAAAGTATTTATCTTTCGCATTTCCCATACTGATAGAGGTTTTAGTTCCCAAAGCCCTAACTGCCGCTCCAGTCAAAGTAGCTGCATCAATGACTAACTCAGGTTGGTATTTGTTTGCATATGCCAAAGCATCTGCCAAAATCATTCTACCTTCGGCATCCGTATTGAGAACTTCCACAGTTGTTCCATCAAACATGTGAATTACATCTCCCGGCGTATAAGCTTCCAATCCGGGACGATTGTCGGTTGCAGGAATCAATCCTATGACGTGAATAGGTATTTTGTTTTTGGCTAAGGCATCAATGGTAGCAGCCATACAAGCTGCACCTGCCATATCACTTTTCATATAATCCATAGAATGTGGCGTAGGTTTCAAACTCAAACCTCCTGTATCGTATACAACACCTTTACCAACCAAAACTATTGGTTTTGCATTTTTAGCATTTTCAGGCTTATATTCAATAATTGTAAAAGTTGGAGGTGTAATAGAACCTTTATTTACAGCCAATAAGCCACCCATTTTTAAAGCCTCAATCTTATTCTTGTGTAATACTTCAACATTAAAATGATGTGCATCGCCCAATTTTTCAATTTCATGTGCCAACTGAACAGCATCTAAATGAGAAACAGGTTCATTAACGCGATCTCTAGCCCAAAAAACAGAATCGATTAAATTTTGCAATTCAATAATTTCTTTTTCGGTTATATTACTAACCACAAACAATTGTTCCAATTTGTTTTTTTTTTGATCAGCATCCTTAAAGAATTTGAGAAACTGATAATCAGATAATAAAAACCCCTC
>JAABRF010000033.1 GCA_011391075.1 Flavobacteriia bacterium | reverse complement strand
CTTTTGTAAGGGCTTGAAAGCAAAAAATACCGTACAAATGTGCTAGCATTTGAGGGATTTTAATTTGTAGGATTCCCCAATTGGGATCATGTATAACATAATCCCAAAGCTTTTGACGGGCTTGAAAGCAAAAAATACCGTACAAATGCGCTAGCATTTGAGGGATTTTAATTTGTTGGGGCGAATCGCATTCGCCCTCTTCCTAATCCCCTGTTTTAGTCGGGGTACGACTCCAAGTCGTGCCCCGACTATCTTTTTTAGTGATGTTCGACTCCAAATCTTGCCCATTCTATCTTTTTCAAATAACACCACATTACCCTTGTAATTGGAATGGTTTTTTGATGCTTATGAATTTGGTTTTTAAAATAATTATTCTGAATATCCTACAATTTCACAATCATTAGAAGTAAAAAAATTCTATTATCTATTTTAAACGTGGTTTGATTTTGATTTATGATCATGGTGAGGATTGTGTTTTTTGAAAAATTAATTTGTTATTTTTCAAACATATACAATAAGAAAGTATTTTAAACGTTATTTTTTCAAGGATAATGATGATTAAGAAACCAGTTTGGAGATACCGATTACTATCTATTGTTGATGAATTTCTACTATTTTTGTTTTTCGTATTAAAAAATTATTCTATCTTTATCCCCATTAAAACTAATTTTAAAATTAATAACACGATGAAAAGATTTTTTACCATTCTGGCTATTACAGGAATGTTATTTTTTGGAGCTACTCAAGTTTCTTTTGCACAAGAAGAAGCTGCAACCACAGAACAAGTTGCTGAAACACAAGCTCCAGCCAAAGAAGGTTTCCGTCAGGAACTAAAATTACGTATGATTGAAGGTGGACCTGCATTCATGGGTATCGTTTTACTTACTCTAATATTTGGTCTTGCAATTGCCATTGAAAGAATTATCTATTTAAATTTAGCAACTACTAAAACCAGTAAATTGGTTAATGACGTAGAAAACGCTATTGATTCAGGAGGAGTAGAAGCTGCCAAAGAATTATGTAGAAATACCAAAGGGCCTGTTGCTTCCATATTCTATCAAGGATTGGACAGAATGGACGAAGGAATCGACAACGTTGAGAAAGCTGTTGTAGGTTACGGAGGCGTACAAATGGGATTGTTGGAGAAAAACGTTTCATGGTTGTCATTGTTTATTGCCTTAGCACCGATGTTAGGTTTCATGGGAACTGTAATCGGGATGATCCAAGCGTTTGACGAAATCGAAAAAACAGGAGTTATGTCACCAGCAACTGTAGCAGGTGGTATTAAAGTAGCGCTTTTGACTACCGTATTTGGACTTGTTGTTGCGATTATTTTACAAGTATTCTATAACTATATCATTTCAAAAATTGATAGTATCGTAAACAATATGGAAGATGCATCTATTAAATTGATTGATATTTTAATTAGAAAAAAATAATTGAATTTCTACCTAATTATTTTAGTATAAGGCTAAAATAATAGGTTGTTGAGAAGATTTTTTTCTTCTGAAAAGGATTGTAAATTTACTATTACAGTTCATTTAAATTCTAAATTCAATTTCATTCATATATTCATGTAAGATGTCTTTAAGATACCGATTACATCGGTTATAAAGTAAGGAAGAACATTTTATTTGACCATTTAAAACAATAAATTTAAATACATGAAAAATACAAGTTTATATACAATAGCAGCTTGGGTTTTAGCTATTATTGGATTGATTATTTTCGGATTTTCAACTGATAAAGATGGGGCAATTGGAGCTTACGTAACTTATGCACTCATACTGTTGGTTATAGCTTCTTTGATAGCCTTAGCATTCTCCGTATTGAACATCTTCAAAAATCCAGAGCTTCTTAAAAAAGTTATGATGGGCGTAGGTGTACTAGTAGCTTTGTTAGTTGTATCCTACATTTTTGCAGGTAATGAAGCCGTGTTTAGCGGTTCAGGAGAGCAATTGATAGAAAGTGGTTCTGTATCAAAATGGGTAGGTACCGGAGTGGTATATAGCATCATTCTATTATTTATCGGGATGGGACTATTTTTATGGGATATGGTTAAAAACGCAGTAAAATAATAAACTATGGCTAAAAGAAGCGCACCCGAAATTAATGCGGGCTCAATGGCTGATATAGCATTTTTATTGCTTATCTTTTTCTTGGTAGCTACTACCATGGATATTGATACTGTTATATCTCGTAAATTGCCTCAAAAACAAGAGCCCGGATCTCCACCACCACCAGAGGTAAAGGAAAAAAACATATTTGAAATCAACATCAACCGCAACAATCAAATGTTAGTTGAAAAGAGAGAATATGTTGTTTTAGAAAATCTTAAGGATAAAGTTTTAGAGTTTCTAGACAATGGAGGTGGATTAGGAAGTAACGAAGTAGGTAATTGTACTTATTGCAAAGGAGGTCCTGATGGAGTTGTAGATCCAACATCTTCTGACCATCCCAATAAGGCTATCATATCACTTCGAACTGATAGAGGGACATCCTATGAAATGTTTGTTGCAGTTCACGATGTATTGGGACAGGCATATATTGAATTGAGAAATCGTGAAGCTATGCGTTTGTATGGCGTTACTTTCGATGATTTATTGGATCAAAAATTCAACGATAAAGAAAATGTTGAACTTGAAGAAAAGATTAAAAAAATAAAGGATTTATTCCCTGAAATTATTTCGGAAGTGGAGCCATCTGGAAATTAAAAAATAAAGAAAATATGTCAAAATTTAAAAAACAAAAAAAGGAATTGCCGGCTATTTCAACGGCATCTTTACCTGATATCGTGTTTATGTTACTATTTTTCTTTATGACCGTAACTACAATGCGTGAAACTGAGTTTAAAATTAAGGAACCTGTTTTACCTCAAGCAAAGTCTACTAAAAGAGTAGAGGACAAAAACTTTGTAAGTACAATATTTATTGGAAAGTCAAGAGATGCCAGTAAATCAGGAGATGTTATTCAACTTAATGATAAAATCGCTCAAGTTAGTGATATTAAGAACTTTATTATGGTTAGTCGTGTTGGCAAGAGTGAAGAAGATATTTCACGTATGTCGACTGTTTTTAAAGCTGATAAAACATCCAAATTGGGTACTTTAGCAGACATTAAAAAGGAACTCAGAGAAGTCGATGCACTTAAAATAGCCTATGCTGCATCTCAAACTCGAAAAGATCAATAATATAATTGTTCACATTATTTAAAAAGGCAATCGTAATTGATTGCCTTTTTTTTATATCTTAGCTAGACGTATAATTACCATTTTATGTTTAAAAATATAATTGCTCTTGTGTTGTTCTTTTTGACGATTTCTGCCTATACTCAGGATAGTATTTTGATTGGAAAGAAATACAAAGAAGATCAGATCTACTTGAGACTTACTTATAATATTCTGTTGCATAAACCGAAAACCATTATCCAAAAAGGATTATCACTTGGCATTCACACGGGTTTTATCAAGGATATTTCTCTATCTGAGAATGGCAAATTGGCATTGGGTGTAGGTTTGGGCTATGCTTATGACAAACACCAATCCAATTTATTCATAGATGCTGCCGAATCCAATTTTTCTCTCATTGAGATGGATTATAAGAAAAATAAGTTTGAAACGCATGCTATTGAATTACCGATCGAATTGAGATTCAGAACGTCTACAGATACAAATTATAAATTTTGGAGAATTTATGTAGGAGGTAAATTGGCTTATAACTTTGCGGCTAAAAGTGTTTACAAGGATGAGAATCAGCAGTTGAAAGTGAGTCCATTGCACACTATATCCAAGTGGCAATATGGACCTCAAATATCGGTTGGTTATAGTACGTGGAATTTATATATGTATTGGGATGCAGGTTCCATTTTTAAAGAAGCTCCACAAATCGACACATTTGATCCCAATACCTTAACGAGTTTGAAAGTAGGCCTACAGTTTTATATATTTTGATACAGAAATGGGATGAGTAGTTGAGGGAGAATTCCCATTACAAATCCCCAAATGGTTTCCTTGAAATTATGAGCGCCCAATTCTATTCGGGCTTTGGCTATAATCCCAAAGAAAACAAAAAGAGAACCTATTAAAAGGAGGTAATTCAGATGATAATTCAAACTGAGTTGTAATAAAAATCCCAAAAAACTGCCTAGTCCCATCGTGTGCAAACTGAGTTTGTAGCGAAGCCATAAAAACCAATAGGCTATCAAAAAGCTCATTGAACCTGCTATGAAGTAAACCCCTAAATCATAAGATGATTCCAATTTGAAAAATACCCTACTCATCATCAAAGCCATTAAGGTAAAAACAATGAGAGGAGTTTTACGTTCGGATTGATCACTCAAATGAAATGATTCTATCAATTTGGATTTTTTTAAAATTCCCAGAATCAATAATGGAAAAGCAATCGTTCCAATCAAGACCATGCTTAAAAAGACATATTGGGTGTAGACCGGGAAATATCGAGGTGTAAAATATAAAAACACCAATGTAGCCAATAATGGATACAGAATGGGATGAACAATTACAGAAAGGAAACGGTTGAAATTATGGGATGTCAAGTCAAATAGTTTTTAAAAGATGTAGGAAAGAAATGCTTTTGTTCAAAATCAATATTTTAAAAGCTATAGTATTTTTCGCAATCGCGCTACCGGAATATCCATTTGTTCCCTGTATTTGGCTATGGTTCTGCGTGCAATCGGATAACCTTTTTCTTTGAGGATTTCGGTTAGATGATCATCGGTTAGCGGTTTTTTCTTATCTTCTTCTCCAATTACCATTTCCAGAATATTTTTGATTTCGCGGGTTGAAACTTCTTCACCATCGGTATTGGTCATGGATTCGGAAAAGAACTCTTTGATGAGTTTGGTGCCATAAGGTGTCGTCACATATTTGCTGCTGGCTACCCTAGAAATTGTAGATACATCCATCCCGATTTGATCGGCAATGTCTTTGAGAATCATGGGTTTCAACTTCATGACATCACCCGTAAGAAAATATTCTTTTTGATGCATCATGATGTTGTACATGGTTACATATAATGTTTGCTGACGTTGTTTTACAGCTTCGATAAACCATTTGGCAGCATCCAATTTTTGTTTGATAAACTGAACTGCTTCTTTTTGGGAATTTGTTTTTTCTTTACTTTCCTTATAACCACGCAACATATTGTTGTAAGTTGCCGATACGTGCAATTCGGGAGCATTGCGTGAATTGAGTGTCAATTCAAGTTCACCTTCCACAACTCGAATGTTGAAATCGGGAATGATGTGTTCGATTTCTTTGTTGCTTCCGGCATAAGATCCGCCTGGTTTGGGATTCAGTTTTTCAATTTCCCGTATGGCATCCTTCAATTGATCTTCTGTAACATCAAATTTTTGTATGAGTTTGGTGTAGTGTTTTTTGACAAATGTATCAAAAGTCTGATCTAGGATTTTGATAGCCAATTGACGTGCCGGTTTGGGCTCTTTGCGTTTGAGTTGTAACAACAAACTCTCCTGTAAATCACGGGCGCCTACGCCAGCCGGGTCCAATTGGTGAATGACTGTATGTAAAAGATGTTCGACTTCGGCAATTGTAGTCAACACATTTTGGGTAAACGCCATATCATCGACAATATCGGCTACATCTCTGCGGATGTAACCACTGTCATCTATGCTTCCTACTAGAAATTCGGCTATAAAATACTCTTGTTCTGTTAAAGTAAATGTGTCCAACTGACTCGTGAGGTACTGATGAAAGCTACTTCCGGCAGCAATTGGAATTTCCCGATCGTTATCATCATCTTCAGAGTAGTTGTTGGTTTGGGTTTGATAATCGGGAATATCATCATCAAATAGATATTCGTCAACGTTAAACTCATCGTTTTCAGTTTGATTTTCTTGTTCGTCATCATCCTGAAAATTTTCTACTTCTATATTATCAAATGGATCATCATTAAAATCGTCATCACTTTCAGAACTGGATTCCAAAGCCATATTTTCTTCAATTTCCTGTTTGATTCGTTCTTCAAAAGCCAATGTAGGCAATTGAATAAGCTTCATCAACTGAATTTGCTGAGGAGATAGTTTTTGCTGTAATTTGAATTGTAAAGACTGTTTTAACATTTTAGATTTGCGATTTTAGATTTGCGAATTTTGTCCCGATAGATATAAGAATTAGATTCACTAATCTATGCTATATTCTCTATTTCAATTACTAAAACTCAGCACTTTGTGGGGTACGCGGGAAAGGAATCACGTCACGGATGTTACCCATGCCGGTAACAAATTGAACCAAACGTTCAAATCCTAGTCCGAAACCACTGTGAACGGCTGTTCCGAAGCGTCGGGTATCGAGATACCACCACAATTCTTCTTCCGGAATGCCGAGTACTTTCATTTTTTCCAATAGGACATCCAAACGTTCTTCACGTTGTGAACCACCTACGATTTCACCGATGCCCGGGAATAATACATCCATGGCTCTAACCGTTTTCCCATCTTCATTGAGACGCATGTAAAACGCTTTGATTTTGGCGGGATAATCAAATAAGATCACCGGACTTTTGAAATGTTTTTCCACCAAAAAGCGTTCGTGTTCGCTCTGTAAATCTACGCCCCATTCGTTGACAGGATATTGGAATTGTTTCTTTTGATTGGGTTTGGAATCTCTCAATATTTCATATGCTTCCGTATAACTGAGGCGTTTGAAATTGTTTTCCAAAACAAATTCCAATTTTTCAATCAAGCCCAATTCACTGCGTTGGGCTTGCGGTTTTGAAGCTTCTTCTTGTTTGAATCTATCATCCAAAAAAGTCAAATCGGCTTGACAATGACTCAATGCATATTTAATCACATTTTTGATAAAATCTTCTGCCAAATCCATATTGGCATCTAGATCGTTGAAAGCCACTTCGGGTTCTATCATCCAAAATTCAGCCAAGTGACGAGCCGTATTGGAATTCTCCGCTCGGAATGTTGGTCCGAAAGTGTAGACTTTGCCCAAACTCATGGCATAGGTTTCGGCTTCCAATTGGCCGGAAACGGTAAGATTGGTTTCTTTGCCGAAAAAGTCTTGAGTGAAATCCACTTTTCCGTCTTCGGTACGTGGGGGATTTTTGGCGTCCAAACTACTCACTCTAAACATTTCTCCGGCACCTTCAGCATCACTACCGGTAATAATAGGAGTGTTGACGTAGAAAAATCCACGATGGTTAAAGTATTGATGAATGGCAAAAGCCAAAGCCGAGCGCACCCGCATGACAGCACTAAAGGTGTTGGTACGAACCCTTAAATGCGCATTTTCGCGTAAAAACTCCAAACTGTGTTTTTTGGGTTGGATGGGATATACCTCAGGATTTGAATCACCCAAAACTTCTAATTTACTCACTTGTATTTCCACATTTTGCCCGCTTCCTTTACTTTCTACCAAAGTCCCAGTAATAGCAAGGGCAGCACTGGTCGTAATGCGTTTCAGCAAGGACTCGTCCATGTTTTCAAAATCCACTACGCATTGAATATTATGAATGGTTGACCCATCATTCAAGGCAATAAATCGATTGCTACGAAAGGTGCGAACCCAACCTTTGATATGAATTTCAATTCCGGTTTTATCGGAATTTAATAAATCTAATACGCTATTTCTATGCAACATACTCTTTTAATTATTACGATTGTTGACTTTTCAAATGTTTAGTTGAAAGTCTTTCTTTTTTTACGAATGGCAAAGATAATTAAAGTTAATTGTTGAGAAACAGAAAGTATACTGATTTAAATCAAAAAATATTAATTTTACCAAATGCAAAAGTTAGTTTTACTATTTATTAGCTTTTTAACAGCTACTCTTTGGAGTCAAAAGGATCATATTGCCTTGCAAAATACTGAAAATAAAATCCTTTCACACATTTCAACATCCAAAAAATGGGCTCCAATTGATTTTGATAGTGCCCTATTTTATGCCGATAAAGCTATATTTTTAGCCGATAAAAATCACGAAGAAAGTTTGCTAGCTGACGCTTTTACTGCAAAAGGTTTGGCATTTGATTATCAATCCAAGTTGGATTCAACTTTGTTTTGGTATGAAAAAGCGCTAGCGATCAGAATCAGACAAAAAAACAAGGTAGCATTGGTTAAACTCTATAATAATTTTGGGGTTTCCTATTACTATCAAGGCATGTATGACCGAGCATTGACCTATTATATTGAGAGTTTAAAGCAAAGTGAATCCATAGGCGATTCGATAGGGATTGCCCGTAGTTTTAACAATATGGGATTGATTTACGACAAAAAAGGTGATTGGATCAAAGCAACCGATTATTACGAAAAATCACTCCATATCAAACGTTTACTAAAAGATGATGCCGGATTATTGTTCCCCCTATCCAACCTCTCCAACATTGCTTTTTTACAAAAAGATTACAGCAGTGCCGAACGTTATATGTTGACCAATTTGGAAGTTTCAACCCAACTGAAAGATTCTATGCAGATAGGAATCAGTCACGGTTTATTAGCATTGATATACGGAACTCAAGGAAATAGTAAGAAAACACAAGAACACGTTAATTTTACTGAAGAATACCTTCCATTGGTCAATGATGCCTTTGAATCGTCGTTGTTGTATTACAACTTAGGCGAAAGTTTGCGGTTGACTGGTCAATTCCATAAAAGTGAGGTCTATTTAATAAAATCTATTGCCATCAGTAAAAAAATCAAACAAACAGATGTATTACTCAAAGGATATGAATCCTTACAACAATTGTATAGAAAGAAAGGGGATTTGACTGAATCCCTGGTTTATTACGATTTGTTCACTACTCTTAATGACAGTATTTATAAAGTAAATCAGGCGGTAGAAATAGCCAAGATTGAACAACAATACCAATGGGAAAAGAAAGAACAAGAAATTGAATTGCTTCAAGTTCATATCGAACATGCTACTGCTCAAAAGCGTAATTGGATTTTGGGATTTGGATTTTTAGGAATTTTAGGTGCTGTTGTTACCGTTTTTTTTATGATTAATAAGCGAAAATCAGATGAACTGGAAGTGAAAAATGCACAAATTGAAACAGCATTGGCTGAAAATAAAACTTTGATGAAAGAGATGAATCATCGGATTAAAAACAATTTGCAGATGATTGCCTCGATGTTGCATTTGCAAACGCATTATGCAAATCAACCGGAAATTGCTGCTACTTTGCACGAAACCGCTTCTCGCATTAAAAGTATTTCCTTGATCCATCAAAAGCTTTATGCCAAAGATGGTATGCAACAAATTCAAATAGAACCCTATATCAAAGAAATAGCCCAATCCATTTTAGACCATTTTGACAAAACTAAAAAAATAGTATTGAAATTTGATATTGCTCCTTTGGATATGGAAATTGAAAAAGCCCAATCGGTTGGATTGATTGTAAATGAGCTCCTATCTAATGCTTTAAAACATGCCATTTCCAAGGAAGAATTATTGATAATTCAAATTGGATTAAAAGAAAATAAGACATTTAAAACTTTGATAGTCAAAGATAATGGAAGCGTAGAAACCCCAAAAAACGAGGAAAAACCCCAAACCTATGGTATGCAACTCATTCAATCTTTTGTTGAAAAATTGGATGGGAAGATGCAAATTTTTAAAGAAAAAGGTTGGGAAGTTCAAATCAAATGGAACTGAAATGAAAGAAGAAATTAGAAAATCAATACTCATTGTTGAGGATGAACCTTTGATAGCCAATCACATTGCATTGGTATTATCAAGTGCCGATTACCGAGTTGTTCAAAAAGTGCGCAGTGCTACCGAAGCCCTGTTGGTTATTCAATCTGAAAAACCAGATTTGATTTTATTGGATATTTCCATCAAAGGTGATACGGATGGCGTGGAATTGGCACATCTTATCAATGAAAAATACAAGATTCCATTTATATTTTTGACTTCTCATTATGACGATGCTACCGTTAACCGTTTGAAGAAAACACAACCTGCCGGTTTTGTCCTCAAACCTTTTCATGAAAAGGAATTACTGACTCAAATCAGTATTGCGCTCTATCAAAAAGTGCATGACCAACCGAGTTCAGTCCTTGAAAAAGATCACATTTTTATCAAATACAACAACCAATGGATCAAGATTCCGTTTTTGAACATTTGTTTTGCAAAAGCAGATGATAATTACACGATTGTGCATACGCCTGTAAAAAATTACCTCGTTTCCTATCCCTTGAAGAAAATTGAAGAAAGTTTACCTCCCAATCTGTTTTTCAGAATTCATAAATCTTATATCATCAACATGCAACGTATAGATAGTATCAGCGAGCGGCATGTTGTCATTAAGCAACATCAGATTCCCATAGGGAGGATTTATTTTGAGGATTTGATGAAGAAGATACATAAATTATGAAAAGCATAGGGTTTAAAGATAGATGTCAATTTTTAGTTCTTATTGTGGAGTTCACATAGTCCAATCTATCGGGGTTGCGTGAATCCATCTGCGCAATCTGCGTGAATCTTGATAGAAATCTGCGTAATCTGCGTGATAAATATAATTTCACCTCAAATTTTTTGCAGTTCACCCAAAACCATTTTCACAAAATCGAGATATTGAAGACTTTTGAAGTGATTATTAACCTATCATAACATTTCAAAATGAAAAAATCACTATTAGTTATCCTCCTAGCGTTGGGATTGCAACCTTTATTGGCACAACAAAAAGACATTCCGGAGAGTCAATTGCCTCTAGAGGTCAAACAAGTATTGGATCAATATTTGGAAATCTTGACGACTTCTCAAAATTTGGACGAAGCAGCCGAACGATTTTTAGCGATTGCCGGAGGCGGATTGGTCAATCCTGACGGCTTGAGTTTGAGAAGTAGTGTCAAACCCTATTCTTTGAAAAAGGATTTTGAAAATGTCCATTTTTATAAAGTTCCCGTTAAAATAGAGCGCGTAGCTAAAACCCAAACAGGACAAGCCGGATTTGGAGAAAGTGCTATTGCCGGTGATTGGTTTAAAATTTATATCGCTAAAGCCAATGGTGGACAATCGGCGCCGGTGCATATTGTCATGCCTAAAAATCACGCTACCATAACTACTGCAAAGGTTATTCAGATTGGGAGTTTATAGAGATTAGCACTTCGACAAGCTCAGTATCCTACGTTAGATTTCGATAGCTATCGGAATAGAAGTTAGAAAGGATTCCTGCTTTCGCAGGAATTTAAAAACCATATAAAATATATAACTACAATGAAAACAGTACTTTACACTTTTATTTTTATTGCAATTTTATTAAATATAAGTTGTAATTCAGAGCAAAATCTACCCTTAACCGAACGCATCAAAGGAGATTGGGTAGTAACCAAAGCCGAGGGCGAACTCAAAGAACTCAATTTGGATACCCATTATACGTTTGACGGAACTTATTTAACCACTTCCAAAGATGGTTTTGAAGTAAAAGGTACTTATACCATCAAACCCGATACGCTTTATTGGAAATTGGAAAATATGGAGATGAATTATCCTTGCCGATTTGATGGAAAAAAATTAATCCTAGAACCTATCGGAAGCGGTCAAAAACTCACGCTTGAAAAGTGAGAGGATAATTTCCATTTATGCATTTAAACCTTAATAATCAACAGCCTATCCCAATATCTATCAGGATAATAACTTAATAAACCAATAATCCAATAACCATGAACAAATTAGTACTCTTAGCACTATTGCTTACCCTTGTTTATTCTTGCAAAAACAATTCACAATCTGATGTCCCAGCGTCAAATGACATTCAAAATAATTCAACAGAAAACACTACTGGAATGAATACCGCAATAAAATTTCATATAGAATCAGCAGCAAAAGACATCAGATCTACCATAAAAGATGCTAAAGCTGACAACATTGCTTTGTACAAAGATCAAGTGCTTTTCAATTCCATGACCATTCATAGTGCCATCAAATTTTGTGAGGAACAAAACCAACCTGATTTGGGCGAAAAACTCAAAGCTATCGATGCTCGTTTGACGCAAGTATTTGCTGATTCGATTTCTTCACAACAAAAATTGGACGATATTCATGCTGTCTGTAATGATTTAGATGCTTTGCTTAAATAATTAAAAAGAAATAGCCATAAGATTAACATCATACCAATCGGGAATGATTAAAAGGCTATTACACTCGCCTCGCGAAGCGGGTGTGACCAATAAAAAACAATAAATTTAAACACATGAAATAAAATGAAAAAAACACATACCTTAATTGTCGTTATAACTTTGCTTCAATCTACCCTTATTTTTGCCCAACCATCCAAAGAAACGATGGCAGCCAAAGTGAAAAATGAATTCAATGTTGATTTAATTTCTCACAAACTCATTGGACCTGGCGGTATTGACAGAGAATTTGAAAATGGCGTTTGGGTGGATTATTTTACCCAACCCTTTGAAGTGGTTCAAAAATCGGAATACCCCGAATTTCCTGTACGTTATAAAGCAAGTGTGAGATATATAAAAAGTGGTAATACTTGGGCTTTTTATCAATTTACAGTGGGTTCATCCAGCTATCTCAATGTGCCACCGCCTGATAAAAATGAAACAATCAAACTGCTAAAAGCAGATGTTGAAAAATGGATTGGTTCCGATTGGGACTACGCCGTTGGTGCTATCGAAAGTATTCAATTTCCTACTGACCCCGAATGGTATAACCAAACACCCAACAAAGTGAGTTTTTATATCACTACCGTTTATACAAGAAAAAGTTCTAGCAGTAATACTGAGTTAGAAAAAGCCGAGCATAAATACAATATCGCAATGACGCGTGAAGATATGAAAAGCCCTTGGAAAATAGTTTGGGGAAGTAATGCAAACGATATAAAAAAGATCATTTCCATAACCAAACATTCGCCTGAAGAAATCAAACAAATGAAAACGTTGAGGCAAGTGGAGGAAGAAAGTGCAGCTCAAAATGCCATGAATGCTTTACCAGTGGTTTCAGAAGCGCCTGTTTTTCAATCGGATCAACAATTGTTTTATTATATTCACGAAAAGATTTTAACCTCAACACCTCAGGAAATCGAAGCTCATTTGATGAAAGTAGTCGATCAATCTTGTTATGAAGAAGGAAGTACTGTGTTTTTCAAACCTTATCACGCCGATTGGATCAATAATTTGGTTGCCCATGCTGCGGAATATAAGAAAGCATTTTGTCCTTATCCCGGAGTTAAGGCAGAACAATACGGTCAGATAGAGTTTTTGAATCGCACTTTTACCAATTATGTGACCATGACCGGAAAACCCGTAGACGGAACATGGAAAATAGTGGATTTTAGATTTACACCACCCAATGACTCCATGCTGAAACAAATGGAAGGTAATGATACCAATTGCCAACCCAAACCCGATTTAACGGTGAAAGAAATAGTAAAATACAAAGTTGGTGACAAAGTTAATGTGCAATTTTCTAATGGCACTTTTCCTTGCACAATTGATAACACCGACCCCAATTTTGACAACCGTTACTTTGTGAAACTCGATAGTGACAAAAGCGGAAAAGGTTATTGGGTTGATGCTTCGTTTATCAGTAAAAAATAAACATAAAAAATCTAAACAAATGATTTTTACCACACCATTTCCCTGCTTGGTGTGGTTTTTATTATGAATAAGACACCCAAAACACTGTTATTTAACGACGGGCCATAGCTCCTTATCCAACTTATAACTACTTCTTATTATTAACCAAATACACCGCCATCAAGATTACTATGCCCATAATAATTTGAGAAATATAAATTTTCTCACCATAAATATTTCCCCAAATGATGGCCACAATAGGGATGAGATATGTAACAGAAGATGCAAATACCGGCGTACTCATTTTTACCAATTGTGCGAAGAAAATACTAGCCAATGCAGTTCCCAAAATGGAAAGTATACTCAAATAGCCAATGGCTGTCAAAATAGGTTCTGAGGTAAAATCTTGTTGGAAGAAACCGGTAAAGAGAAGAACTATGCTTGCCGGAATCAATAAAACCACATAGTTTCCTAATGATATGGAAATAGAATCCAAATCACTTAAGTACTTTTTGAGAATATTGACGTTTATGGCATAACCTATTGTCGCTATTAAAACCAATACGGCAAACCAATAATTCTGAGATGGGTTCAAGTCAGCACTACGAAGTATTAATAGAATCGTTGCCAAGAGCCCCAATCCAATACCTATAATCTGTTTTCTGGAAAAAACAAACCCAAAGAATACAGCTCCAATCCATAAAGTATTCAATGGTGTAAGCGAATTGAGAATAGCGACCACACCGCCATCAATGTGTTGAACGGCATATGAAAAGAAGAAAGCCGGGAAAAAAGTGCCTGCCAAAGCATTGTAAAACAAATATTTCCAATGCCTTTTTTCAATTCTACCCAATCTGTATCCAACGATAATCAGTAGAAACAGTCCCGAAATAATCATTCTCAAAGCACCTACTTGTATAGGTGTTAACCCTTCTAGTGCAAATTTCATCAAGATGAAAGAACTTCCCCACACGATAGCCAAACTGACCAATACCAACCATTTAATTTGTCTTTGATTCATTTGTTAAAAAATTTGAATGCAAAATTCCACATTATAACTGAAATATGCTATTTTTGGAGCATCTAATTAAACTCATATTATATAAAGCAATCCATTATGAAAAATTCATTATTTATTTTGACCCTATTCTTGAGTATATCTTTTGCCTTTCAGAAAAATGGGGAGGAAATTCAAAATAACGATACCTTAAAACACCTGCAGGTAAAAATCACCGGAATGACCTGTGAAATAGGTTGTGCCAAGACCATAGAATCCAAAATTTCGAAGATGGAAGGGGTTACTTTTTCAAAAGTTAACTACGCTAAAAGCATTGGACAGTTCTCTTTTGACCCTAAAATAACCACTTCTGAAAAAATAATTGGAAAAATCAATGGAATAGGAGGAGGAAACCTCTATAAAGTGGTTGATAGTAAGCTAGTTACAAGCTTTGATAAATAATCATAAAATTTTCTTAAAAATATTTGCAGAATTAAATATTTTTCGTTCCTTTGCGTCAATTATTTAAAAAAACATTAACATTTAAAACCAATTTATCATGAAAGTAATTAAAGGAATCCTTACTGTTGCTGCTTTTTCTTTATTTTTAGTAGCTTGTGGCGAGAAAAAAGCTGAAGAGCCTGTAGTAGAAACTCCAGTTGAAGAAGTTGCTGCTCCTGTAGAAGTTGCTCCTGTAGCTGACACTGCTGTTGTTGCTCCAGTAACTGAAGAAGTTGCAAAATAATTAACGGTAAGTTAAAGATTTAAAGCCACTCCGTTTTCGGAGTGGCTTTTTTTAGGTATAAACCATATCAAACACATCAAGTAAAGTTGTTATTACTTGTATATCAAACATTAATCAATAAAATTAAACATCATGAATTTCAAAAATTTATTAGTTGTTGCAGCTTTCACTTTATTTTTAGCTGCTTGTGGAGAGAAAAAAGTTGAAGAAACTGTTGAAACTCCAGTTGTTGAAGAAGTAGCTCCTGTTGTTGAAGCTGCTACTGAAGTAGTTGATACTGCTGCAACTCAAGTTGTAGAAGAAGTTAAAGGTGCAAAAGCAGATTTGAAAAAAGCTGTAGACAAAAAAGTAGTTGAAGGAGAAGACGAAGGTTGTTAATCCTTTCAGATAACTTATAGAAACGCCCCAAATTTTGGGGCGTTTTTTTTTGCATATTTCACAAACTGATATTAATCAATATTTTACGCATTAGATTTTAGCAACCTTTGTATTTTAAATATCAAAGTTATGGATTCAAATGTTGAACTAACCCTTACTGCTACTCATAAGGTAACGGGTAAAAAAATGGTGTATAGATTGATTGACAATCAAAAAATGATTTTACTTCACCCTATAACAAACGAATCATTAATAGAAATTGATTTTTCCAATCCGGATGAAGTCACCTTTCATAATCTCACACAAGACAGAACCTTGGATGATGCCGGAAAATGTGTTTGGGAATGCAGCAGACAATGCAAGGGTGATTTTATATGTTTTGCTTCTTGTAGTGCCGGTTGTGCCACCATAATCATTTAGGATTTCGCAACAAATGTGAAGTATTGGCTTGGACGGTTGGCATAATAACTATGTCATTCAAATTGACATGGGAAGGTCTATTGATGGCAAACCATATCACTTCGGCTATGTCTTGCGCATGTAAGGGTTCAAAATCTCGATAAACAGCTTCTGCTTTTTCTTGATCACCGTGAAATCGAACCAATGAAAACTCGGTGTCTACCATTCCCGGAGCAATGTTGGTCACTTTTATTTGATGTGGTAATAAATCAATACGCATGGCTTTGGATAGCGCATCTACTGCGTGTTTGGAGGCACAATACACATTGCCGTTTAAATAAACTTCTTTACCGGCAATTGAGGCTATGTTGATGATATGACCCGATTTACGGGCAATCATATAAGGTGTAACCGTTTTGGTAACGTACAACAAACCTTTCACATTGGTATCGATCATAGCATCCCAATCGGCAATGTCGCCTTGATCTATACTACCAAAACCACTAGCTAATCCGGCATTGTTGATTAATACGTCTATTTCTTTCCAATCATCTGTCAATCCACCCAAGTGCTTTTGAACTTCTTCCCAATTACGGACATCAAAGTTTAGGGTCAGTATTTCAACGCCATATTGACTGTGTAATTCTTTTTGTAAAGTATCAAGCAGTTCGTTACGTCTTCCGGTCAAGATCAGTTTATACTGTTGTTGGGCAAAAATTTGGGCACAAGTTTTTCCAATTCCGGAAGTGGCACCTGTAATGAGTACAGTATTTTGATGAATACGTTGGGTATTGTTCATAAATAAAAGATGGTTATATTATTGATAAGAGTAATTTTAGGAAAAGATTGTAGGTTTTTATAGGGTTCTAAATATTCAATCGTTTTGATTGCTTTACTTCATTCTTTTAGAAAGAGAAATAAGTAACGTTGTCTTAATTTAAATTTCGTTTTTCGACAAAGAATTTTTGAATCAAATGGGCACAATCTAGTTCCAGTATACCACCTACAACAATGGTTTTGGGATGTAATGTGGTTTTAAAAGATTGATAACCGCGTTTGACATCATAAGCCCCAAACACAATTCGTCCAATTTGCGTCCAATACGAAGCACCAGCACACATTTGGCAAGGTTCTAAGGTTACGTATAAGGTACATTCAGGAAGATACTTACCTCCCAAAAAATCGGATGCTGCAGTAAAAGCCTGCATTTCGGCATGAGCTGTAACATCATTGAGCGTTTCGGTGAGATTGTGTGCTCTTGCGATGATTCTATCTTGCATGACAATTACGGCACCGATGGGAACTTCGCCTTTGTCGAAAGCTGTTTGGGCTTCTTGTAAAGCTTGTTTCATGTAGTATTCATCTGTATTCACGAACTGAAAAATGGTTTTTATAGGTGATTCGTAAAAATACAGAAAATAATGATTGAGTGAAATAAAAAATAGACTTCAATACTAAATATTTGCAAACCTTATTAGAGAACTATATAATAACTTATCAATCCAAATGAGTTTATTATTACATTGAGTAAATATGATACACTAAAATTATCCCTAAACTATTAATATATAGAAATCTATTAAAAAAATTGCGGCTGATAGGGAAAAGTGAGATTTATGGGTTAACAACTTATATTTTTAAACATTTTCCTTCAATAAATCCCCTATTCTATGTTTAACTTGTAAAATAATGGCTCTCACTATGGGTTCGTCTACGCCTTTGATGTGGGCAATTTCAGTTGAGTTTAGTTTGCCGAAAATATGCAGATCTACAACATTTGAAGCTTCCAAACTCATAAAATTATACAGTTTGTTGAAGAAGTTTTTTTGAGGTTCGTCCCATTGTTTCAAGTCAAAAGCTGAAATTACACTGTGTTGCGCGTCTTCATAGAGTTTGAGTGGTACATTAAAATCTTTTTGATGGTAGGAAATGTCGGCTAATTCTTCATTCATGACCGAATCTTGATCTCCGTCAAAGGTGAATCGCTCTTTTAGATTATTGAGTTCTTGATGCAGGAGTTTGTCTGTACTCATGGATTTTTGGTGCCAAGATTCGGAGGTAAAAATATGATCCAATTTTTGTTTGACCAGTTTAAATAACTCCAATTTCAAGTCATAAGAACTATTAAATGCACTGAGATTGCCTTCGTATAGTGCAATGATGGCTTCATCCACAATGTCACTATCTACATACATATTTTGCGGAATAATGCCCAATTCAGTTGCGATGTACAGACGATGGTGTACATACGGATTGAGAGAAGGAATGATGTCGAGGATTTTTTTTCCGAATTTATCTCTGCGAAAATGATCCTGATAGTTTTTGAGGTCGGTAAGGGTTTGCATGACTGGATGAATTAGAATGTAAAAGGCAACGCATCGAAAGAATAGTTGCGTTATAAAAGTACCTGAAAGATACGAAAAAAAATTACTTTTGTACCATGACATCTATCATAAAACAACATATTCATCAAAGTTTTTCTCATTTTAACACTTCCAAATTACTTTTGGCAGTTTCGGGTGGGATAGACTCGGTGGTGATGACACATGTAATGCATCAGCTGGGCTATGATATAGCCTTGGCTCACGTCAATTTTCAATTGCGAGACGCAGAAAGTCAGGCGGATGAAGATTTTGTAAAAGCATTGGCGGCTCAATGGAATCTGCCGTTTTTCATCGAGAAAGTCGAAACCGAAATCTATGCTCAAACCCATAAATTGTCGATTCAAATGGCAGCGCGCGACTTGCGTTACCAATGGTTTGACTCCTTACTCCAAACCGAGCATTTCGACTATTTGTTGACTGCACATCATCTGGATGACAGTTTGGAGACTTTTTTCATCAATCTCAATAGGAAAACAGGTTTGGAAGGTTTGACCGGAATTCCCGAAGTCAATGGAACGACCATCCGACCTTTACTTCCATTTTCAAGAGCTGAAATATTGCAATATGCACAAGAAAACCATTTGACATGGAGAGAAGACAGCAGCAATGCCACGACCAAATACGAACGCAATAAAATCAGGCATACGTTGTTTCCTGTATTGGAACAGATCAATCCCGATTTCAGAAAGGATTTTGCGCAAAGCATGCAATATTTGTCCTATACGCAAGCATTGGTAACCGATTATATCGCGTTGTTGAAAGCCAAATTTTGGAATGAAAAAGAGGGAATTGTACACATTTATTTGATGGAATTGCAGAAACTACCGCATTACCAAAGTATTTTATTTGAATTGTTGAAACCTTATGGATTTACAGATTGGGAAACGGTTTTTGATTTGGTAGCGGCACAAAGTGGGAAAAAAGTATTGTCAGAGCCATACCAATTGCTCAAAGATCGAAGTCGGTTGATATTGAGTACTATTTCCAAAAATCAAGTTCCCAAAGGGAATTTAACTATCGAAAACAGGATAGAAATAGGTAACTTAAGTTACCAAATAACCCTTTTGCCTTTTGATGAAAAGATCAATTTTAAGAAGAAGGGAATTGAGTATTTGGATGCTGAAAAAGTATCATTTCCTTTGCATATCAGGACTTGGAAGACAGGAGATTATTTTTATCCATTGGGTATGAATGGCAGTAAGAAACTGAGTGATTATTTTGTAGATTTGAAATTGTCTGTACTTGAAAAAGAAAAAATTTGGTTACTTTGCGACGCTCAAGATCAAATTCTTTGGGTCATCGGTTATCGGATTGACAATCGGTATAAAGTAACCCAAACTACTAAAAACTTAATTAAAATAGAACCAACTTTATGAAGAAATTATTGATTTTACTTACTTTGATGTGGACTGCTGTGGCTTTTTCTCAAATGGAAAATCCGGTGAAATGGAAGACCCATGTAGAAAAAGTAAACGATTCCACTTACAATTTAGTAATGAAAGCCAGCATTGAAAAAGGTTGGCATATGTATTCCCAACACACGGCAGAAGGAGGCTCATTGCCAATCGAAATCACCAGTGAACAAGCCGATAAAGACTTTAAATTCAACGGCAAAGCAGCTGAAAGTCCGACGGAGAAAAAATTCAATGAGACTTTTGGCGTAGAAGAAACCTTCTTTACAAATGCGGCTGTACTCAAGCAATCTGTTACCCTTTTAAATAAAGATGTAAAAGAAATCAAAGTCCTTTTTTATGGACAAGCTTGTATAGATGCATGTATTCAATTGGAAGAAAATTTCACTTTTGATTTGACTCAAGCCACAACTACCATAGAACCATTGCCTACGGAAGTTGCTAAAGCAGACGTTAAAGAAGTAAAAGCAACGGATGAACCTGAAGAAAATAAAGGACTTTGGACCATTTTCTTTTTGAGTTTTCTAGGAGGATTGGCAGCCTTGTTGACTCCATGTGTATTCCCGATGATTCCCATGACGGTGAGTTATTTCTTAAAACAGAGTAAAAGCAAAGCCAAAGGTATTACCAATGCCCTTTTTTACGGTGCTTCCATCGTAGTTATATACGTATTGATAGGTTCTCTTGTAACTGCAATATTTGGGGCAGATGCCATGAATGAATTTTCCACGGGTGTTTTATTCAATTTGGTTTTCTTCCTCATATTAATGATCTTTGCCTTTTCATTTCTCGGCGCATTTGAAATCATTTTACCGAGTTCTTGGGGAACCAAAGTTGATGCGGGAATTGATAAAAAAGGAGGCTATGTAGGTATCTTTTTAATGGCATTGGCATTGGCTATTGTTTCTTTCTCTTGTACTTTGCCTATCGTAGGAACGGCTTTAGTAGCCTCAACCAATTCAGGAGGTATTGCGCCTATCATCAGTATGTTGGGCTTTTCAATCGCATTGGCTTTACCCTTTACACTATTTGCAGCCTTCCCGGGTTGGCTCAACACCATGCCCAAATCGGGAGGTTGGCTCAATACGGTAAAAGTATTTTTAGGCTTTTTGGAATTGGCATTTGCTTTTAAATTTTTATCCAATGCCGATTTGGTATATGACCTACATTGGTTTGAAAGAGAAACCTTCATTGCTATATGGATTGCCGTTTTTGGAACTTTAGCTTTGTATATGTTTGGAAAAATCAAATTACCACATGATGACGAAGGCAGTCGGATCTCGGTAGGCCGACTTTCGGTGGGTTTATTGGCATTGGCATTTACTTTTTATCTCATTCCCGGATTGTGGGGCGCGCCACTCAAATTGATCAGTGGATTTCCACCGCCACTCAATTATGCCGAATCACCTTATGGCGTGGGATACAGCAAAGAAGCTGCACCTATGATTGATGGCAAAGCTCAGGAATTGCCCGAAGGAGCACATTATGGACCACATGACATCATCAGTTTTGACGATTATGAAAAAGGTTTGGCGTATGCCAAAGAAGTCAACAAACCCTTGATGTTGGATTTTACCGGCAAAGCTTGTGTCAATTGTCGTAAAATGGAAGACTATGTGTGGAGTGACCCCAAAGTATTGGAAGTCATGAAAAATGACATCGTTGTCGTTTCACTATACGTAGATTACAAAAAGGAATTACCCGAAGCCGAACAATTTGTTTCCAAAGAAACGGGTAAAAAAATAAGAACAATTGGCAATAAATGGAGCGAATTCCAAACCGTCAAATACAAAACCAATACCCAACCGTACTACGTTTTGCTCAACGCCAAAGAAGAACCATTAAACAAACCTTATACATACAACTCTGATGTAGATCAATTCTACAACTGGTTGAAAGAAGGCATTGGAAAATAGTTAGGATTTTTAAAATTCAATCAATACAAACCACACTTGACTTACGAGTGTGGTTTTTTGTTTTGCTCTTGTAGTTCCAACTTTCATATGATTCCATATAGTTGAAGTATGAATTTTGTAAATAACACTTGGAATTGTATAACGCACCGCCGATGGAAGCATCGCATCTTTGTACTCGAAATAATTGGGGTAATGAAGCCTCGATTTTAAAGTAAATATCATGAACATAAGAAACTTAACACTAACGATAGCTTTGATAAGCATCGGTTTTTTAGCAAATGCACAAAGTGGTTTTGGCATCAAAGCCGGTATTGGCTACAACACAAATGGTGAATTGAAAGAATTTTTCAATGAAACAGGAACCATCATTGATGAAAAAGGAAAAGGAAAATCCAGCTATAATGTGGGCGTTTTTGGAAAATTCACCTTAGGTCCGGTATATGTAAGACCTGAATTGGTTTATACCAAAACCACGAGTGAATACATGCTCAATTCGCAATACGTAGACTATAAAGTAGCCAAATTGGATATGCCTGTTTTAATAGGTGTCAAAGTGATAGGCCCATTATCGCTGTTTGCCGGACCGTCTTTTCAATATTATTTGGAAAATGATTTGGAAGGATTGGAATATGAATCTATAAAAAATGAATTCTCAGTTGGAGTAAACTTAGGCGCATCGTTGGAATTTGGAAAATTTGGTATCGACGTACGATATGAAAGAGGATTGAGCCAAAACGAAGTTGACTTTTTGGACGTAGATCCTGATTATATGTATCGTTTGGATTCGAGACCCGAACAAATTATATTCAACTTGTCCTATCGATTTTCAGGAGGAGAATAAGCATGTACTAGTTTTTTTAAATAATGTGCCGAGGTTGTTTTTTTTAAAGCAACCTCGGTTTTTTTATGAGAATTGAAGACGGTTACAGCTAATGATTAAGTGACAATTATTGGTTTAAGCGACGAGTTACCTGTTTTATAATCATCGAATTATGTGTGAATGTTATAACTTATAAGTGAAATTTTGTAATGCTTTGTACATAGAAATGTTGGACTTTTATATCGCACAAAACTTGTGTAAATAAGAATCTATTAACCACTAAACACTTCAATTATGAATGCAAAACTCAAGATTTTTATACTTTCCATATTGCTTTTTTCAAGTTTGTGGATCGTACCTCAGAAAGCAACGGCACAGACCAGTGTGAGCTTTCAGGTATTTTATGATGAATTAAGTCCTTATGGGACTTGGGTAAATTATTTAAACTACGGATATGTTTGGATCCCCGATGTATCTTCCGATTTTACACCTTACGGGACGGATGGTTATTGGATCCTTTCTGATGCAGGATGGACTTGGGTTTCCAATTATTCTTGGGGATGGGCTCCTTTTCATTACGGTCGCTGGTTTCTAGATCCTATGTATGGTTATATGTGGGTACCCGATAATGAATGGGGACCGGGATGGGTTACTTGGAGAAACACGGATGTATATTATGGTTGGGCTCCGCTTGGTCCCAACATCAGCATCAATATAGCTTATAGTAATGAATATTATATTGATTACAATCAATGGACTTTTGTTCGACACAATCATTTTGGAAGACGTGACATCCATAACTATTATGAAAATCATACTAATAACGTAACGATTATTAATAATTCAACAGTTATTAATAACATATATGTAGACAAGAGAAAGCACGTTTCCTACAATACCGGTCCCAAAAGACATGATGTAGAAAGACATACCGGTAGAGATTATACACCGGTTAATATCAAGGAAAGTAGAAATCCGGGTCAGAATGTGAGTAAAAATCAGTTGTATTTGTACAAACCTCAAGTTCAGAAAAACATCAAGAAAAATCACACACCCAAGAAAACTGTCAACATCAGAGAAGTCAAATCGGTTGAACAAAGAAATGCTGAAAACCAAAGACAGCGAAACAATCAATTTGATAACAACCGACAAACACAAGCTGAAGATCAAAACAAAAAAAAGGAGGTTACCAGAGCGCAAAATATTCAGAAAGAAAATCGGGATAAA
>JAABRF010000032.1 GCA_011391075.1 Flavobacteriia bacterium | reverse complement strand
TACTTCTAAACATTCTTCTTCACCGCAATAAAATCCTTCAAATAATAAGGTTCAAAATAAGCGACATCTTCAAAGGCATTTTCCAAAAAACGTTGGTAGGCAGGTACACACAAATCTTGGGCTGAAGGAAAAGTGTTTTCGTGAAATACAGCATTCGGATGTCCAATCAAAGGTTTGACCTTTTCAACTGCATCACCCACAAAATGAACTTCGCCCATTTCCAATAACGCATCAAAAGTATCAGAAGTAATTATGACGGCATCGGTAGGATGGATTACGTTGTATTGCGCATCATAAATTGCCCGATACACTTCCATTCGGCGAGCATCTAGCATAGGAACGATAAATCCTTGTGAAATCTGAATACTTTTAGCAATAATTTCCAATGTCTCTATGGCAATCAATGGAATGTCCAGCGCAAAACACAAACCCTTGGCTGCCGAAACTCCAATTCGTAATCCCGTATAAGAACCAGGACCTTTACTAATTGCAACAGCCGAAATGTCGGAAAACTTTAAACCAGCAGTTTGCAATATTTCATCAATGAATGGATTGAGAAACTCGGCATGTGCATAAGATCCTTCATTGATTTCTTTAAGTTCCAACAGTTCACCATCAACCGAAACCGCTACCGAGCAGTTTTTGGTTGTGGTTTCCAGATTTAATATAATGATTTTTTTTTGCATGGTACTAATGGCTGATGAATTAATAATTTAATCCTTAATCATGTAATTTTACACTAGCACTCGCCTTCAAAATGGCAAATACCATCAAACTGGCGCTTACCCATTGTATAGGCGACAAGATTGCTCCATTCACAAAATAATCCAATACAATGGTTGTAATGGGGAAAAACAACTCCATTAGGGTCGAATGACTGGCTTTGACATGTTTCAATCCGTAGTAGTACAACAAAATAGCTCCGGTACCAGTGGTTGCCGAGATGATACCCAACACCATCCAATTGGTTTCCGTTACTTGACTAACTTCCCTCAAATGTCCTGAAATCAAGACAACGAATAACATTAAGATAGCAGTCAAACCGTAACGGAAAAAAGTAGCCGAAATATAATTGACTTTATCCAATAAGTTTTTACTAAATACTGTGGAACTGGCAAACGAAAAAGAGGCTAATAAAGACAATAAGGCAGCTTGTGTGGTGTTATTTTCATTTGTCAAATGAGGTAAATGAAACCCAAAGGTGAGTAAATAACCACCCAAAACAGCTATAAGTCCCCAAGCTAAGAAATTTTTACTCAACTTTTCCTTTAACAATATTGTTGCCAATAAAATAGCAAAAACCGGTTGGAATTTTTGCAATAACACAACTACCGAAAGTTGCTGAAAATTGACGATAAAAAGGGCATAGACAATGGTAATGGTTCCCAAAGCGCCACCAAAAACACTTACCCATACCAAGGAATACAAGGCTTTGGTATCCAGTTTTTTTAATTCTTTATAGTGTTTAAACAATACCACATTCATCACCAAAAAAGGTAATGCATGGAGTAGAAATACTACTAGAAAAACATGAAGATTGTTTAATCTAGGCGTCAATACTACACCATCCAGCCCCCATAAGGCAGCTGCCAGACCAATCATACTCAAACTGATCAAAAATGTTTTTTTGTCTCCCGTTTGGGGTTTCATACGCTTTATAATTTAAGTCGAAGCAAACGATTGAATCATTTATTCCATTAAAAAATCTTTACTTTTTGGGGCATCCATAAACAATTCCAACAGTTCGTTCTCCAATCCTGTCATTTTTCTTTTCACGAGATCCATCCAAGCCCCGTCAACCAGAATCACGGCAGCTTTGACACCATCTTCTCTGAAAAGCACACTTCGGATACTCCATCGAGAAGCATCAGCTTTACATCGGGTCATTTCACAAGTGACCCTAATTTTTTCACTTAGATTTACTTCTTTATAATAAACCAATTCTTCTCTTAATAAAATTGGTCCCAACATTTGTTTCTGAAAGACTTTAGCCGAAAGTCCAACTTGTTCCAACAATTCAATCCTTGCCTGCGCAGCAAAATCGGCGTAGGCAGAATGACGCATGTGTTGGTTGGCATCAACTTGTGCCCAGATCACTTTGGCTTCGTAATGAAATTCCTGCATAAAATACTATCTCCTTTCTTTTAACAAATCCATCAAATACTCCCCATAACCACTTTTAACCAATGGTTCAGCAATTTGACGTAATTGTGCAGCATCTATAAATCCGTTTTTATAGGCAATTTCTTCAATACACCCAATTTTTATTCCTTGACGTTCCTCAATAACTTGCACAAATTGCGTAGCTTGAGCCAATGAATGGAAAGTACCGGTGTCTAGCCAAGCGGTACCGGTATCGAGGATTTCCACTTGTAATTCACCTTTTTGTAAATACACATTATTGACATCAGTGATTTCATATTCACCTCGAGGACTAGGTTTGAGATTACGAGCAATTTCTACTACCTGTTTGTCGTAAAAATAAATACCAGGAACAGCGTAATTGGATTTGGGATGAGTTGGTTTTTCTTCAATACTCAAGGCTTTCAAATTTTGGTCAAATGTCACTACGCCATATCTCTCAGGATCACTCACGTGATAAGCAAAAACTGTTGCTCCTTGGTTTCTAGTCGCTGCTCGACGTAAAGTTTCATGCAACTGAGACCCGTAAAAAATATTGTCTCCCAAAATCAATGTGGCCGTATCATCTCCAATAAAATCTGCACCTATGACAAAGGCTTGTGCCAAACCATTGGGAATGGCTTGCTCGGCATATTCAAAACGACAACCCAATTGACTTCCATCTCCCAACATCTTTCTGAATAACGGCAAATCATAAGGAGTTGAAATAATCAATATCTCCTTGATTCCTGCCGTAAGCAAAGTAGACAAAGGATAATAAATCATGGGTTTGTTGTAAATCGGCATCAATTGCTTACTGACTGCTAAGGTCAAAGGATGCAATCGGGTACCACTTCCGCCGGCTAGTATAATTCCTTTCATGGTTGAAAAAAGTTAAATGGGTTAATTCAGTTAATTCAGTTAATTAGTTTTAGTAGATGAAATTAGTTAGAATTGAAAAATTCAGAATTCTGAATTTAGACCTCTTCATCTCCCCAAACATCCACAGTTGGTTCTTTCAATACCTTCTTATTGGCGATTCGTTTTTCTAAGGACAGTAACATTGCCGGAAGTAACATCAGGTTGGAAAACATTGCTACCAACAAGGTTCCGGAAATCAATCCACCCATGGCTTTGGTACCTCCAAAACTAGATACGATAAACACCAAAAATCCGAAGAACAAAACCACAGAAGTATAAAACATACTGATTCCGGTTTCTCTCAAGGCGGCGTAAATAGATTTATTTACTTTCCAATTATGCGTTTGCAAAACTTGTCTGTAACGCGTCAAGAAGTGAATGGTATTGTCCACCGAAATCCCAAAAGCCACACTAAAAACCAAAATGGTTGAAGGTTTCAACGGTATTCCTACAAATCCCATAATACCGGCAGTTATTAACAGCGGTAACATATTCGGGATTAATGAAATAACAATCATGGGCAAACTTCTAAACAACCAACCCATAAAAATGGAAATCAATAAAATAGTCAACCCCAAAGTAATAATGAGGTTAAATATCAAATAATTAGTTCCTTTCAAAAACACCAAGGCTTTACCTGTCATGGTGATTTCGTATTTCTTCGCTGGGAAAGTATTGTTGATTCGATCTTGTAAACGTTCTTCGATGCGTTCCATTTTATCGGTTCCAATATCTTTCATATAAGTCGTCATACGGGTATAACGTCCGGTAGAATCTACAAAAGAATTCATCAGATGCGTATCATTGGCAGAGTTTTTAATGAATTTCCCTAAAAACAAACTTTCTTCTTGGGTAGGCAATTCGTAATATTCAGGATTACCATTGTAAAAAGCTTGTTTGGAAAACTTAATCGCATTGACAACAGAAACCGATTTGGATAATTCCGGAATTTCATCAATCATTTCATTGAGTTTTTCCATCTTCTTTAAGGTGGTCAATTTATACACATTACCGGGTTCTTTGGTGTCAATTAAAAATTCCAATGCCATTACACCTCCAAATTCCTGTTCGAAAAACTTAATATCCTTGGTGAATTGCTTGTTTTTGGGCATATCTTCTATCAAACTTCCCGAAACTCTCATAAAATAAACCCCTATCATACTGATGATAATCAATAAAATAGTTGCTATGTAAATGGACAACCTATGGTGACGAACCGTATTTTCGATCCAATCCAAAACCCGATTGATCCAATTTCGTTCTAAATGTTTCAGGTTTTTGTCACTGGGAATAGGAACAAAACTGTATACAATAGGGATAAAAGTCAATGCCAATAAGTACAAAGACATGATGCTGATGGAAGCAATAATTCCAAATTCACTCAACAATTGACTTTTAGTAAATATAAAAGTCCCAAAACCTATCGCTGTTGTGAGATTAGTCATCAGAGAAGCTGTTCCAACTCTTGAAATGACTCGATGCAACGACTTGGCTTTATTGCCGTGTTTTTTAAACTCCTGTTGATATTTATTAATGAGAAAAATGGCATTGGGTACCCCAATAACAATAATTAATGGTGGAATTAAAGCCGTGAGAATGGATATTTCATAATTAAATAGTCCAGTAAATCCTAAAGCCCACATGACCCCTATAACGACTACAACCATAGTAACCATAGTAGCCCGCCACGATCTAAAAAAGAAATAAAAAATCAAAATGGTAACAGCCAAAGCCAATCCCATAAATAAATTCATTTCCTGGGCAATATTGGCAGCATTCATCGTCCTTATAAAAGGCATTCCCGAAACCCTTATGTCTACGTTATTATCCTTTTCAAACTGTTCGATTAAAGGATTTAAAACATTTAAAACATAAGCTTTTCTAACCGGTGAATTCACAATTTTTTTATCCAAATAAACCAAAGTTTGAATGGTTCCCTTTTTATTATAAAGCAGATTTTCGTAGAAAGGCAGGTTATTAATTAATTCATTTCTTATTGCATCAACCTCTTCTTGTGTTTCTGGTGTTTTTTTAATCAAAGGCTCTAATTCGAATTTTTCGTGAATAGTGTCTTTTTTGAGGAGTTGAATATCCTTTAGAGAAATGGCCATTGCCACTTCTTTATTAGCCTTCAATTTTTTAGTCAACTCATTCCACGAATTGAATTTTTCGGGTGTAAAAATAGTAGAGTCTTTTACAGCCAATAAAATCAAATTACCTTCTTCTCCAAACAATTCTAAGAATCGATCATATTGCACATTTATCGGATGATCTTTGGGTAAAATATTGGCTTCTGTATGCGAAAAATGTAAGTTTTTGAACTGAGTTGCCAACAACACGGTTATCAGGATCAAAGCGATCAAAATCAACAATCGGCTTCTGAGGATAAACCGAGAAATAAAATTCCAAAACTTCATGAAATATATGTTTTTTGCAAAAATAGTATTTTCTTGGGATTGCTTGTCCTATTTAAGAGATTATTACCTTTTTGAACTTTGAAGTATCCTCATCTCAACAATTTATAGTACTTTCGTTATAAATATTTCAACACATGGTCAGAGACTTTTTTGCGCACGAAACAGCAATCATAGATGAAGGTTGTAGCATTGGGAAAGGAACTAAAATCTGGCATTTCAGCCATATCATGCCGAACTGTCAATTGGGAGAAAATTGCAACCTCGGTCAAAATGTAGTGATTTCTCCCGAAGTTATATTGGGAAATAATGTAAAAATTCAGAACAATGTATCGATTTACACGGGTGTAATCTGTGAAGATGATGTTTTTTTAGGTCCATCAATGGTTTTTACCAATGTAACCAATCCTAGAAGCGCAGTTAACCGTAGAGGTAGTTATGAAAAAACGTTGGTAAAACGAGGCGCCAGTATCGGTGCCAATGCCACGATTGTTTGTGGCAATGACATTGGCGAGTTTGCTTTTATTGGAGCCGGTACAGTTGTAACCAAAACGGTCAAACCTTATGCTTTGGTGGTAGGAAATCCAGCCCGTCAAATAGGATGGATGAGTGAATACGGACATCGATTGACTTTTGACGATACCGGCAAAGCTATTTGCCCCGAAAGTGGTGAAGTATACCAACTCACCGATCATCATGTTTCTAAAATCCAATAACACTTAATACCCAAAATAATGTATAAATTTGTTTTATCCCTCGTTTTTAGTTTGTTTTCATTAGTTGCATTTAGCCAAATAGAGAAATATCCCGTTTACAGAGGATGTGAATCGGAATTACTAAATCAACTTGAAAAATGTTTTTTAGAAAAAGTTTCAAATGATTTTTACAAAGAATTTGTCAAACCTGCAGAAGCCACAGATGAACAATCCAATTTTTACATCGTTTTTATTGCTTCCAAAACCGGAACCTTTGAGGTAATTCACGTTTCTTCAACCTGCACTCGAATCAACAATGAAGTGGAAAGGGTTTTTGAAAAATTACCTGCATTTGAACCCGCTACTTTTGAAGAACATGCCATTGACAAGCAATTTATCTTGTACTATCCTGAAAGCATCAGCCCAATTATTCCTACCCAAAATATTCAGGATGTTATATCCAATAAAGACGATGAAAGTCCAACTTTAAAAGTTGCAAATTCCCAATTGAGAATTCCTCTTTCCTACAGCTATTACAATACTTTGCATGGTTTCATGCCAAATCAAAATCATACAGGAGTAAGACCATATATTTATCAATCCGATATTTATATTGACGCATTCGAAGCACAAAGAGAAAGTTTGATGAAAGATAAAACCGGTTGGTGGGGACGCAAATTCTGGAATGAAAATATGGTAGAAATTTCTGGAGAAAATTACTGGTTGCATTTGGATCCATTGGTAGATTTACAACTTGGTAAAGACAATTCCGACTTCAATTACACATATCTAAACACACGTGCAGCCCGTATTGAAGGAAATCTATATGGAAAAGTGAGTTTCTCTTCTACTATTTACGAAAGTCAAGGTCGTTTTGCCTCCTATTTCAATCAATATGCAGCTATGATTCGTCCTTCTACTGATGGTGAAGCTATTGTTCCGGGACAAGGTATTGCTAAGAATTTTGGAGAAAGTGCCTATGATTTTCCAGTGGCAAACGGCTATGTTTCCTATTCACCCAATAAAACATTTAATTTTCAGTTTGGTCGGGATAAAAATTTCATTGGTGAAGGTTATCGTTCTATGTTTCTATCGGATGCGGCTACAAACAACACTTATTTTAAAATTCAAACCCGATTTTGGAAAATTCAGTATACCAATCTATGGTTGTGGTTGCGAAATGTAAATATAACTCCTTCTGAGACAGGAGTATATCAAAGAAAATTTGCCGCCATGCATCATTTGAGTTGGAATGCTACACCCAAATTAAACATTGGTTTATTTGAAAGTGTAATATGGGCCAAAACACCCGATCAAGGTTTTGATGTTGATTATTTGAATCCTATCATTTTGTTTCGCCCTATAGAGTTTTCAATGGGTTCCAAAAAAGGAAATGCACTGATTGGGATGAATGCGTCTTATAAATTTACTAAAGATATTTCGCTCTATTCTCAAATTCTATTTGACGAGATTACCATCAAAGAAATGACTGGTTCCAAAGGGTATTGGGCCAACAAATATGCTTTTCAAATGGGTGGAAAATACTTCAATGCTTTCCAGATTCCAAATCTGACTTTGCAAGCCGAATACAATATGGCAAGACCATATACTTATTCGCACAACAATCCCGAAACCAATTACGGACACTACAATCAATCCTTGGCACATCCTTGGGGAAGTAATTTCAGAGAGGGAATTTTCATTGCCGAATACCAAAAAAACAGATGGTTTGGGATGGCAAAAGCAGTTATGGGTATCAAGGGTTTTGACTACAACACTTTAACCGATTCTTACAGCTACGGAGGCGATATATACCGTGATTACAGCGATCGAAATGCCAATTACGGCGTTGAAACCGGTCAAGGTAATAAAGCAAATATTTTGATTGGAGAAATCCAAGCCGGATATTTGATTAACCCGGCGACCAACTTAAAATTATTTGGCGGATTATTATTCCGAAATTTTGATGCACAAGTGGTAACCGATGTTTTTGAAAATGGAAAAACTACTTGGTTCACCTTTGGATTACGCTCGGATTTGAGTAATTGGTATTTCGATTTTTAAAACATCAGAAAATAGTTATTCCAAATCCTAAAGTATACTACTTCAACATAAAAAAGGCTGAATCATATTGAATTTCAGCCTTTTAAAAAATTATTTAAAAAATACGTTTAGAGTTTGCTTTCGTAATATTGAGGTATGGTTTCAGTCGTTTTTTGATCCCAAAAATCTTGGGTAACTCGACGTCCGTCCAATGTAAACAAACGGCGTTGAAAAATCCAAATGGTAGGATTAAATACCATATCAGTTACGCCAACAGTATAAAAAGTAGGATCATCCTCAGTTTTTTTCTTATCTTCGGCTATCAGCACTTCAAACCCATTGTGTTTTAATAAAGATTGTAAAAAATCTGCTCTTTCTTTAGAAATCCCTTTTTCAACAAAAGTGACTCTTTTTTCATCTAATTCCCCAAATTGGTGTTTACCTGAAAGTGTACTCATAATAGTATGGTTGATAGCGATGATTTAAAAAATAAAGGTAAAAAAATCGCTTCTATTTAAAATTTTACAAAATATTAATTTCTCTAAAATCCATTCCTGTCAAATTAGCATGGTTTTCGATTTTTGGCTATAATTTCTCAATACAAAAAATAGATCCTAACTAAATCACAAAGAATATCATGTATCTTCTGAAACTACAATAACTTACTCAACTCCTCAATATAATTATAAACCGGACTATATAAACCTAAAACAAAAATACCTGCAATTGCTAATAGTAATCCAATTCTCATAAATACTGGACTTTTGAAATAAGGAATGGCATCGTCACTTTTTCTTAAAAACATCGCTCTTACAGGCAATAAATAATAGTACAAGGAAATGGTCACGTTAATAACCGCCAAGAATACCAATAAATAATAGCCTTTTTGAGCGGCTGCCGTGTAAAGGAAAAACTTACCAAAGAAACCTGCTACGGGTGGAATTCCGGCCAATGAGAACAAGGAAAGCAACATTACCAATGACAACATAGGATTGGTTCGATACAAACCGGTATAATCGTCCATATTTTCTTTTCCGGTGGCATTGGAAATAGCTTGTACCACTCCAAAAGCCCCTAAATTAGAAAATATATACACCATTACAAAAAAGATGACGGTGGATGCTCCTAATTGTTCGGCATTGATAATTCCCATCAATATAAATCCGGCTTGTGCAATGGATGAAAAAGCCAGATAACGTTTCATATTGTTTTGACGTAAGGCAAATAGGTTACCCACAAACATGGTTAATACAGCTACTCCCCAAACGATATCTTTCCATTGAACTGATAGAACAGGCAATACTTTAAATAAAATCGTCATCAAAATAAAGATTGCTGCACCTTTTGAGATAACAGATAAATAAGAAGTGATTCCAATTGGTGCGCCTTCGTAAACATCGGCTGTCCAAAAATGGAAAGGAGCTAATGAAATTTTAAAGGCCACACCTGAAAAGAAGAAAATCAATCCTAAAATAGCTAAAGGTGAAACTGTCAACTGGGTTGCAATACTCTCAAAGAAAATCGATCCACCGGTTGCATAGATAAAAGTCATACCAAATAATGAAATGGCTGAGGCCAAAGCGGCAGATAAAATCAATTTGATGGCTGCTTCATTTCCTTTGATATCAGCAGAATTGTAAGCAACCAAGGCAACCAATGGCAAAGTAGAAAGTTCCAATCCAATGTAAAACATTAGAAAATCACCTGATGAAATCATAAAATACATCCCGATTAAGGACGAAAATAACAAGATGAAAAATTCGGGTAACTTATTGTAATGAGCTACTTTTTCCAACCAATCAACAGATTGTAAGAGGATAATCAAAACTCCTACATTCAATATGTTTTTGAAAAAATGAATCAACTCATTTGTTCGATAGGAGCCTCCAAACAAAACGCCATCGGTGGACTGAAAAAAACCGGAAATGGTGTGTATGGCAAACAGACCCAATGCCAAATAAATGAGTGATTTCTTTTGCTCGGTTTTAGTAAAAATTTCAAAAACCAACAACATTAAAATCAGTACTAAAAGTACGATTTCGTGTCTCATTATTAGAAAATTACTGATATTCATAATGTTTAATATATAAAGCTCCAAATAAAATTTTCAAACTTTCAATTTAATTCATGTATTAAATGATATTGACCTCTTTGAAAAATTTTTCTAAATATGTTGCTTCGTTTATAAGTTTAGTGTTGTTTATATTCTATTAAGCTTTCGCAAATTATTGTAATCTTTCAATAAATGGTTGAATACTATCCATAATCATATTACTCAACCAAAGTGGTGCAATACCGATACCTAATATTGGAATCATCAACAAATAAATTCCAACGCGTTCGTACCAAGTCTCTTTAGGTAAGTGTTCGAAATGCGGATCTTTAATAGGTCCCATCAACATTACCCCTACAATTCTCAAGATGTAAACCGCAGTAATGACTATAGCTGAAACGGTCAATATACTCACTACTCTGTGGAAAGTGTCGGGATGTTGGAATGCACCTGCAAATATGTTCATCTCGGCAACAAATCCACTCATACCAGGCAAACCTAAGGAAGCCAAACCGGCAATTACATAGATAATGGAGATGAAAGGCATGGTTTTCAATAAGCCACCCATTTTGTATGCATCACGTGTATGGGTACGTCCATAGATCATTCCAATTAATGCAAAGAAAAGTGCTGTCATAAAACCATGTGATAAGGATTGGAGAATCGCTCCATTCCAAGCAGTTTTGTTGAGCATCAATAAAGCAAACAATACCATCCCCAAATGGCTCACTGATGAGTAAGCATTGATGTATTTCAAATCAGTTTGTTTGATAGCAGCCAAAGCCCCATACACAACTCCGATTACAGATAATATGATAAAGAAAGTGGACCAGTTTTGAGCGCCTACAGGCAACAAAAACATCGCAACTCTAAATACCCCGTAACCACCCAATTTCATCAATACACCAGCGTGTAACATGGAAACGGCGGTAGGTGCCGAAGCGTGGCCATCAGGTGACCAAGTGTGGAATGGAAACATTGCTCCCAGAGTGGCAAATCCTATAAAGGTCAATGGGAAGAACAAATTTTGCGCAGCTTCCGGAATATTAACTTGACCAATTTGTAAAATATTGAAAGTAAGTGGTCCGCCGTCGGCATTGGAATTGAAATAAATCCCTAAAATTCCGACCAACAAAATTGCTGAAGCACCCATCAACATCAAAGTCAGTTTCATTGCCGAATACTCTCTGGGTCCACTACCCCATATACCAATTAATAAATACATAGGAATAACGGCAATTTCGTAAAAGACAAACATGGTAAAGAGGTCGATGGAAATAAAGAATCCAAAAACGCCCGAAGCCAATACAATCAAGGAAATAAAAAACTCCTTGGGTAAATCTTCCATTTTCCATGAAATAAATACACCGGCCAAAACCACTATAGAGGTCAATAAAATAAGAGCCACTGAAATGCCATCTACTCCAATATTGTAATGGATATTGAAAGTTTTAAACCATTCCAAATCACGGGTAAACACCATGATGTCGGTATTGGAAGCTCTTTCTTTAAAATAGGCAAAAACCAAATTAATAGCCATTCCCAACTGGACCGTCATTCCAACTACTGAAATGAGACGAGATTGTTTTAAGTCTTTGGCAAAAAATAATGCGATTACCGTTAGAACGGGAACGACTACAAAAAGCGTTAAAATATCCATATTACAACATGTATATTACAATGATTACTAATACTATAACTCCTCCAATAAAGGCAAATGCATAATCTTGAACCTTACCGGATTGAATGCCCTTAATCAGATTGGAGAAAGAAGCAGTCTTGTTTCCAATACCTTCCATGGTACCATCTACCACTTTTTTATCAAACCAAGCAAATGGAGCGGAAATACGTTGGAATATAATTTTTTGGGTGATGAAAGTATAGACTTCATCTATATAAAATTTACGGAAAGCCCATTGGTATAAACTTCCGAATGCTGCACTGATTTTGGCTGGATACTCGGTTGGTTTTTTATAGAAAATATAAGCGATAAGAATCCCTAGAATTCCAACACTAGAGGCAATAGTTGCCATTACGGGATCCAAATGCCAATGTATTCCAGCTTTATCGGGAGCCAACCATTCAGTGAAAGGTAGTATTTGGGTCCAACCCGGAACAATACTCATTACAGCCAAAAATAGCATTGGAGCTAACATAGACCAAGGAGATTCGTGTGGGGTATGGTGATAATGCGTGTCTTTGCCCCAGAAAATACTGAAATACAAACGGAACATATAGAAAGCAGTCATACCGGCAACTAAAAGCGTTATGTAGAAAATAGCTTTATTGTGTTCAAATGCCGCTATTAAAATCTCATCTTTACTGAAGAATCCCGAAAAACCAGGGAAACCTGCAATAGAAAGAGCAGTGATTAAAAATACGATATTGGAATAAGGCATATATTTTCTCAAGCTACCCATATCCTGCATCAAATTGCTATGCACCGCGTGGATTACCGAACCTGCGGTTAAGAATAAACCGGCTTTAAACATGGCGTGTGTAAACAAATGCCACATGGAAGCCATATATCCTACCCCTTCATGGCCATCATATCCTGAAACCCCGAGTGCCAACATCATATAACCTATTTGCGACATGGTACTGAACGCCAATACCCGTTTGATATCATATTGAGTCAAAGCAATAATAGCCGCAAAAAGCGAAGAAATGGCTCCCACCCAAGCTACTACATGTTGCGCTGTACCGCCATCCACGAAATGGAAAGCAGGAAACATTCTAGCCACTAAATACACACCGGCAACTACCATGGTAGCCGCGTGAATCAAAGCCGAAACAGGTGTAGGTCCTTCCATAGCATCGGGTAACCAAATATGTAATGGAAACATAGCCGACTTACCGGCGCCACCCATAAACATGAGAATAAGCGCCCAAGTTATAACTGACATTCCCATGAAGGATTGAACAACAGTTCCATTAATTGCTGGTCCATTTACATCATTTAGAATTGCAAAATCAAATGTTCCGGTATAATATCCCATCAGTAGAATACCTACCAAGAACCCAAAATCAGCAAAACGAGTTACGATGAAGGCCTTTTTAGCAGCGGCAACTGCAGATGGTTTTTCATAGTAGAATCCAATTAATAAGAAAGAAGAAACCCCTACCAATTCCCAAAAAATATAAATTTGGAATAAGTTGGTCGCTACAACCAAACCCAACATGGAAAAAGTAAACAAAGATAAGAATGCAAAAAATCTTGTAAAGCCTCTATCCCCTTTCATATAACCGGTACTGTATATATTGGCCATCAACGAAACTGTAGTTACCACTACTAACATCATGACAGATATTGGGTCCAATAAAATACCCATATCAATATGAAGTGTATCGGTGAAATTCATCCAATTGATCTTAAAAGGCATAATCGTTTGGAAAACTCCATCTACTTTGGGTGTATTGTAGAAATATTGATAGGCTGTAAAATAGGATAATACAGCACTAGCCGTCAAACCGGCAACGCCAATCCATCCTGAAATAGGTTCTTTGATTCGGTTGTAAAACAATCCCAATAGTAAAAAAACTACAAAGGGAATCAATGGAATTAAAATCGTATAACTAAAGTTCATAATTTATAAAGAATTGAGTATTGAGATTGGAGTGAAGTTTTATAAATAACTACCCAAATCTGGTCACTATTATCTATTTAGTATTTCATGGTTTCGGTTTCATTTACATCAACCGATACTTTCAGTCTGTATAAATTGATGATGATGGATATAGCTAATGCAGTTTCTGCAGCAGCTACCGCAATAATAAATATGGAAAAATAAACACCTTGTAACATTTCGGGAAACATGTATTTATTGATTACTACAAAATTAATAACCGATGCATTGAGCAATAACTCAATTGACATCAACATGGTTATCAAATTTTTACGAGTTAAAAAACCATAAAGACCAATAAAAAACAACAAAGTTGTCAAGGTCAGGATTTCATATATACTTACGTTTGCTATCATTCTTTTTTAACTTAAAAATTAAACATTTTTTTTACCTTTGGAAATAATGATGGCTCCAATCATCGCAGCCAATAACAAAATACTGATTACTTCAAAAGGTAAGATAAACCCACCATCACCGTAGCTCAATAAACCTTTTCCAATGTCAGAAACTTCTGTAGAAGTACGAGGCACTTCAACCGTTACGAAATTATGGGTAAGAATTACATATAATACGCCTCCAAAACCTACCAAACTAGCCAATCCCATCATCACTTTTCGAGAAAATCTAGGTTCTTCCAATTCACCTTCTATGTGGTGAACCAATAAAACCGAAAAAATAAACAAGATGATGATACCACCTGCATAAACCGCCATTTGAACAGCTCCCAAAAAGTTGTATTCCATCATAAAATAAAGAGCAGCAACGCCCAATAATGAAAACAATAGATACACAACAGCCCTTAATATTTTATGACTCATCACGGATGCCAAGGCAAAAACAATGATAATCAAAGCGAAAATGTAGAAAAATATATGTTCCATAAACTTAAATTCCAATATTAAATATTTTAAATTCCAAACTTTTTAAATTCCAAATTCCAAATTCCAAATCCCAAATTCTAAATTCTATATTCCATCCCCAAACGAGTTGGGTACCAAATTCCAAAAACTTAAGTTGAATTAAATTCTCAAATATGAAATTTGTTGATGTAATTTATTCTTATTACTCTCTTTTTTTCAATATAGCATTAAATATTTTTCTCAATTCTATTGACTCATTAATTAAATCTTCAATAAAATTTACTTCATCTAATTCATTTGTTTCTTTTATTAATCTCAACCATAAACCCGACTCTTTTGCTTCTTTTTTACACACTTTTATTCTAAAATCAAAATCCTTATCACTTAACTTCTCATTTGCTTCTATATAATTTGCTGCAACCGAACCTGATGCTCTTACTAACTGTTTTGCGTCTTCATTGTTTGCAATAGATTTTGGAATTTTTTGAATAAAAAACCTAACTTTCTTTGCAAATTGGAACGTTCTTTCTTCTAAATCATATATCTTTTGCTCACTCATCAAACTATTTTACTCAAACCATTTTGGAATTTGAAATTTTAAAAAATTGGAATTTATTCCTTTACATCGGGATGTACTTTAGATCCCGGTTTATTTAATACTTTAGTTAATTGAGTTCGGTCCGTTACCGCGTTTTCAAAATTTTGTCCCCATATGATAGCCTCTGTAGGACAAGCTTGAATACAAAGTCCGCACATGGTACACATAGACAAATGATAGATGTGTTTGTCAATGATTTTTACCTTTTTACCGGTTTCTTCATTAACTACTCTATCCCATATAATTTCGATACTTCCGTTGGGACACACAATCTCGCAAGATTGACATCCGGTGCAACGGTGCATATTTTCAGCATCATGTGGCATGATAACTTCACCTCTAAAACGATCAAACATTTTCAAGGTGTCCCTATTCTCGGGATAATACTGGGTAATAATTTCTTTTGGGGCAAAAAATAAATACTTACTGGTGACTTTCATCCCATTCAGTAAAGATCCAATTCCACGTACTATATCTCCAAAATAACTCATAATCGTTTGTATTCCTGTGTTCTGTTTAAAAATTGATTGTCCATCCTAGCAATACTATGATAGCCATCAGTACTAAATTTATCAAATTCAGAGGCAATAAATATTTCCATTCCAAAGTCAAAATTTGGTCAATACGCAATCTAGGGAAAGTCCATCTGAATAACATCATCAACACAATAATTACTAACACTTTGGCTAAAAACCAAACCGGTTGCAACCAGAAAATTTCATCTGTAATTCCAAATGGAGATAACCATCCTCCGAAAAATACCGTTACCGCTATTGAAGCAATGATAAACATATTGATAAACTCGGCAAGGAAGAAATAAGCAAATTTCATCCCTGAGTACTCAGTATGGTATCCTGCACCTAGTTCCGATTCTGCTTCCACTAAATCAAATGGGGTACGATTGGTTTCAGCGGTACCGGCTATCATATAAATCATAAATGCAATAATGGCAGGAATATGACCTTGTACAATCAACCAACCACCAGTACGTTGGACTTCAATGATTTCAGATAATTGTAAACTTCCGGTCATTAAAACCATTGTAAGAAGTGATAAACCAACCGATAATTCATAACTCACTACCATTACACCACTACGCATAGCCCCGATTAAGGCATATTTATTATTACTAGACCAACCAGCTAAAAGAATTCCGATTACCCCAATAGATGAAACTGCCGTAATGAAAAAGATTCCGATATTGATATCAAAGGCATGTAAACTTTGGGAATAAGCAAAAACGCTAATCGTAATTAAAGCGGCAACAATTGGGAAATAAGGCGCTAGATTATACAAAAATTTATCGGCTTTATCGGTTCCGGTCAATTCTTTGGTAACTAATTTTAATGCATCAGCTATGGTTTGGAAAATACCCCAAGGACCAACTCTATTGGGACCTCTACGCAATTGAATCCAAGCAGCAATCCATCTTTCAAGCAGTACGAGATACAATCCGGCAGCAGCAAAAAACATTAAAAACCCAACGGCAATCAATACCAATTCCACTGCATGTGCTAACCCTTCGGGCATTGATGCATATAGAAAATTATGTATCCATTCTGTGGGTAACATCATCGGTATATTCATATTATTCTAGATTTGTGAAATGAGATAAAAGAAAAATAACTTTAGAATTTCTAAATATGTTCTTCGATTATCTAATCAATATTTTGTTTTATAATTAATTTTAAATTTTGCTTTTCATGATAGAAGCAAATACTTGGAGTCAAAATTATATTAACGATCAATATCCGGAATGACCAAGTCAAAGGAGGCCATGATGGCTACCAAATCTCCCAATTTACTACCCCGAGCCGCATGATCCAAAATGGATAAATTGGAAAATCCAGGAGAACGGAATTTTACTCTATAAGGATTTTTATTTCCATCACTATTGATGTAAACACCCAATTCACCTCTTGCAGTTTCAACTCTTTGGTAAAATTCTCCTTTTGGTAATTTGATTACTGCTTTGGTAGGCACTTTAAAATCACCTTCGGGTATGTTGTCAATCAATTGTTCAATTATTGAAATAGATTCCCACATTTCTTGGATCCTTACTTTATATCGTGCCCAAGTATCACCTTCAGTGAATAAAACTTCGTTAAATTTTACGCGGTCATATGCAGAATAGGGATGACTTATTCTAATATCACTCACCAAACCTGATCCTCTGGCTGTTGGTCCGGTTAGTCCAAAACTGATGGCATCTTCTTTGGAAATCACGCCTACTCCTTTGGTTCTTTTTTCAAATATAATATTGCCTGTCAACAATTGATCGTATTCGGGCAATTTGGTTTTGAAGTGTTTGATAAAAGCTTTGGTACGATTGACAAAATTGGGATGAATATCAAACATCAATCCACCGGGAATATTGTAATTCATCGTCAATCGAGCCCCACATGTTTCTTCAAAAATATCGTTGATCAATTCACGATCACGGAAAGCATAGAAATAAGTAGTTAATCCACCGATATCCATTCCAAATACGCCCCACCACAATTGATGTGAAGCCAATCGAGTCAACTCACCGATGATGGTTCGAATCACTTTAACCCTTTCCGGAACTTCCAATTCCAATGCTTTTTCAACAGTCAAACAAACCGCTTCATTGTTGATATGTGAAGACAGATAATCCATTCTATCGGTAAGATGTACGATTTGTTGGTAGGTGTCATATTCACACATTTTTTCGATAGAACGATGTATATATCCCAAATCGGGTTCTACCTTTTTAATGATTTCACCGTCAATAGTCAAAACCAATCGCAATACACCATGGGTAGCAGGATGCTGAGGCCCCATGTTAATCATGTATTCTTCAGTTTTGAAAGGATCTTTTACGATATATTCTTGTTGCATGGTACTAATAATTGCTTAAATGAATGTAACACCTTATTGGTGCTAAATGAGACATTGTCTCAATACAGGTACTATCTAATGATCATGTTTACCGGATCGGAATAATCTTTTCTCAATGGAAAACCCACCCAATTCTCAGGTAAGATAAGCACTTGCATATTGGGATGATTGTTGAATTCTATTCCAAATAAATCGTGTATTTCACGTTCGTGCAACTCTGCAGTTCTCCAAATATCGCATACGGTGTCTATTCGAGCATTTTCCCTATCGGAAGTATTGACTTTTACGACCATTTCGTGTTTCAAATCGGTGGAACGCAGATGATAGATGACGCCTAAATCTGTTCCATAATCTATTCCCGTTTCACAAAACAAATAGTCAAAGTGTAACTCGGGTGTGGATTTTAATTGAAGGGCTATTTCGTGCCATTCAGCTGCGGGAACCTGCGCTGTTAAAAATTCGGTTGCTTCTTCAGTAAAAGTGATTTGATCACTCCAAGCTGCAATGGTATTTTGTAATTCTAAATTTGTCATGATGTTTAGGTTTAAGGTGGTATGACCTCTCACTTTATAAATTCATTATTTACCTTGGTCAAATCCATCCAACGGATTGTTGGCTTTCATATCCTTCATACTATTGGTAAGCATAATTTTTTCTTGTAATTTAATCATTCCATCCAACAAGGCTTCTGGACGTGGTGGGCAACCCGGAACATAAATATCCACAGGAATTACATGGTCAGCACCTTTCACAACTGAATAGGTATTGTAGAAAAATGGACCTCCCGAAATGGAGCAAGCTCCCATGGCAATTACATATTTGGGTTCTGCCATTTGATCATACAAACGACGCAATACAGGTGCCATTTTATTGACGATGGTACCGGCAATGATAATCAAATCGGCTTGACGTGGGGAAGGCCTTGCTACTTCAAATCCAAATCGGCTGTAGTCATGACGAGCTGCACCGGTTTGCATCATTTCAATGGCACAACAACTCGTACCAAAATACAAAGACCAAAGTGAATTTTTTCGTCCCCAGTTGATGACATCATCCAATTTGGTAACAACAATATTACCTCCATTTCCTCCAGGAATTATTTGACCCGGAAAATTTTCAGGTTGTTCAGGTACAACTGTTTGAATATCTACTCCCATTTTAATGCTTGTTTTTTCCATGCGTAAATAAGTCCAAGACCCAAGATAAGCAAGAAGATTAATATTTCGATCAAGGCTACCAATCCTAGTTCCTTAAATACTACAGCCCAAGGCACCAAAAAGGCAACCTCCACATCAAAAATCAAAAAGATGATGGCATATAGGTAGTAACCTACTTTAAACTGAACCCAAGTAGGTCCTTTGGTAACCATACCACTTTCATAAGGTTCCCTTTTTTGAAGGTTATCTGATTTGGGTGAAATCAGGTTGGATAAAGCATTGGCTCCGGCTACAAGTACAACACCGGTTAATAAAAAGACTAAAATTGCAATATTTCCCATTCTTGAAATTAGAAATTAGATTCCGATAACTGTCGGAATTGATGTTAGAAGTTCTTTAATAGAAAGCTAAATCTTAAAAAAAATCACTGACCACAAATTTTAAAAAACACCAAATTAACAAAAAATACCAAATTAAGATATTTTTTAAATTTTTAAAATCAGCGGGCAAAATTATTAATTATAAAAATAAAAAAGGATGACTTTCCTCATCCTTTTCATTTTTTTTATTTCACTTCGTATATTTCACCGGCAAAGAACAAATCGTCTACAGTTTTATATTTAGAAGTTTCTTTTACTTTATTATATAATGTTTCTTCTCTCTCTTCAAAGGTGGGTTCTTCTACACTTCTGATGATACCGGTAGCCAATGGATAATGAAGGCGAGCCAACATTAAATGTAAAGTTGGATCAGATTCTTTGGCGTCATGTATCAAAATATCAGCTTCGGTAACCCCATTTTCTCCAACAGTTACCACTTCAAGTTTCAAACCTTTCAAAACCAAACCTTTATTGCGTTCTTTACCAAAAATCATGGGTTTGCCATGCTCTAAGTAAATTTGTTTGTCGTCTTTAACTTCTTTATCTGTGTAATGTGTAAAACAACCATCGTTGAAAATTACGCAATTTTGCAATACTTCAATCAAGGCAGTTCCTTTGAACTTATCGGCTTCTATAAACAAATCGGTTTGTTCTTTGGGTACATTTCCTCCGATTCGGGCAAAAAATCGCGCACTTGAACCTATGGCCAATTCCCCCGGATTAAATGGTGGTTGGGTATTGCCATAAGGTGAACTCTTGGTTTTTTGACCTATCAAAGAAGTCGGTGAAAACTGACCTTTGGTCAAACCGTAGATTTCGTTGTTGAATAAAATAATTTTGATATTGATGTTACGTCTCAATAAATGTATAAAGTGATTGCCTCCGATAGCCATAGCATCACCGTCTCCGGTAGCTACCCATACACTGAGGTTGGGATTGGCCAATTTTACGCCGGTTGCGATTGCAGTTGCACGACCGTGAATGGTATGCATACCGTAAGTTTCCACATAATAGGGAAAACGAGAAGAACAACCAATACCAGAGATAAAGGCAAAATCTTCTTTTTTACGACCCATTTCAGGTAATGCTTTTTGTACAGCTCTCAGTACAACATAATCATCACATCCCGGACACCAACGCACCTCTTGGTCAGTTTGAAAATCTTTGAATGTATATTTTGTTTCCATATCTTTAAGTTTAAAGTTGAAAGTTTAAGGTTTATAACCCAAAACTCAAAACGACGAATTAGATGAGTTGTTTAAATCTTTCGGTTAATTCAAATGTAGTAAAAGGCAAACCTTGCACTTTGCTGTATTGTAAATATTGGAATTCAGGAAAATTCATTCTCAACACATTGGCCATTTGACCTTTATTCAATTCACAAACCACGATTTTTTTGAATTTCTTCATCGTTTCAGCTACGTTTTTAGGAAGTGGATTGATGTGATTCAAATGCATATGTCCAACTTTATAACCTTCATTGTTGATTTGACTAACCGCAGCACTCAAGCTACCATAAGTTCCACCCCAACCTACAACCAACAAATCACCTTCTTCTTGAAATTCAGAACGAATGGCAGGAATGTAATCTTGTACTCTTTTCACTTTCTCGGCTCTAATGTTGACCATGTATTCATGGTTTTCAGGAGCATAAGAAATATTTCCGGTTTTTTTATCTTTTTCCAAGCCTCCAATTCGGTGCTCCATTCCGGGTGTACCAGGGATAGCTAAAACTCTAGCTAGTGTTTTTTCATCTCTATCGTAGGGATTGTAAGTTGTTCCCGCTTTGGCAATACGAGGTGTAATGCTAGGTAATTCGGATGTTTTCTTGATTTTCCAAGGAGCTGAACCATTGGCAATATAACCGTCGGTTAATAAAATCACTGGTGTCATGTGTTCCAAAGCTAGTTTACAAGCTTCGTAGGCATAATCAAATGAATTTTCGGGCGTGCTGGCAGCAATCACAATCACCGGACTTTCTCCATTACGACCGTATAAGGCTTGCATCAAATCGGATTGCTCTGTTTTGGTAGGCAATCCTGTTGAAGGACCACCACGTTGTACGTCGATTATGACCAAAGGTAACTCCATCATCATTGCCAAGCCAATAGCTTCACCTTTCAAAGCCAAGCCAGGTCCTGAAGTTGTGGTAATCGCCAAACTTCCGGCAAACGCTGCTCCTATAGAAGAAGTAATCCCAGCAATCTCGTCTTCCGCTTGGAAAGTTTTGATGCCAAAATTGATATGTTTGGTTAATTCATGAAGTATATCTGTAGCAGGTGTGATAGGATAAGATCCTAAAAACAATTCCAAACCAGAATTATTTGCTGCAGCTAATAAACCCCATGCCGTAGCTGTATTCCCATTGATGATTCTATAGGTACCTGGTCGCATTTTGGCTGGTGCAATTTGATACGTTGTAGAAATAATTTCCATGGTTTCAGCATAATAATATCCGGCTTTTAGCACCTTGATATTGGCTTCAACCAATTCAGGTTTACTTTTAAATTTTTTCTCAAAAAATTCAATGGTATGATCCATAGAACGGTTGAAAATAAAATACACCATTCCAAGGGCAAACATATTTTTGCTACGAGTCACTGCTTTGTTATCCAATCCCATTCCACTGAGCGCTTCACGGGTAAGCGAAGTCATAGAAACTTGAATTAACTTATAGTTTTCAAGACTACCATCTTCCAATGGATTGGTGTCGTAATGTGCTTTTTCAAAATTCTTTTTATTGAATTCATCCGTATCTACGATACACATTTGACCAGCTTTCAAAGCATCAATATTGGTTTTTAAAGCCGCAGGATTCATGGCTACCAACACATCTACACTGTCTCCAGGAGAAGTGATATTGACACTTCCAATATGTACTTGAAATCCTGAAACACCATACAAACTACCTTGTGGTGCACGTATTTCTGAAGGATAATTGGGGAAAGTGGCTACATCATTACCAAACATAGCTGAAGTATCGGAAAATTGAGTTCCGGTTAGTTGCATTCCGTCTCCGGAATCACCAACGAAACGAATGACTACATTTTCAAGCACAGCATTTTCTCGGGTTTGCTTTGCTTGATTATTTTCAGTTATCATATTGTGAGATTTATCTATATTTCGAACGCACAAAATTAATAAAAAAGTATTGTTTGAGAGATTTCTTTGCTAAAAATTAAGCGTTTTTGACATAATTTCTCGTTATGTTTAAATATAAAAATTAATATGCAAAGAAATTTGTGTTTTTTTCATTTATTGAATGCTTTTATTGAACTATATTTGAATTTTTAATTAAAGTCAAAAAGCTAATATGATGCAAAATTTACGTTCCAAAATTCTTTTGGTTTCAGTTGCTCTTGTTTTTTTAGCCATAGGTATCATCGGATTGGTTTTGACACATGATATATTAAAAGGTAAAGCTTGGCATTTGGGTCCGTTTGATTGGTCCTTTCTGTTGATTTCTATCCTTTTGATGGGTATAGGAATTTTCAACTTTTTAACTACTAAAAAGAGTGAAATAACTTTCAAATTTACATTTCAACATTATCTTTCATTGGGACTGGTTTTCATTTCACTAATAGCACTTATTGTAATATGGAAAATCAATAAAAAATACGTGATTCAATACAATCATTGGTCTATTGGGATAAGCATTCAAAATCAAGTTTTGGATTCAACAATAACGAATGCTGTGTATCGTCAAATATTGAAAGCTGAAGATATAACTGATGTGACTGCTATTTTCGTTGCAGATCCTATGTTATTTGAAAAAGAAGGCACCTATTACCTCTTTTTTGAAGTTTTAAATGCCTATAGCCAACAAGGTGATATCGGATTGGCTACCAGTACCAATGGATTGGATTGGCAATATGATCGCATTGTATTGGATGAGGCATTTCATCTTTCCTATCCTTATGTGTTTAGATGGAAAAACAACATCTACATGGTTCCGGAAACAGCTGAAGATCAAAGTGTAAGACTTTACAAAGCCATCGATTTTCCTTACAAATGGCAATTGGAAAAGAAATTATTGGATCATGTTGAAGTGGTTGACCCTACACTTTTTGAATACGATCAACATTGGTGGATGTTTGGAGGCACTTTGTCCAATGATGAATTGAATTTATATTACGCCGATCAGCCCAACGGAACTTGGAATTCGCATCCTCAAAACCCAATCATAAAAGGGAATAAAAAATACACGCGTCCAGCAGGAAATGTCATCCAGACAAAAGAGCATTTGGTAAGATTAGCACAAGATGATGCCGAGTATTACGGGCAGCAAACGTGGGCTTTTCAAATCAACCAATTGACTTTGACGGATTATAAAGAGCAACTTTTATTTGAAAAACCTATTTTAAAAGGGAATACGCATTGGAATCAAATAGGCATGCATACATTTTCGACTTTGAAGATGTCAAACGGTCTATGGTTGGTGGCTGTGGATGGGTTT
>JAABRF010000031.1 GCA_011391075.1 Flavobacteriia bacterium | reverse complement strand
CCTAAGGGGGTAAATAAGAAGACGTTCCGATTTATATTCGGAACGTTTTTCTTTTATAAATGTTTTATAAAGGCAAATAGCAAGTAAATATTTGTGAAATGTGCAAAATAAAATTAAATGATTTGTGATATATGAAGTTGTTATATTAAAAACCACTGTATATTTGCTTCAATAATTGAGATGAAGAAGGGTAAGTGCTAACTTATCCTAAGGGGGTAAATAAGAAGGCGTTCTACTATTTAATAGTGGAACGTTTTTCTTTTGGTACAATCCACATCATTTATCAATTATCATTTTTTTATTCAAATAAAAAAAGAGCTACTCAATTGAGCAGCTCTTGTAATTTAATATACCATAAATCATTTAACTGATTCTCATTTTATAGAAAGAACGGTAAACAAAATATAGTGCTATTGCTAAAAATACATATCCTACATAATGCGCAATTTCTCTGAATTGAACTGAAATGGCTATTTCCATTGCCAACAATCCAAACAAAGTCGTAAACTTGATAATAGGGTTAAGTGCTACTGAAGAGGTATCTTTAAAAGGATCTCCTACGGTATCACCTACTACAGAAGCCGCATGTAAATCGGTTCCTTTTTCTTTCATATCCACTTCGATAACTTTTTTTGCATTGTCCCAAGCACCACCAGCATTGGCCATGAATATGGCTTGGTATAATCCAAAGAAGGCAATGGAAATCAAATAACTGACAAACAAAGAAACAGGAGCGGCGAATTTCAATTTATCTTCTGGTGACATATCATCAGTTAAACCTGTTGGAGCAGATATAAAAGCAAAAGCCAATGCAAACGAGAAAATTGCGATAAAAATATTGAGCATTCCTTTTTGGGCATAAACCGTACATATTTGAACTACTTCTTTTGATTTTTCTACGTCTGCTTTTTTAGGTGCATTGGGATCCAAATTGATGTGTTGTTTGATATAAGCAACAGCTTTACTTGCACCAGCAGAAACTGCTTGAATTGATGCTCCCGAGAACCAATAAATTACAGCTCCACCAAGTAAAAATCCGAAAATAGAATAAGGATTTAATAAGTTCAATACCATTTCAGGTTGAATTCCCAATTCGTGTTGGATTACCAAAATCAATGAGAAAATCATAGTAGTTGCTCCCACTACGGCTGTACCAATCAATACAGGTTTAGCAGTAGCTTTAAAAGTATTTCCCGCTCCATCATTGGCCTCAAGGTAATGTTTGGATTTTTCAAAATCGGGTTTGAATCCAAAATCTCTTTCGATTTCTTCACTGATATTGGGAATTTCTTCAATCAATGATAATTCATAAATAGATTGTGCATTATCGGTTACAGGTCCATAAGAGTCTACTGCTATCGTAACCGGACCCATTCCAAGCATACCAAATGCTACTAAACCAAATGCGAAGATTGAGGGATAGATCATCAATTCACCTAATCCAAAAGTGCTGGCATAATAGGCTATTCCCATCAATAAAAAGAATACCATTCCTTTCCAAAAAGCACTGAAGTTTCCGGCTACCAAACCAGCTAGGATATTTAAAGAAGCGCCTCCTTGTTTAGAAGCTTCAACTACTTCTTTAACATGAGCAGATTTAGGACTGGTAAATAATTTGGTAAATTCAGGAATTAAAGCAGCACCCAAAGTTCCGGCACTGATAATGGTAGATAGAGTAATCCAAAGATTGTTGCCTAAATCGGCTATGGTCAAATAACTTACAATAAAAGTAACAATAATGGATAAAATTGAAGTGATCCAAACCAATGAAGTCAATGGTTTTTCAAAATCCAAATCATCTACTTTGCTGTATTTGGCATTACTAATGGCTCCATTGATATAAAATGAAACGATTGAAGTAACAATCATTAAGATACGCATCAAAAAGATCCAAACCAATAATTGGGTTTGTAAAGAGGTATCTGTAATTGCCAAAAGAATAAAAGAAATCAAAGCCACTCCGGTAACTCCATAAGTTTCAAATCCATCTGCGGTTGGACCTACTGAATCTCCTGCATTATCACCAACACAATCGGCAATAGTTCCGGGATTTCTCGGGTCATCTTCTCCGATTTTGAAAATTACTTTCATCAAATCGGAACCTATATCGGCTATTTTTGTAAAAATTCCACCTGCAATTCTCAAGACAGAAGCACCTAATGATTCTCCAATTGCAAAACCGATAAAACTGGCTCCTGCATATTCACCAGGAACAAACATTAAAATCACCAACATCAACACCAATTCTAACGAAATCAATACTACTCCTATACTCATACCGGCATTCAATGGAATGTTTAAGAGCTTGATAGGTTTGCGTTCCAAAGAGGTAAACGCCATTCTTGAATTGGCTAAAGTATTCATTCTAATACCAAACCAAGCTACCGAATAAGAACCCAAAATACCCAAAACCGTCCAAGCCAAAATCATCAAAACACCTCCTGCACTAAAATTTGCTTCAGATAAATATCCAAAATAGAATGCAACAGCAGAACCTATAAATACAAATAAAAGCGCTAAAAATTTACCTTGTTGAATCAAATACGTTTTTCCGGTTTCATAAATGACCTGTGCCACATCTAGCATGGATTGATGTGCTTTTAAATTTTTTACCTTGATAAATTGGAAAAGTCCAAAACCCAATCCCAATAAGGTAATGAGGAATCCCCAATACAGCATGCTCTCGTCTTTGACTGCATCCGGAATTACCAAATCTGCTTCACTTGCAAAGGTGAACAAAGGCAACATCAATGTAGAAAAAAGTGCGAATAATTTTTTCATAAAATACCTAATTTGTTGTTTAATAATTAATGATTCGATACTGCTATTTTTGACTTTTTTATTAAATCTTAAATAGTGTTAATCTTTTTTGATTTTGGCAAATATAAATAAATATGTTATCCCAAATCACAACAAAAGCCAATATTACAACGATTGAGTTGTATTTTTAATTATTCCTAAAAAGTGGATGTAAAATTTATTTTTTATTCAAAACCTATTTCACTACCTACTGCTACTTCTTGAACATTGATGACTTCTTTGGTGGAAGCTTTTACTACAAAAGCAACTAAATGAAGATTCGAAGGATCAGAAACAGATGATGGGATAATTTGTGAAAGATTATAAGTGTAAATATGGTCATTTATTGATTCTTCTAAAGGTATTGGAGTCCCCAAATGAGGTGTGAAAATGGCTCTTAATACATCATTATGAACATAATTGTAAATTGTGCTAGTTCCACCAAAAAATTCAGTATAATTAGTTTGATTCTTAACTAGTCCATTTTCCAATAAATATACAACAAGGTTCAAATTCTCAGTATAATTGTTTGCAAAACCAACTCTTATTGTTGCATTTATCGTATTATTAGAAAATTCCGAAAGTATAGCTAAGCCAAGTGGAGCATTTGAACCCACGTGATTTAATACTTCATCTAAATGCTCGTGTTCTGCTAATGGATACCAAGTGTTGATTCTGTTAATTTTCCCAGCTGGCAATCCTGAAACTCCAAACTCATTTTTTAAGGTTGTACAGCCTTCAAAAGAGTAAATGTCTGAAATGTGTATTCCAACAGAAACGACTTTGTCTGATTGAAGTTTAACTTGTTGGATGGCATAAGCTACTCTTGGACACCAACCACACCAAGTACCCGTATAATCTTCTACCAACACTTTTTGAGAATATTCACTTGGAGTAATGGCTTTAACTGTTATTATTTGACTTGTAAAACCCAAATATGTGGCTTGAACTTGATAAATACCTTCAGAAGTAGGGGTAAAAGTGTTACTAGAAATAGCAACTCCATTAACTAAAAATTGTGATTCTGAAGTTATGATGTCTTTGTTATCTCCCTCAACAGCAAAAATAAAAGTTTGATCAATAGGTTGTTCCGTATAGTTTGAAACTAACTTTAAATGAATAGATTTCATTTCATTCAAATCATCTCGATTGCATGAAGCGAAAACTGCAAAAACACTAACAAATAGGCCTATTTTATTTAAAAAACTGATTTTTATCATGAGATTTTTAAAAATTTATGAATATTCTTGCAAATGTAACGTAAATAATTATTTTTGCAAAAATTTTTTATATTCCCGATTTAATGAACGCAACCCAAAAACTATTTACCTTCTTGCTGTTTATATTTTTACAAGTGGGATTAAATGCCCAAACTTCTTTACCCGATTTACAGCTCAAGGATATCAACGGAAAATCATTTTCACTTCAAGAATACGCTAAAAATAAAACCATTGTGTTTAGTTTTTGGGCTACTTGGTGTGTGCCTTGCATCAATGAATTGGATGCCATTTCAGAAGAATACGAAGACAAGAAATCTGAATTGAATTTTGAATTGATTGCAGTGTCTATTGATGACGAGAAAACAAAAGCACGTGTGAAGCCCATGATCAATGGAAAAGGTTGGGATTACAAAATCCTGATGGATACCAATCAAGCTTTTAAAAGAGCTTTGAACATATCTAGTGTTCCCTATGTGATCATCGTTAAAAACGGAAAAATTGTCTATACCCATTCCGGATATACGCCTGGTGGTGAAAAGGAATTGTATACTAAATTAAAATCATTGTAAGTTTTACCCTTGATTATTTTAATTTGGAAACCTGATGTAGTTTATAAAATATCTTATCAAACGGAAAAGTATATCGACTTTTCATTGAACATGATTAACACCAATTTATGTCAAAAAAATTACCCATTCTCTTCTTTTTTATATCTTTTAATTTTTGGGCTCAAACAGAAGAATCATTCAATTTGGGTTTTGAATCCAATGCTCAATATTATGTAGATGATCAAGTTACCGGAGATTTTACAGCTTCCGATCGGTTTCGTTCCAATAGTTATTTGAAAGCCGAATACCTTGTTCAAAACTTTACTTTTGGAATTCAAGTTGAAGGCTATGCTCCTCAGGCACTTTTAAACTATTCTCCTCAATACAATGATCCAATAAATATAGGATTGTATTATGCACAATTCAAAAACGATAAATTGGATATTACCCTTGGTCATTTCTATGAGCAATTTGGAAACGGTTTGGCACTCAGAAGTTGGGAAGATCGTCAATTGGGCATCAACAACGCCATTAGGGGTATCAAATTGAAATATAAACCTACTGAAAACATCAGTTTAACAGGCCTTTTTGGCAACCAAAGAGTTGGGTTTAAAGTATCTGAAGGCGAATTATTCGGATTGGATACACAAATGGATATGCCTCAAATGTTTAAAAGTGAAAACACTTCTGGTTCTATTGGATTCAGTTACGTCGGTAGATATCAGGAAAATGAATCCGATAATCCTGATTTTAAAAAGCTTACTTCTGTTTTTTCTGGTAGATTTCAAATGAATATTCATAATTTTTCTACCGGATTGGAAGGTGTAGTCAAGATGGATGATGCATATGTTGAAAATGGGACTCTTTATCCCGATAAATTATTTAAAGGGAATGCTTTACAATTCAATTTGGGTTATTCCCAAAAAGGTTTGGGTATCAATGCAACTTTGAGACGTTTGGAAAATATGAATTTTTATTCGGAAAGAGAAGCTGCGGGAAATACCTACAATGAACTCATTGTAAATTATATTCCTGCTTTAACCAAACAACACGATTATTCATTGGCCAACATGTATGTCTATCAATCTCAACCCAGTTTGAGTTTTAATCCATTGGAGAAAGCCGGAGAAATAGGTGGGCAAATAGATGTGTTTTTTAATCTGAAGAAAGATACACCATTAGGTGGAAAATACGGTACTAAAGTCTCAGCAAATTTTGCCAGTTGGTATGCCTTGAAAGCCGATTTTATTTCGGAATATCAAAGAGTTGATGTTGGCTTTTTGGAAGCTGGAGAACATTATTTTTCAGATATGAGTTTGGAAGTAAGAAAGAAATTGTCTCCCAAAGTTTCAGGAATTTTAACTTTTTTACACGGGAATTACAACAAGAAATATGTGGAAGAAACCTATGGTTTTGTAAAATCCAATGTAGCTATAGCCGAAACAACAATTCAAACCAGTGAAAAGACTTCTTTGCGAATTGAAGCGCAACATTTATGGACCCGAGATGATAAAAAGAACTGGGCTGCTTCGACTATTGAATTGAATGCCAATTCAAATTTCTCTTTTTTTGTTACCGATTTGTATAATTATGGTAATGAGGATACATCACATCGTGACCATTATTATTTATTGGGAGGTAGTTATTCAAAAGATCGTACGAGAATTGCTTTGAGTTATGGTCGTCAAAGAGGCGGTATTTTATGTGTAGGTGGCGTATGTCGTGAAGTTCCGCCTGCTAGTGGTTTAACCCTTAATATAACTACCTCATTATAATGAAAAAAGCATGGTTCATAGGGTTGTTTTTCTTTCTTTCACATAGTTATGCGCAAGTAGAAGCATATGACTTGGGAACGATTGTGAACAATTTTACGGCAACCGATACCGAAGGAAATACAATTGACTTATATGAACAATGTGATGCTGGTAAATACGTATTCATCAAATTTTATCTCAGCAGTTGTAGTTATTGTCAATACATCACTCCTTTTTTCAATGAGTTATACGAAAAATACGGATGTAATAGTGGTGACTTAGCCTGTATTTCTGTCAATGGTTTTGCAGACAATACCGGAGTAGCCAGTTTTGAAGCAGCGTATTCAGGTGGGTTTAGTCATCCTAATTCTATCAGCACCGATGGAGGCAGTGTAAATATCATCAATAGGTTTATTCCCAATAGTTATCCTACGGTTTGTATTATAGCGCCCGATAGAACCATTGTAAACTTGAATATTTGGCCCATCAGTAGTGTCGAAGATTTAGAAGCAGCTTTTCCTGAAGGGTTTTTTCCAATGGAACAAACTTGCACGATGGATTTGGATACACAAGAAAGTCATATGTTGAAAATTGTTCCCAATCCATCAGCATTCCATAGCAATATCATTATTGAATCAAATGAAATTGAACATTGCAATATAGAAATTTATGACAGCATTGGCAAACAAATGACCCAATTTGAAGTGCAAACCAATCAACCTATACCACTCAATATTCCGATTGGAATGTATTTTATAAAAATTATTTATAACAACAATTCACAAATTAAAACTTTATTAATTAATTAAATACTTTTATTAAAATGAAGAAAATTTTACTTTTATTTTTATTTTTATCAATTACATTAAGTTCTTTTTCACAAGAGAATCTAAATGAAAATTTTGATGCATCTTCCAGTCTTCCCTCTGGTTGGACCAAATTTAGAGGCACAAATAATCTAGGAACTGTAAATGATTGGTTTATACCCACAACAGTATCTCACTCACCATCTAATTCAGCAGCAGTTGCTTATGAAAATGTAAGTGGAGGTATTGCAGAGGATTGGTTGGTTACTCCTCTAATTAATTTAGCAGGAAATATAAATACAGTACTTAATTTTTATGCTGCTCAAACTTATGGAACGGATTACGGTTCAAATTACTATGTGAAAGTTTCAACTACTTCACAAACCACACACGCTAGTTTTACAACTGTTGCCAGTTGGACAGAATTAAATTTAACAACTGGTGCAGATGCATCAGGTTTTGCTTTTAAAACAGTTGATTTAAATGCTTACAACGGTCAACAAATTTATATTGCATTTATCATGACCAATGATGACGGTGATAACTTTATTATTGATGATGTGGTTGTAAGAAATATTGTCAGTTTAGATGCTGAGATGTATAGTATTAATATCAATCCTACCGTTCAAAGTGGTACTGTTGCCGTTAGCGGAACGATTAGAAATGCAGGTTCTAATGCCATAACATCTGCAGATGTAAATTGGCAAGTAGATGGTGGAACAGTTCAAACTGAATCACTTACTGGTTTAAATATAGCTTCAAATACAAATTATAATTTCAATTTGACAGGTACGTGGAATGCTACACCGGGAGCACATACTATGGATATGTGGTTGACTAATATAAACGGTGGAACTGATTTAGTAACAGATAACAATGATAAGTCAAAAGAAATTTTGGTTGTTAACGAAGTTTATCCTCAAACTGTAGTATACGAAGAAGGAACGGGAACATGGTGCGGTTGGTGTACAAGAGGTCTTGTTGGCTTGAATACAATGGCACATAATTATACTGATGGATCGTGGATAGGTATTGCTGTTCACAATGGAGACCCCATGGTAGTAACTGCCTATGACGATGGTTTAGGTATTAGTTCTTTCCCTAGTGGATATATCAACAGAAAAGTTGAAGCAGATCCTGGATTAAATGATTTAGAAACCGCATATCTAGACGAAAAAAACAATAGTGTTCCTGTAGGTAAAGTGGAAATTGTGAGTCAAACTTGGAATTCAACATCAAGAGCATTATCTTATACAGTTGAATCTAAATTTGCTTTGGATATTCCTAGTGCTAATTTCAAATTATCGGGTATTGTAGTTGAGGATGGAGTAACAGGAACAACAACTGCTTATAATCAAGCTAATTATTATTCAGGTGGTACTTATGGGCCTATGTTAGATTGGGATGGTACAGACTATGCAGCCTTACCAAGTACCGTACCTGCAGCTCAAATGGTATATAACCACGTGGGAAGAGCAATAATTGGTGATTTTACTGGTATTGCTGGTTCTGTTCCTGCAACTTTGGTTTACAATACACCTTATTCCTATACTTTCAATTATACGCTTCCGGCCACTAATAATGCTGAAAACATCAAATTAGTTGCAATGATTTTGAATCAAAATGGAGAAATTGTAAATGCTGATGAAGTTGAACTTTCTACAATTGTAGGATTTGATGATTTGGAAAATGATTTGGCTTTTAATTTCAATCCAAATCCTGCTAAAGAGGAAATTCGTATCAGTACATTGGAGGAAGTTTCTATTGTTATTTATGATTTAACAGGTAAAGTGGTAATGAGAAAAAATAATGTAGAGAATAATACAACTATTAATATCAGTAACCTAGAAACCGGTGTATACTTGATTAATGCTTCTAATGGAGCGAGTTACAGAAATTTAAAATTTGTAAAAGAATAATTTATTTCTAATAAATAGAGATGGTTTTATAATAAGCCATCTCTATATTTTACGGTTTTAATTTTAAAAAGTTTATAAAATGTACAAAAAAATCTTTTTATTTTTATCGTGTCAATTTGTATTGATAACACCATTGTTTTCACAATTCTCTGTTACACATAATAGTGAAACATACACGAGTGGGATTGTATTGACAACAAATTCTATAGTTGCTCCGGGTAATGAAATAGGTTTTGATGTAAACAATCTATCCACTGGTATATTTAAATTTAGAGTCGCTGCTGTTGAGTTAGTAAATAATGACGGATCTACCATGCAGGTTTGTATCGGTACGGCTTGTTACGCACCAGGTGTTACCGTTGGTGAAGTTTTTCCATCAGGTGCCAATCCTATATCAATTCCAGTGGGAGGTTTTTCTTATATACACTTAATTAGTGAAAATGTAGGAATAGTAGCCGGGCCAGTAGATTTTAAATTCAAAATTTACCAAGTGAATGATTTTAATTCGGAAGTAGGAACACCTTTCTATTTTACGTATCGCTATGATCCTAGTGCTATGTCAATGGAAGATCAACAATTAAATAAGGTTTTGATGTATCCTTCACTTGCTTCCGATTACGTGCATATCCAAGCAGAAAATGAAGTAAAAATTTCAATTTTTGACTTACAAGGACGTAGGTTGATTTATCAAGATTTTCAAACCAATCCAACATTGGATGTGTCGGCTTTGATTCCTCAAACTTATGTGTTGGTTGCTGAAGATAGAGAAGGTAGACAATCGAGTCAGAAAATTATAAAAATGTAAAACCTTAATTATTCATAAAAAAACCCTCCTTAAAGAGGGTTTTTTTATGTGTATTCTTAAATAATTTTGCGATAGAAATCTTCTGTACTACTAGTAAATAATCTTATTTCTTCTCTATCAATTCCAATTTCTCAGCAAAATACTCGGCAAAATCACGCATGGTTGCGGTCATTTTTTCGTCATTGGTAGCGCGATGAAAAGTGTCGGCTAGAGAGAGAAGAGTTTGATAGAAAAAGAATTTCATATCATCTACCGGCATGTCTTTGGTCCACAAGTCCATCTTGAGGGTTTCTTTTTGTTTGTGATCCCATACAGATAATAAAAAGGCTTTGGATTCTTGTTTGTCAACACCACCATCCACTGCCGACCATTCTAGTTTTTCGGGAATTTTATTTTCGTCCAAGATGACTTTTAATACGATTTCTGAAGTTTGTTTTGTTGCCATTATTTCTTTGGTTTGTATTTGGAACGGTTAAAAATATCGATAGGTGGAGTCGCCATCATTTCTGGAAGACTGACTTGATTATTGGCCATATAACTTTTTACAATTTGCCATCCTATCCATATGCCGGTTTGTCCCGGACTTTCAGTATCCGATTCTATGTAAAATTTACTAAAAGGGGCCGGATCTATGAAGCGTTGTAATAAATCTCTATCCGAATTGTAAATATATTCCTTTTCCATGAAATATTGCCACATGTAAAACTCGTTGTTTTGTACCCATTCCAAATGGGTATCGGTATAACCCATAATCGTTGCTTCCGATAATTCCGGTAAAAACAACTGAACTGCATATTTCATTTTTCCTTGTGCAATGATGCGTTCTACAAACATTCTATAGGCTATCTCTGGACTGGTTTGATAAGCAATTGCCGTAGCAACATCAATCGAAATGCGATTGGGTTCAAAGTTTTTTTGAACATATGCCGGCGCATCGGCATAATAAATTTTGGATTTACCCAAGTAGGTATCTAAGGCTATAAACAACAAACTATCAGCATAAAAAACTTGATTTTCAACATCGAGATTGGATATCATTGTGATGATTTCAGGCTCTTTAAATGCTGGGTAATAGTATTTAACATGTTTGAATAAGTTGTCCAACTCTTTTTTTTCTTTTTTAAAATTCCCAAATACTTTTTGAGATTCCTGATACAATTCTTGGAATATAGTATCATTCTTATATGCCAACCAATCACTTGCTGTTCTTCCTTCAGGAAATAACAGCGGATATGTTGCCATTATTTGGGGAAGCGTTTGCTCGTTGGCTTCTCCAAATATTTGATCAAAGCGGAGGACTTTGATTTCGGCTTTTATTTTGGAAACATCCACATCATTTAAAGATTTGGGTTTGCAGGAAACCAAAATGATAAGGGTAATTAGTATAAAATACGTATACTTAAAAATAATTTGAAGCATAATTTGGAATTTGTGTTGCAAAGAAACGAAATTATGTTTTATTTTGAACTTTATTTGATTTAAGATTTTGCTTTCTAACTTCTAACTTCTAACTTCTAATTTCTAATTTCTAATTTCATATATGCAAACGCAAAAAATAGCCGAACACATTACCCAATGGTTGAAAGTATATGCTGAACAAGCACATCAAAATGGATTTGTTATCGGGATATCGGGTGGTATTGATTCGGCAGTAACTGCTACGCTCTGTGCCCAAACAGGTTTCCCGGTTTTGTTGTTGGAAATGCCCATACATCAAGCTGAAAATCAAGTAAGTCGGGCGCAGGAACTCATCAGCCAATTACAAGCGCGATTTCCTCAGGTAACTTCCAAAAGAGTGGAATTAACGCCTGTTTTTGAATCTTTTAAAGAGGCGAGTCGTGTTGATTCCACTGAACCCAATCTCAGTTTGGCATTGGCCAATACGCGAGCCCGTTTGCGCATGACTACCTTGTATTACTATGCCGGTTTGCATCGTTTACTCGTAGCCGGAACCGGCAATAAAGTAGAAGATTTTGGTGTAGGTTTTTATACCAAATACGGTGATGGCGGTGTTGACCTCAGTCCCATAGCCGACTTGATGAAATCGGAAGTGTATGCATTGGCTTCCTATTTGAAAGTTCCCGAGAGCATTCAAAAAGCAGCCCCAACCGATGGATTGTTTGGTGACAACCGTACCGATGAAGACCAATTGGGAGCCAGTTATGACGAACTCGAATGGGCTATGCATGCAGTAGCAGACGGACATAAATCCGAAGATTTTACAGAAAGAAAAAAAGAAGTTTTTGATATTTTTACCCGTCTCAACAAAGCCAACCAACACAAGATGTTGCCTATACCGGTTTGTGAAATACCTAGAGAATTTAAATAGGTTCAATAGAACAAAAAAAAAGATGTCTTTGCGGACATCTTTTTTTATATTAAGAATTCAATGTAATTATATTGAGACACTTCAAATTTTTTTCCTCACCCCAACCCCTTTGCCGTATGATATATTATTCTTTTATTATTGGAAACGGCGAACCCTTCGGGTTTCCAAAGGAGATGGGCTACTGAGTATTTTCAACAACATAAAATCCTTAACTAAACGACATTGATTTATAATTTATAATTCAGAATTGGTAAACTATTCCTCAGTTTTAGGCGTTTGGTGTTTTACCACTTCTTTTTTAGGACCTCTGGGTTCACGTGGTAAAGCTGCCTTGCGGGAAACTTTTTCCTTACGTGTTCTAGGATCGATTCCGAGGTATTTTACATCAAATTCGTCACCCATGTTGACAACATCGGTTACGTTTTCGGTGCGTTCCCAAGCCAATTCAGATACGTGTAACAATACTTCGTTTCCTGGCGCATCCAAGTATTCAACTACGGCTCCAAAGTCTAAAATTTTGATTACTTTAACTTTGTAAATGCTGTCGATTTGTGGTTTGAATAACATAGAATCGATTTTGGCCAATACGGCATCAATACCGGCTTGGTTGGTTCCTAATATTTCAACTACACCTTGTTCGTCTACTTCGTTGATAACGATTGTACATCCGGTAACTTTTTGTAATTCTTGAATTACTTTTCCACCAGGACCAATCAAGGCACCGATAAAGCTTCCAGGAATAGTACGGGTAATAATTTTCGGAGCGTGAGGTTTCACATTGACATTGGGTTCAGCAATCGTTTCGGTAATTTTACCCAAGATATGCAAACGTCCGTCTCTAGCTTGATTCAAAGCTTTAATCAAAATATCATAAGGCATACCTTTTACTTTGATGTCCATTTGACAAGCGGTGATTCCATCGGTAGTTCCTGTTACTTTAAAGTCCATATCTCCTAGATGATCTTCATCACCCAAGATATCGGAAAGCACCGCAAATCTTCCGGTTTTGTCATCAGAAATTAATCCCATGGCAATCCCCGAAACCGGTTTGATCATTTGAATACCGGCATCCATCAAAGCCATAGTTCCGGCGCAAACCGTAGCCATAGAAGATGAACCATTGGACTCCAAAACTTCAGATACCACGCGAATGGTATAAGGACAATCGGCTGGAATCATATTGGTCAAGGCTCTTTGAGCCAAATTTCCGTGTCCTACTTCTCTACGTGAAGTACCTCTTAAAGGAGAAGCTTCACCTGTAGAAAATGGTGGAAAATTGTAATGTAAATAGAATTTTTCTTCACCTTGGAAAGAAGGCATATCGATTTGATTGGCTTCTCTTGAAGTTCCCAAAGTCACAGTTGCCAAAGCTTGCGTTTCACCTCTTGTAAAAATTGACGATCCATGTACAGAAGGCAAATAAGCCACTTCGCACCAGATAGGACGGATTTCGGTAGTTTTTCTACCATCCAATCTCAAGCCTTCGGCTAATGTCAATTCTCTGACGGCTTCTTTTTCAACTTTATAAAAATAGTTTTTGATCAAAGATTCGTTTTCTGCTTTTTCTTCATCGGTAAAGGCAGCCAAAACTTCTTCTTTGATGGCATCAAATGCATCACTACGTTCGTGTTTGCTACTACCTGCTTTGGCGATAGCATAGATTTTATCATAGGCTAAATCGCGAACTTTAGCTGCAATTTCTTCACTTGATGGAGCGATTGCGTATTCACGAGTTGGTTTTTTGCCAAATGCTTCAGCCAATTTTACTTGAGCTTTACAATGCGCTTTGATGGCATCGTGAGCAAATCGAATGGCTTCCACCATTTCTTCCTCTGAAATTTCTTTCAATTCACCTTCCACCATCATTACAGAGTCTTCGGTTGCCCCGATAACCATATCGATGTCGGAAATTTCCAATTGTTTTTGACTTGGGTTGAGGATGAGTTTGCCGTCGATTCTACCAACTCTTACTTCAGATACAGGAGCTTCAATCGGAATATCCGATAATTGGATAGCAGCTGAAGCAGCCAAACCTGCCAATGCATCGGGCATAACGTTTTCGTCGTGAGACATCAATTGGATCATCACTTGTGTTTCAAAACGATAATCGGAAGGAAACAATGGACGCAATACGCGGTCTACGATACGCATGGTCAATACTTCCCCATCGCTAGGACGTGCTTCTCTTTTGAAGAAACCACCTGGATAACGACCAGCTGCCGCAAATTTTTCACGGTAGTCTACAGTTAATGGAAAGAAATCGGCTGTGGTAGGTTTGTAAGAAGAAACCACAGTACAAAGTAACATGGCGTCTCCCATTTGAACCACTACAGATCCATGGGCTTGTTTGGCTAATTTTCCGGTTTCGATAGAAATCGTTCTACCATCACCTAGGTCAATGACCTCTCTAAATACTTTTGGTATCATTTTTTTGATTTTTATCCCTGCCTTGAGTGGCTAAGGAGTTTATTAAACATTTTGGTACTTTTTTTTGTGTCGAAAGAAGGTTCCAATGAAAAGTTTAATAACGCTTTAATTATGAATATCGCTAAAAAACAAAGAGACGTAATAAATACGTCTCCTAGTTTGATTTTGATTATTTTCGTATTCCTAGTTCTTTAATCAATTCACGATATTTTACGATATCGGTTTTGATTAAATAATCCAATAGACTTCTACGTTTCCCAACCAATTTGATCAAAGCACGTTCAGTGTTGTAATCTTTTTTGTTGATTTTCAAGTGACCGGTCAAATGGTTGATGCGGTGTGTGAAAAGAGCGATTTGCCCTTCAGTCGATCCGGTATTCGTCTCTGAATTACCGAATTTTTTAAAAATTTCTTTTTTTGTTTCTGATGTTAAATACATGCCAACATTAATTAAAATGGTTAATAATTATTATGTACCTCCTTCCGAAAAGGATCGGAACAAGAGTTTGCAAAACTAAACATATTTTTGAATTATACAATGTCTATCAGGCTTTTATTTTTAATATTTGTTCTTCGTATAAAATTTTACTTGCTTGATTAAACCATTTTGAAACTTTGAGGTCAAAGCGTCGTTCCAAAAATTTTAAACCAAATTATTAATCAAAAATTTTTAAATCATGCGTACAATCAATTTCAAACTTAGTTTATTGGCACTTATCACTGTAAGTGCTTTATTTTTGACCTCTTGTGAAAAAGAAGTATTAACTGAAGGTATCAGTGCAGACAATGCCCAAAAATCAGCTCAAATTGATGCAGCATCCGATGAAGTAGATGGAATCATTGAAGAATCTTATATGTTGGGTGAAGGAATTACCGGAAAATCTACTGTAACTTATCAAACAGCATTGCCTCCATGTATGACTCGAACAGTAGTCATGAGTGGTTTGACTAGAACTGTAACCTTGGACTTTGGAACAGGTTGTAATATGCCAAATGGCAATCATCTTTCAGGAATAATTACTTTGGTTTATCAGCATGATCCTGTTGCATTAAGTAGAACCATTACATTTACCTATAATGGGTTTACTTTCAATGGTATTGCTTTTTCAGGTGGAGGAAGTGTTTTAAGAGTTTTAGCTAATACCAATAATAATCCTCAATCAACTGCTACTGTAGATGTAACTGCTACTTTCCCCAATGGAGGATCAGCTCATAGAACCGGAACAAAAGTGAGAGAATGGATAGAAGGATTTGGTACACCGGCTTGGACTGACAATGCATTTTCTGTCACAGGAAATTGGACAACTGAGTTTTCAAACGGAGATGTCAATTCAGGATTAGTAACTACTGCATTGCGTAGAGAAGCCACTTGTCCATTTTTTGTAAGTGGTATTTTGGAGCTTTCTCATAATGACAATATCGGAACTTTGGATTTTGGAGATGGAACTTGCGATAATGTAGCCCTATTTACCGGTCCAAATGGAGTAACTTATACGATTCAATTGGGTAATTAAGTATATATTTTTTTACTTTCAAAACCGCTTCACTACTGGAGCGGTTTTTTTATTTATTTAAAATCTAATTTTGATTATCGATTGGGATATCTTGTGTAATACTCGCTTTAATTCTTTGGATACCGATGCGCCATAGGTAAATGATAAATAAAGTAAAAGTCACTAGGAGCAAAGCGATGAGTAAGGTGTATTGTTCGGAGAGGTTGACCGAATACATGATTAGAAAGTCATAGATGCCATGAAGTGCTATGGGCACTAATAAGCTCAAAATTAAATACGAACGTTTGGACACTGTAGTTCCAAATTTTGCTTTGGACATAAAATAGCCCATAAAAACTGCAAAAAATCCGTGTCCGGGGACAGCCAAAATGGCTCTGATAAAGGCAGTTCCCAAACCATATTCAAAAACATAGAAGATATTTTCAATCATAGCAAATCCAAGGGAAACAAATATGGCGTATACGATGCCATCGTAATATTCGTCAAAATATTTGCTTTTCCAAACCAACCAATAAAGGATGACAAATTTGGATAATTCTTCGGGAATGGCTGCAACGAAAAAGGCATCAAAAAACGATTTGAAAAATGGAGAAGAGATGCTTTCGCCAATAGGTATCAAAGGGATATCGATGATTAATGTAATAATTATCGAGGCAAAACCACCTAAGAAACATTTGGCAAGCAGGCTTAAGGGTTCTTTATTTTTGTCTTTTTTGAAGATGGTATATAAAAAAATGATTACCGGAGTGATGGATGCTATGAGTAGGGTCATGGGCTTAATGTTTTAAAGGTCTTTTTTTAATCATCCCACCTTTGGTGTCTTTGATGCTACTCATGATGACAAAGGCATTGGGATCAATTTTTTCAATTTCCGTGTTTAGTTTGTTGAGTTCGAGTCGGGTTACGACTGAATAAACGATTTCAAAATCCTGAGCTTCTCCTTTTTTTCCAAAACCCCGTCTACCATTATAAAGAGTTACTCCTCTTCCCATTTTATCCAAAATCATTTGTCTTATTGCATCATTGTGAGCAGAAATGATGGTAACTCCAATATATTCTTCAATTCCTTCAATGATAAAATCAACTGCTTTTGAAGCTACCAAATAGGTAATCATGGAGTAAAGAGCAATTTCAACGGAAAGAAAATAGACAGCAGCAGAAAATATTAAGACATTGATGATCAGGATGATGTCGCCTATTGTGGTGCCTAGTTTGCGACTGAGGTATATGGCAAGCACTTCTGTTCCATCGATGACAGCGCCACCTCTCACCGACAATCCGATACCGATACCCAAGAAAAAACCGCCAAAAACGGCGACCAACAAATTGTCTTTGGTTACATCAGGGAAACTCACAAGAGCCAGACATAAAGCTAATCCTAGAATAGCCAATATTGTTTTTACGACAAAGGTTTTTCCTAGAATTTTATAAGCAAGTATTATAAAAGGAATATTGACAAGGATGATTAAGTAATAGAGTGGGATATCGGTAACGGATGCAATCAAAAGTGATATCCCTGTGGCTCCACCATCTATAAAATTGTTGGTTAAAAGAAATCCTTTAAAACCAAAGGATGCAGAAAAAATTCCCAAGGTAATGAGGAGAAAATCTTTGAGGTATCTTTTGGTAGTCAACATAATTGTTCTTGTAATTATCTTGCTAATTTAAAATTTTTATTGATATATTTCTGAATTAGGGCTTATTTTCTTGTTGTTGTTTGAATGAATTATACAAGTTAATTTAGAAAGTAACAATAAGATTTGTTCACAAGCCACTATGATTCCAAATCTATGTTGACCTATATGTAATTTTGTAAAGTGTTATGTGTCAATATATTTTTTAGGCCATAAAGTTTGTAAACAATTCTATCATTATCCCAACGAAAGAGATGCTTACCCCAAACAGGAAATAATTTAATGTTTTTTGATAAAAGTCTTTGGTTTTTTCTTTTGGATATTTTATTCGAAGCACCCCGCTCACTGAAGTCTTCTCACTAGCTATGCAATACCGATAGTTATCGGTATTGCGGAGCGTTGTGTACACTTTGCGCAGCTGGGGCTTTGCGGAGCGTGGTTGTTCTAAAACATTTGTTTATTCTTTTTTGAAATTAGTTGAGCCTTCGAAAATTAACATTTTAATGAAGTTCTTTGTCCTATAAACCTAGGACAAATATATTACACAACCTATTTACGGATAATTTGATTATTTAAATTGATAGTATAAGTTATTCTATTATCTTCATAGAAATAACCCATACCATTGTTGAAGTATGATTTCCAATCATAAAAATACTTTTTAGCCTTAATTTTGTTTCTAAAATTTAAAAGATTTATATAGATAATTGTATCTCCTTCAATATTCAAATATCCAGTATATTGCCTATAATAATATTTATAATATTTCTTTGGATTTTCAAAATAGATTTTTTCCCCAGGTATTTTAGTGTAAAAATTGTTGATATCTTTAAACAATATCTTTTCTGATTCTAAAATCATATTTTGATTCAGTTCAATGTTTTTTGAGAAATCTTTTGGAGGTGGACCATAATATTTTACATCAGTAAAAATATCATTAAATATTTTCCCATAGCCTGAATAAAGCGAATGGATGCTTACAATTGATTTATCACTTTTATATGGGTAAATCAAATAATCATATGATTTACAGGAATTAACAATTAATATTATTGCTAAAATTATTATTATGTTTTTTAAATTTGTAATCATTATAAGGTTTTTTTTAATATTTATAAGGAGTGCTTATCAAATAGCCAAAGGGACCTACTGAAACTGTTTTTATGTGTCCACCCATAAGATTATTATGTAAACTAGACCTACTTCCAGTTTGAATCAATCTTCCGACTTCATCTCCAATTGGTTTATTATTTTCATCAATAGTAAAACTATAGAATTCTCTTAATCCAACTTCATTTTCAGCCCCGCTCATTGAAGTCTTCTCACTAGCTCTGCAATACCGATAGCTATCGGCACCCGACTTTGCGGAGCTGGAGCAGTAATGCCCTAACTTGAATCTTTATCCAATGTTTGTATCATTTTATAATATTTTACAGAATCCCCCTCTATATCAAGATCTTCTATATTATAAGTATTTAATCGTATTATATAAATTGGATTATCCTTGTCTCTATTTTTATACTTATTAAAATATTGTTTAAATAGTTTAATAGACTCTTGTGATAAATTGCTCTCTAAAACCAAAATTGAATCTCCTTTAATTTTTATTAATGCAGTTTTTTTATCAAAATATAATCTCTTAAACTTTATATTACTTTTTAACTGATCAGCATATACTCTGATAGCACTAATTTTTTCCTTTTCCACACCATTTTCATTGATTCTGTATAAGGTATTGTTGATTAAAAATTCTAAATCATGATCAGAAGCTTTATAAAAACGATTGTCCCCATTTTTAAAAACAGATTGTATGAAATTTACACTTAAAGGGTCATATAAACTGCTCATTCTATCATCATCTCCATCATACCCAAAACTATATAAAGTGCCATCCAAATAACCTACTTTCAATTTTGAAAATTCTTCTGCACCATCAACCTGATTGATTATTAAAAAATTTTTTAATTCACGAACATCTAAAGAATCAGGAAAACCTTTATAAATCAAAAAGTAATCAATATATTCTACTAACTCAGAAATACTTGGTTTATCTATTATCTTTTTATAGGTATTAAATTTATTAAACTTATATAATAAAAATATTAAAATAATAGAAACTAATAGTAATGCTTTTCTCATATTATTTTGTTTTTAAAAATTCATCAATTATTCTTTACCTTTCTCTTTTTCTGATATTCGAAACATAGGTTTCCCCGCTCTGCAATACCGATAGCTATCGGCACCCGACTTTGCGGAGTTGAGCGAGGCAGTCGATTAGATTAATGAAAGTAAAATTCATATTTTTTTAAATCCTGATTCATGGATGTTATTATTGACTGTACAGTAATTGTTGCTCCAGAGATTCCATCGATTTTGTTTTTCCCGGTAATAAGAATGGTATCATTCTGAATTAAGGCAAAATTGTTTTTGGTGAAATCAATAGTCGAACCTATAAACTGTTTTTCAAAATCGCTTCCGTTTATTTGTCCGCCTAATCCTGGTGTTTCGGCAATATGGTCAATAGAAATTTCAACTATTTTCATTTGCTTTTTATCAATTGTAATAAAGGCCCAAATTCTATCCCATTGTCCTCGTCCAAAAGCAGTCAATATGACTTTGTCAGAGTTTTTAATTTCAAAAATTGGGATTTCATTTGATTTTGAAAGCTGCCAATTTTTTTGATAAACCTCAAAAGCTTTTTTAGAAGTAACTTTTTCAATTTTGTTATTGACGTCAATAATCTTAAATTCTATTAAAGAACGAATATCTTTAGAAACTACATAAGTTGAATCGACTAACAAACCAAGTTCACTATATAGGGCTACTTCAGGATCAAATTTCTTTGGGACAAGTTGAGTGAATGGATTTATTTTATCACATGCAATACATGTGAAAATGCTAAATATTAATAATATGAGTTTCTTCATTCGAATTTTATTTACAATTTTTTATTGGCTACAAACTTTTGATTTTTTTTTACAGGAATACAAAGCGTTTTTTATACAAGTAAATACCCCACTTTTTTATGATTCAAATTTTTGCCAAAGGTTGAAATCCTTTTTAATTATACCATGCGTTGGAAAGCGTTTAAGGTTCTGTTATTTCAATCGTATTGGTTTTCAGGATGTATTTATAATATTTTCCAGTTGCAGTACACAACACCATAAACTCTCCAATTCCACACAATTCTCCATATAGTCTAAACGTACAAATATCCGTTGCAGTAATGTAAGGTGTTGTTTTCAAATGTGAGTGGATTACAGATACAACTATCTCACCATTTGGGCCTTTTGAATAAGTAGGAATCATTCTTGAATGAAATTTTTTCCAATTGGTTATGTTTCCTTCAATGTCAGACTCAAAAAGATAATCATTTCCAAATGGTATAACTCCAGCTTCTGATGTCCCCATTATTAAATAGAGTTTAAATATTGTATTTGCTTTAATTAAAACAAAATTAGGATTAAATCCTTGAGGGAAAGAAATATTGTATTTGTTGTCAGAAAGTTGATTAATCATTTTGAGCTTAGTATCAAGCAATTCTTTTTCTAATAATGTCAAAGATGAAGTTTCCAAACTTATTTGGCAAGGTTTATTAAAGTTTGGATCAACGAATACATACCTTGCTATACTTTCTTTCTGATTTTTATCTAGGTAGGTTACAAAAATTGAATCAGTTTCATGTCTAACCACATATCCGCCATAATTCTTTTTTAACTTTTTGTCTGACATTAATAAATCTGTTGAAATCCAAACCGCTTTTTCATATTTGTACATCAAATCTGCTTCAGCAATAATTGAATCAAGTTTCAACTCCAAATTCTCTTCTTGAGAGTAGGCATTATGGAAAATTGTAATGAATAAAAATAAAATTGTATTCAGTCTCATAATTTTTGTTTTTATATTTAATAAGGTTATTCAATTTGCTGATGTAGCAATTTTTCTGTTCCAAAGTTAATAAAAAATTTCTAAAGTTTATATCAATTCATTCCCGAAAGCTGTCGGAATCATAGCGTCACTTATGTTGCAGTTTTGACAAACTGATATTAGCAGAAGCCTTCAACGGCACCATCAATATTTCAAAATTATTAATGCGTCATTTCAAAAGTTAGATTACCTCCAAGCATCACATCTTGATAAGTAATATAAGGTTTGTTGATTTTATTTCCGTTTAAATAACGAATTTCATTGTAGATGTTTTGCTCAGAAAAGTTTTTGGCTTCAATGGTAAAGCTTTTATTTTTTGGAAGATGAAGGGTCGCTTTTTGAACCTGAGGACTTCCCAAAACAAATTTCCCATTTGCCGGATTTACCGGATAAAATCCCAAAGTAGAGAGTATATACCACGCGCTCATCTGTCCGCAGTCATCATTGCCAATCATTCCGTCGGGTGTATTGTCGTGAAATTCGTTGATAACCTGATGCATGTATTTTTGCCCTGTTTTCGGTTCATTGCTGTATGCATATAAATATATGATGTGATGACTGGGTTCATTACCGTGAGCATATTGACCAATCATGGCTTCTTGTCCTAAAAATTTATTCGGATTTTCGGATGTTGTGGTAAAAAATTCATGCAACTTTTTGGTAAAATTTTCTTTTCCGTTCAATAATTTTATTATGCCATTTACATCGTGTTGCGCAGGTGTCCAAAAATATTGCCAAGCATTGGCTTCTGTATAATCCCCGGGATTGTTAAGGGGAGAAGTTGCAACAAGCGGATTAAAAGGAGTTCGCCAATTGCCTTGGGTGTCTTTTCCTCTAAAAAAGGTGCTTTCTATGTCGTAAATATTTTGGTAATAATTGGCTCTTTTTGCGAAGGTATCAGCTATTTCATTTTGGTTTAATTTTCTCGCCATTTCTGCTACGCACCAGTCGTCGTAACCACTTTCCAACGTTCTGGAAACAGCTTCATTGTCCAATTTGTCAAAAGGATAATAGCCATATTGATTATATAATTCCCAATCGGAGTTGATGTGTGACCAAGTTGAAGTTTCAAAAATTGCATTTAAAGCTTCGTTGGCATCAAAACCGGTAAAACCATTTTGATAAGCCGATAGAATCATCGGAATAGCGTGATTGCCTATCATACAATAATTATCTTGTCCCCAAGCCGTCCAAATAGGTAAAAAACCTTTGACTTTGTGATGGATAAGCATCGTTTGAATGATTCCATCAATTTTTTCAGGTGCTATGATTTGCATCAATGGAAATACGCCGCGATATATGTCCCAATTAGAAAGTGTGGAGTAGTATTCTTTGTTTGGTGCTACTGCAATTTTATCATCTACACCTCTGTATTTTCCATCAACATCTGCTATGTTAGAAGGTTGTAAAAACAAATGATACAGGGAAGTATAAAATATTTCTTTCTGTTTTTGAGTCGCTTCGATAGTTATTCTGCTTAAATAATTTTCCCAAGCTTTTAGGTTATTTTGATATACTTTTTGAAAATTCCAATGTTGAATTTCGGTTTGCATATTGAGTTTTGCGCCGGCTACTGAAACAGAAGACAATGCAATTTTTATTTTAAGTTGTCTATTTTTTGACAATAAAAAGTCAAGTAAATATTTGGGAGCTTTTTCATTTTCTTTCTTATCTAGCAGTGTTGATTTTACAAAAGGTTGGTTAAAAGTTACGGTAAAAAAGTATTTTCGATTCACCCAATTTTGAGTGGAGCAATAACCTGAAATGGTAGTATTGTTTTCAATTTTTACATCACTTTCAATTACCAAACCTTTTGGATTGTTTTCGTCAAAAACAAATCGTAATCCATGTTGCAAGTCCACCAAAACTTGCGCTTCTTTTTCAGGAAAAGTATATTGATGGAAAGCTACTCTTTCGGTACAAGTGAGTTCTACTTTTACATCGTCTTTTTTGGTCAAGGCATAATAACCTACTTTCCCAATTTCGGTTTCTTTGAAGTATGCATGTTTTAGTTTTTCTTTTTTGGGATTGATAGGAAGCAACAAAACGTCACCCATTTCATTTATTCCGGTTCCGTTGAAACGCGTTTGCGAAAAGCCCAACAATAAAGTGTCTTTGTATTGATAACCACTCGTATAATTCCATCCGAAGTCACGATTGTCTGGTCCGGGTTGAACCATTCCAAATGGCATAGAAGGACCGGGAAACGTGTGACCTGTACCGTCTGTACCTATAAATACATTAACAAATTTTGAGTTTTGAGAAAAAGCTGATGTACTAAAAAACAGTAAGAAGATGAGTAATTTATTTGACATTATTTTATTTATATCTTAAGGGTTCTGACTAGGGTTGTGTAAAGACAGATTATTAGAATTCCAAATGTTTAATTTCTTTCTAATAGCCATAAACAAAAGTTTTACCCTTTACATCATAAAGATTTCTGACTTTCAAATTTACAAATATCTTTCAATTATACTGCTATTTATGCTCTTGGATTGGCACTGTATGTAGCAAACTTTATTCTTTTAAAAGCGCGTTGCCTTTAAAAGTTTTATTTTCTGAATAAATGGTAAAGCCGAGTATTTTCCATTCCAAAATTCCAAATACTGAATAATTACAATAATTTTGATCTTTTTGTAAGTCTATATCAATGTTTTTTGCGTTCCAATTTGTTCCGAAGATAAATCCTGTTCTATTAGAATTAGCATTTAAGATACTCAATGCTTTTGTGGTTTTATTTTCTCCTACGAAAATGGATAAGCCAATTTTTGAAGTCAAATGCTCTTCTAAGGTTATTTCATTATAAAATGAATTTCCATCAAACGCTTTTGTAGGATTTGTTTGGTTTAATATCTCAATATTTTTTTCAGTTATATTTTTTTCATTTGATTTTGAAATTAAAGACAGTAAGAAGATTACAAATATCAAAGCAGCCAATATTCCAATTTTCTCTTTCAATAATTTTACCGATTTCAAGCAAATGATGATGAAATAAATAAGAAAAATTCCATTTAACAGTCCCCAAATTAATTCAAACATAGTGAAGTGTTTTATTTTTTTTAGTTTTCTATAACGTCCCACAACTAATAGCAAGCAGAGATTTTACCCCTAAAGGTCGTGCGAATTTCTGCCTCTCAAATATCCCGCTGTGCGAAGTTTGCAACTTCGCATTATTCACCTTACTCGTTTTGTTTTTTATTTCAAAAATACTATTTTTTTAGTTATGATGCGAAGTTACAAACTTCGCATAGCAACATACTTCGCACAGCTGGTTGGCACTGTATGTAGCAAACTTTATTCTTTTAAAAGCGCGTTGCCTTTAAAAGTTTTATTTTCTGAATAAATGGTA
>JAABRF010000030.1 GCA_011391075.1 Flavobacteriia bacterium | reverse complement strand
AACGCTACATACTTATCAAATTCAATCCCCATTATGTGTAAACATTATTTCATCCTAATTTTTATCTTCCTTGGCTTATGGAGTTGTGCCAAGAAAGAAGTCGAATTGCCCATTATTCCCGTATCCGGCCCAACCGAAATTGCCAATCATTCTCAAATTTGGGTTTTTTTGAATTTTGATGAAAAAAAAATGAAGGCATCTGTAAATAAAAACAATACTATTTCAACTACACATTGGATCATCAATATTGACAAACGATTGCCCATGGATGAAGTAGTTCCTGTGTTGGAAATGATCAGAGCCAAAAGAGATAAAAAATCAGTCCACAGTGCCGATGGCATGCAAAATTATCTAAGTTACTCCAACTCAAAGGATAAAAATATTTCCCTTTTCCCGATTAATACCATACAATATTTGGTATTGGATCCCATAGGTTATGAGGACTTGATTGCCAATTATGGAAACGATTATTTTATTCATTTTAAAGAAACTGGCTTTTCTTTCAACAAAGTCGACTACAAAATGGAGTCTTTTAATGCCAGTCTTTTTGATACGCTCCAAAAAAAACCATTTCATTTTTTCTTTGATGGCACAATTTCCTATCAAACCTATCTCGAAAAAAGGGTTTTACTTTCATCCATTGCTCCAAAAGATTTACCCTTAGATCACACAGAATACATTGTAAAACGTTAATTTTTCTTAAAATCGTTTTTTTGTATTTTAAGAGGTTAATCATTAAATTATTAATCTTCTATATTTGCAACATTTAATAGAGAAAATGAAAAACCCTGTTGAATTTTTGGATTTCAATTTTTTAAACGTACTGGATATATTGCTGGTAGCAATATTTTCATACTATGTTTATAAATTGCTAAAAGGAACAACAGCCATCAATATCATCGTAGGTATTATTATTTTGTTTGCCATTTACAAAATCACATTGGCATTGGAACTCAAAATATTTAGCAGCATGCTTGGAGGGATATTGGGCGCAGGCGTTGTAGGACTTATGATTGTATTTCAGCAGGAAATCAGAAAATTTCTGTTGATGATGGGTTCGGCAAATTTCACCAATAAACGAAATTTCTTAAAACAACTCAAATTTTTAAAGTCTGAAATTCACACCGATACCGATGTGGAAAGTATTGTCAATGTATGTTTAAAAATGTCTAAGGACAAAACAGGAGCTTTAATCGTTTTGGAACGCACCAATAATTTAGATTTTGTCATGCATACAGGTGACCGCATGAATGCCGAAGTCAACATACCCTTGATTGAAAGTATATTTTACAAAAACAGTCCTTTACATGATGGCGCCATTATCATTAAGGACAATATTGTTAAAGCTACCCGGATTGTATTACCCATTTCAACCAAAGTTATGCCTAAACGATTTGGATTACGTCACAAAGCAGCCATTGGAATAACCGAAAAAACCGATGCACTTTGTTTGGTAGTATCCGAAGAAACTGGAAAAATCTCTTATGTGGTGGATGGTGAATTCATCATGTTTGAAAATGAATCCAACTTAATTGAAAAAATCAGATTTGACTTATCCTAAAAACTATATATATGCGCAATTTAGTATTTTTATTATTCTTAATATCATTCACTTTAACGGCTCAAATCCCCCAAAATGCACCTTGGTTGATTTCAAATGACTCTGTTTCAAGAGCAGCTGAATTGACCTATGATCAAATAGTGGCAAAAGCTGAAACCTATTTTAATTCCATAGACATTGATAAAAAAGGAAGTGGATACAAACCTTTTAAAAGATGGGAATACCATTGGGAATCATACAAACAACCTGATGGAAGCATTGCTCCGGCTTCGCTATTATGGGATGCTTGGAGACAAAAACAAAACATGTCCCAAGATCAAAACAATAGATCTACACAAGTAGTGAGTAATTGGCAATCCGTAGGTCCCTATTCTTTTACCGATACAGGCTCATGGTCGGCTGGTCAAGGTAGGGTTAATTGCGTAACTGTTGACCCAAATAATCCAAACACATATTATGTTGGTGCGCCAGTTGGAGGTATTTGGAAAAGTACCGATGCAGGTGTGACTTGGGCGCCTTTGACAGATTATTTACCTCAAATAGGTGTATCCGGAATTGCAGTAGACCCAGCCAATTCCAGTATTTTATATATTACTACCGGTGATGATGATGCCGGCGATTCCTATTTTGTAGGCGTAAAAAAATCAATCAATGGTGGAATAACTTGGAATAATACTGGAAGCTTAGCTGGAAATTCTGCTAATGAAATATATATTGACCCTACAAATTCTCAAATTGTATGGGTAGCAACTTCTTCCGGATTGTATAAATCTACCAATGGAGGCACTTCTTGGAGTTTGAAAAGATCGGGTGATATAAAAGATTTTAAATTGAAACCAGGAGATCCAAACACAATTTATGCTGTTACTTCAAATACATTTTACAAATCCACGAATGGAGGTACTAATTTTACTGCCATTTCCAGTGGACTTCCGGTTTCTTCATCCCGATTAACAATTGATGTCACACCAGCCAACGTTGAATATGTGTATGTTTTGAGTGCTGCATCAAATGCTTTTCAAGGGGTTTATAAATCGACCAACTCAGGTACAAGTTTTGCCAAAACATCAGAATCTGATGATATTTTTGACGGTAGTAATCAGGCTTGGTATGACATGGCGCTAGCTGTTTCCAACACAAATGCCAATACACTATTTGTAGGCGTTTTAAATGTTTGGAAATCAACCGATGGTGGTAACAACTTCAGCAGAATTAACTCTTGGAACAGTGATACCGAACCTGCCTACACCCATGCTGATATTCATTTTATGAGATATTACAATGGCGTTTTATTTGCAGGTACAGATGGTGGTATATACCGTTCTACCAACAATGGCACATCCTTTTCAAGTTTAACAACAGGATTGGCAATCGGACAATTTTATAAAATATCCGTTTCAAAACAATCTTCTGCAAATATCGTAGGCGGATTACAAGATAATGGTGGATTTGCCAGAAGCAATGGTCAATGGTACAATTACCACGGAGCTGATGGAATGGATGCCGCTGTCAATCCCTTGAATAGAAATCAATATTACGGATTTATCCAAAATGGTGGAGCTCTTTACAAAACTGAGGATGGTGGATTGACCAGTACCTATGTAACTTCGGGACCAACAAGTGGGAACTGGGTTACTCCTTTGGTTGCCAATAATGAAGGAGAACTTTATGCCGGTTACTCTAATCTGTACAAACTGACAAACAATGCATGGGTTCAGGTTTCCAATTATTTATTTGGTAGTAATCTTAATAATATTGAAATTGATCCATCAAACAACAATAATATTTATGTTTCTCTAGGACTCGATTTGTATAAAAGTATTGACAAAGGAGTTAACTTTTTCCCTTTGAGTTACTTTTTTGAAGGATCATCTATCAGTTCCATTGAAGTCAACAATCACAACAGTAGCATCTTATACTTGACCACTAGTGGATCAAATGGAAAGGTTTATAAATCTACCGATGGCGGTGATTCTTGGGCTGATATTTCAGCCAATTTACCTTCTGAATCTAAAAATGTTGTCCGACATCAAAAATACAATGCCAATAATCCCATCTATGTTGGGACCTATCTTGGCGTATATTATTTGGATAATACTTCATCCAATTGGCAGTTATTTTCAACAAATTTACCCAATGCAGAAGTTACCGATTTGGAAATTACAGAAATTGACGGTATCATCACTGCCTCAACTTATGGTAGAGGCGTATGGCAATCTGCAATTCCAATAGTTTTACCCACAACAGACCTTGCTCTCTTAGAAATTACTCAACCTTTGAGTAGTGTAGCATGTGGAGGAGTAAGTCCGGTTATCAAAGTCAAAAATTCTGGAGCTAGTACCATCAATCAGATTAACATCAATTATACGATAGACGATATAGGTTATAATCAAACATGGAATGGAACATTGGCATCAACAGCAAGTATAGATATTGCATTACCCAATTATGCACTTGCAAGAGGTGCTTATACTTTAAATGTAACTTCAACTACTTCCGGAGATTTATATGCTGACAACAATATGGGATCTGTCGATTTTTACATCAACAATTCCGATGATACGCCTCATATTGTAAATCCATTTGAAACCCCATCTGATACATGGATGATTGTGACCCAAGGCACTTCTGATGGCAGCGATTTGTGGCAGATGGATAGTCCGGGAACAGTATTACTCAATACCGTGTCGTCTGGAACAAAGGCATATATTACCAATCCTAGTGGAAAATACTCTCACAATACAGTAAGTGATTTGGTTTCTCCTTGTTATGATTTGACAACTGTTCAAAATCCTGTCATGCGATTTAAACTGGCATTTGATATTGAACTTGATTGGGATGTCTTGTATGTACAATATTCAACCGACAATGGTACAACATGGCAAGTGTTGGGTACTGCCGAAGATCCCAATTGGTATAACAATTCAAGTTTTCAAAATCAATTGACTATTGGTGGCCAATGGTCGGGAGTGAATACAACATTACAAGAATATTCTTATGATTTAGCAGCCTTAAACAGTGAAACTCAAATTATTTTCCGTTTCCATTTTGCTTCCGACCAAGCTGTAGATGGAGAAGGTGCTTTGATTGACGATTTTGTTATTGATGGCGTTGTATCGACCGAAGAAGAACAGTTTGCCAATTTAGTAACCCTTTATCCCAATCCAGCCGATCAATACTTCAGCATCAATTGGCCCCATTCCGAAAAGGCTGTGATGTCAATTCTGGATATGACCGGCAAAAAAGTAAGAAGTGAATCTATTGAAGCCGGAAGAAACCAAACATTTGATGCTCAAGATTTGTCAAATGGAATGTATGTACTTCAATTCCAAACTTCAAAAATGACATTTAGTAAAAAATTGATTATTCAATAGTTTGAAGTATCATGATTGAAATATAAAATATTTAAAAAGTGGAGTTTAAGACAACTCCACTTTTTTTTTGAAAACAAAAACCCATCCCTAAAATCAACCAAAGTTATAAACACTAGTTAATAATTTGTTAATACATTAATTGCAATAATATTTTCAGGTTAAAGGTCAAATGACTATCTTTGCCGCAAATTATTGGCATATATTAACATAGTTTGTTATTGTATTTTCAATAAAAAGAGAAATTTTATTAAATTGAATCTAATTTAAAACGAAAATCAACCAAATGAGAAATTTCAAAAACGTATTAACGATTGCTTTATTTTTAATGGGAGCAACGTTATTCGCTCAAACCAAACTTTCCGGAAAAGTTGTTGACGAAAACAACATGGCTTTACCGGGTGCAGACGTAGTTATCAAAGGAACTACAAAAGGAACTAACACTGATTTTGATGGCAAATTCAGTATTGAATGTCAAAACACTACTGGAACTTTAGTGATAAGTTTCATGGGTTATGAATCTATAAGTATGGATTTTAATGGGTCTAAAGACTTAGGGGCCATTCAATTGGCTCCAGTTGCAAGTACATTAGACGAAATCGTAATTGTGGGTGTTGCTGATATCGCTAAAGATCGTCAAACTCCGGTAGCGGTTTCTACTATTAAAGCAGCCGAGATTACTGAAAAATTAGGGACACAAGAGTTTCCTGAAATTTTAAAATCTACTCCTTCAGTTTATGCAACTAAATCAGGTGGTGGTTTTGGTGATTCAAGAATTACCATTCGTGGTTTTGCTCAAGAAAACATAGCAATCATGATTAATGGAGTTCCTGTAAATGACATGGAAAACTCTAAAGTTTATTGGAGTAACTGGGCTGGACTTTCAGATGTAACTACAGCTATGCAAGTTCAAAGAGGTTTAGGTTCTTCTAAATTGGCAATTTCTTCTGTTGGAGGAACTATCAACGTTTTGACTAGAACTTCTGATGCTAAAGAAGGTGGTACTGCAACCTTTACATATGGCAATGATAGTTATATGAAAGGATTAGTTTCTTATTCTACAGGATTATTAGATAGTGGTTTATCGGCTTCTGTTTTGTTAAGTCAAACGCAAGGCGATGGTTATGCTGATGGTACTAAATTTAAAGGAAATACTTATTTTATTGGTATTGGATACAAAATCAATGAAAATAACTCGATTATGTTTACTGCAACTGGTGCGCCACAATTTCACCACCAAAGATATTCTTTACCTATTAGTACTTTCTTACATTATGGTGATGGTACTACTCCAAACATCAAATACAACAACCAATGGGGTTATTTAGATGGTGAAGAGTATTCATGGGTTAGAAACTTCTATCACAAACCGGTTGCTTCTTTGAACTGGGATTTGAATTTCAATGAAAAATCAAGTTTGTCAACTGTCCTTTACGCATCTTGGGGTCGTGGTGGAGGATCAGGTACTTTAGGTAAAATCAACACTTTGTTCCCAACCTCAAATACTCCTTATACCTCAAATATTTACAATGCTGATGGTGAAGTGAGATTTGATGACATTGTAGCTTGGAATACTGGAAGTACAGTTACAGGTTTTGGTGCACCAAGAGGTCTTCCAAATTCTGATGGAGAATACATCAATACTTCTTCAAAAGGTATGTCTTTACGTGCTTCAATGAATTCACACAACTGGTACGGTCTTATTACAAATTATCACAATGATTTAACTGACAATTTTGCTGTTGATTTTGGAGTAGATGTTCGTACTTATAAAGGAATTCACTATCGTATGTTAGTTGATCCACTTGGAGCAGATGGATATTTAGACAACACAGACATCAATAATCCTAACGTGACTTTATATGAAACGTATGAAGCCAATCCTAGTTGGAATCCATTCAACAATATTAAAGATCAAGAAAAATTGGCTTATTACAATGATGGTAATGTTAATTGGTTAGGAGCTTTTACTCAATTAGAATACAAAAACGACAAAGTTTCTGCCTTTTTACAAGGTGGAATTTCTCAACAAGGTTTCCAAAGAGTAGATTATTTCTTGTATGTACCTGAAGATCAAAAAACCGATTGGGAAAATATTTTAGGTGGAAATGTGAAAGGTGGTTTAAACTACAACTTTACTGACCGTCATAATGTTTATGTAAATGGTGGTTATTATTCAAAACAACCTGCTTTCGGATCAATTTTCATCAATAACAAAAATGATTTGAACCCAACTTTCCAAAATGAAAAAATCATGGGATTTGAATTGGGTTATGGTTATCGTTCTCAAAAAGCTTCTTTCAATTTGAATTTATACAGAACTGAATGGAATGATAGATTCTTAAGAAGAGCATATGATGGCTTTACTTATAACTTTACAGGTATAAACGAATTACACATGGGAATTGAAGCAGATGTAAACTACAAACCAGTAGACAATTTGAGATTTAATGCAATGGTTTCTGTAGGGGATTGGTATTATAAAGGAAATGCTGAAGGTACTGCTTATGACGACAATACAAATGAAGTATTAAGTACTAAAGAATTGTTTTTAAATGAAGTTAAAGTTGGAAATGCTGCTCAATTTACAGCCTTTTATGGCATTGAATGGAAAGCTTTCAAAAACTTCTCTTTAGATTGGAGTCAATCTTTTAATGATAAATTATACGCTGCTCTTTATGCTGAAAACTTTACTGCTGAAGACAACAAAGGTGCTTTACGATTACCTTCTTATTCTTTAGCTGATGCAGGAGTATCTTATAAATTTGATTTAGGAGATAAAATGGGATTAAAATTCAGATTTAATGTAAACAACGTATTTGATACACTTTATATTTCTGAATCAGATACAAACAATTTCGTAACTAGCAGTAGCGATACTACTTGGAGAGGAATTAAAACCAACAACTTAATAAACTTCGGTTATGGTAGAACTTGGAACGCTTCAGTTCGTTTCGACTTTTAATAACTTTTTATCTTAAATAATCAAACCACTGTTGTTTTCCAACAGTGGTTTTTTTATTTCCAGCATTATTTGTTTTTAAAATATTTCAATTACTTTTGAATCCAATCTAAAATCTGAAATCTAATCCCGATAGCTATCAGGACTAAAATCAAAAATCTTAAATCTTAAATCTAAATTCAAATGATTCTACAAACACATTCATACTGGGCCTATTTAGGTGTATTATTACTTATATTCTCTGTCATCATTTTCAAATTGGGTTGGTTTCAATCCAAAAAATTTACCGTTAAAGAACAACGTTTGGCGCTATTTACACTCATTATCTTCCACATTCAATTGCTGATAGGTCTTGCATGGTATTTTATGTCTCCATCCTACCAAGCATTAAAACATCTTGGAATGGGTGAGGCTATGAAAAATTCACAAATTAGATTAATGGCAGTTGAACATCCTATCATGATGCTTTTGGCTATAACTTTAATCACTATTGGATATTCAAAACATAAAAAACGCACTACAGATAAATCTAAATTCTTAACTTTAATATGGTATTATGGGATTGCCTTACTTTTCGTTCTAATCAGAATTCCTTGGCAACAATGGTTTGATTAACTAAAATCTAAAACCTATTGAAGTTGGAACAAAAGGCACAAACCAAAGTTTTGCTCCTAGACAATTAAGATTCGTTTATTACAATCTATTTCATTATTTGGAAGCATTAGACTGTCAAGTCAATGTCGGGTGAAAGGATGCAATATCTGAGGATATTTTAGCTTCACATGCCAATATTTTAATTTCTCCCGGACCTAGTTTACCCTTTGAAGCGGGTAAACTAATGGAATTTTTACGCCTTTTTCATAAAACCAAATCCATTCTTGGAATTTGCTTAGGACAACAAGCTTTAGCCGAACTATTTGGAGGAACACTAGAATCCCTACCTCAAGTAGAACATGGAACAGAAACGTTCATTACGCATTTTCAAAATGACGCTATTTACGATAACATTCCAACTTCGTTCAAAGCCGGACTCTACTTTTCTTGGTATACCACTTATTTACCCGATTTTTTGATACCAACAGCTACTTCAATTGATGGAGTTATTATGTCCTTAAAACACCAGACTTTAAATATAAGAGCCATTCCATACCATCCTGAATCAATCATGACTGAATATGGTTTACAAATCTTGAAAAATTGGATTGAAAATTTGAATTGTATTTGTAAGATTATAAAGTACTTCGTTTTAGTAATTTGTGCTGAATTTCAAGCAATGAGACTTTGAATCCCTATTAACTTATAACAACTTGCCCAATTCACAATTATAACTTATTATCTATTAAAACAACTAAAGGAAATTACTTATTGGCAAAAAAAAATCCCGATATAAATCGAGATTTTCAGTGGTACCCCCAGGGATCGAACCAGGGACACATGGATTTTCAGTCCATTGCTCTACCAACTGAGCTAGGGTACCATTATGAATTGGGTTGCAAAGATAACAACTATTTTTAAATATCAAAAAAAACTTCCGAATAAATGCTATCCGGAAGTTTTTTTGAGAAACTTTTATTCGTCCTCATCCTCATCGGCTGTAGCTGCAGCCATAACTGCACCTCTAGCCATTCTTACTTGGCAGATAACGATGTTATCAGGATGATTGAATTTGTATTGATCATTTTTAAGGTCGGCAACCAATATTTTTTCCCCGATTTTCAATTTTTCAATATTGATTGTAATTGTATCAGGTAAATTTTTAGGTAAAGATGTAACTGATAAACGGTTGTTGGTTACTTTTAAATTTCCCCCTGCTCTTACCCCAAGTGGAGCACCTTCCAATTTTACCGGAATACTCAAAGTTACCGGTTTGTCGCTATGCAATTGATAAAAGTCAACGTGAATTAACTTGTCGGAAACCGGATGGAATTGTTGCGCTTGCATAATTGCATCAAATTGTCCGTCTTTACCTAAATCAATGGCTACCGTATGCACTTCGGGAGTGTAAACCAATGGTTTAAATAACATTTCATCTACTGAAAAATGAATGGGTTCTTTCCCTCCGTATAATACGCAAGGGACCTTTTCAGCATTACGTAGCGCCTTACTATCCTTCTTGCCTACGCTTTCTCTTTTCGATCCTTTGATTGAAATTGATTTCATTAATAAGTTTGTTTGTTGTGTCAGTTTACAAGCAACGCCTCCTACTTGTATCCAACATTTTATTAAAATTAATATTGGCGTTATAAACTTTTATTGGATTTGAAAAGCTAATATTATTTCAAATCTTCTTCTTATTTCTACTAAATATTTTACATCAAAAATTGCCAACTCGTTGATTCATTGCTTTGAACATTGTGCATTATTTGTGCAAATAAAGGGGCGCAAGATACAACTTTTATTTTATCATTTGCAACTTTTAAAGGAATTGTATCAGTGACCAACACTTCCAATAAAGCAGATTCATTGATGCGTTCATGCGCTTTACCCGATAAAATAGGATGTGTAGCCATAGCTCTCACACTTTTGGCTCCTTTTTGCATCATCATATCGGCTGCTTTGGTAATTGTACCTGCAGTGTCTATCATATCATCTACCAAAACAACATGCTTTCCTTCCACATTTCCTATGAGCTCCATATCGCCTACTTCATTGGCTTTTTCTCGTTGTTTGTAGCAAATAACCATATCACAATTTAAAAATTTAGAATATGCATGTGCTCTTTTGGATCCACCCATATCAGGTGAAGCGATAACCAAGTTTTCCAAATTTAAGGATTGAATATAAGGAACAAAAATGGTAGAAGCATACAAGTGGTCTACCGGTTTTTCAAAAAACCCTTGAATCTGATCGGCGTGTAAATCCATGGTCATGATACGAGTTGCTCCGGCACTTTGCAACAAATTGGCAACCATTTTAGCGCCAATGGCTACTCTGGGTTTATCTTTTCTATCCTGACGAGCCCAACCAAAATAAGGCATTACTGCAGTTACATGGCGCGCAGAAGCTCTTTTGGCGGCATCGAGCATCAATAACATTTCCATCAAATTGTCTGACGGAGGAAAAGTGGAGCCAATAATAAATACCCTTCTTCCTCTAACCGATTCTTCAAATGCAGGTTGGAATTCTCCATCACTAAACTTCTGCAAATTGACTTTCCCCATCTCGACTCCATATTTACTGGCAATATTTTTAGCTAACACTTCGCTTTGTGAACAAGCAAATACTTTGGGTGAAAGTTCGTTTTGCATAATGGAATGTTATGTGTTGGTTTTTGCAAAATTACAAAAAAGTAGTGAACAATCTGAACTTTATCACATCAAAATTTGAAACATTTTGTGTATATCATTTAGAAAAGATTAAATAATTCGTTCATTGAGTTATTAAGTCCCAATAGCTTTCGAAATAATATTAGTCTTGTAGTCTTAAAAAACAAATATCTAGAACTTTACAAAAATAAATACTCATTGCTCCTCATTTGATTAAACGAATCAAAGCATAATTGGGTGTTCCAATTTTAATTCAAAAAGAGAATTTTAAAATTTATTTTTAGAAAAATCATTGTTTCCTATTTTATTCAAAAAATATTTTTTACTTTTGTCGTCCAATTCAAAAAATGCCTTGGTGGCGGAATTGGTAGACGCGCTGGACTCAAAATCCAGTGCTAGCAATAGCGTGTGGGTTCGATTCCCACCCAAGGTACAAAAAGCGTGATCAGTTTTGATGACGCTTTTTTTTTATTTAGAACTTTGGTATTCTCATTTAAAAAAATTTCATAGTTCAAAATTGAGTTTTTTCAAATCCTTAAGGGTAAAAATTCTTGCATTTTAATGTACTTTTGCCAATTGATATCAAAATCTAAACCTTGAACGAAATTCATCCTTCCATAGTAGCGTTAGGCACTTTTGATGGTGTACACCTGGGACATCAGCAAATCATTCGATATTTACTCGATATTGCCAATCTAAAGAATTTAAAACCCATCATCGTTACTTTTTTTCCGCATCCTTCACATGTTTTGACTCCCGAAAAACCACTTAAATTAATCAATTCCATTGAAGAAAGGGTTCAACTCATCCGTGTAAATGGAGTGGAATCTATATATGTTCAGGAATTTACCAAAGCCTTTTCCGAACAAACTGCTCGTGATTTTGTCATCAATGTTTTACTCAATGAATTGCATATCAAAATACTAATCGTCGGACATGACCATAGTTTTGGGAAAAATAAGGAAGGTAATTTTGAATTGCTGCAACAATTGGGAAATGAATTTGGTTTTGAAGTCATACAAGTACCGCCTTTGTACAAAGAAAATGTCTTAATCAGTTCGACTCTGATCCGACAAAATATTGAAAATGGAAATTTTGAGGCTGTAAACCCTTATTTGGGTTATCCTTTTTGTCTATTTGGAAAAGTCGTACAAGGCAATCAATTGGGTAGGAAAATTGGCTACAACACTGCCAATATTATATTGGATTACTCCAATAAAATCATTCCCAAAAAAGGTGTTTATGTAGTGCAAACAAATATTGATGAACACGCATATTACGGCATGATGAATATTGGCAATCGGCCAACCGTTGATGGTAAAACAGAAACCATCGAAGTGCATTTATTTGACCTTAATCAAGATTTGTATTATCAAAAATTAAAAGTCAAAGTATTACACCGACTTCGGGATGAATTCAAATTTGAAAGTATAGAAGCATTGAGAAATCAATTGGACCAAGATCAAAAAAATGCTTTAATTTGGATTAAACAGACGACCAAAACTAACTAATATGGGAAAAATCATACTTCAAAATATAAAACTCCATGCCAATCACGGTTGCCTCATAGAAGAAGCCAAAATCGGTAGCGAATATCGGGTTGATTTGAGTGTAAAAGCTTCTTTACAAAAATCAGCTCAAAGTGACCAACTAGCCGACACCGTCGATTATGTAACTTTGAATACTATCGTGAAAGAAGAAATGAATCAACGCTCTGAACTACTGGAACATGTAGCCCAACGCATTTTAGATCGCATCATGCGCGAATTTTCGAATGTTCAAAATGCCCGAGTTTCCGTAGCCAAAATAAATCCTCCAATAGGTGGAAATGTGGAAAATGTTAGTGTTATAATGAAGATAAAAAAAGAAAAAAAGAAAAATTAATTAGATTTTTTTAATTTTTTATGTAAATTTGCCATCCGTTAATCTTTAGAACGTAGTTTTAGTTTTTTCATGATTTCTAACTTCTAATTTCTAACTTTCAAAACGGCACTTTGGCCGAGTGGCTAGGCAGAGGTCTGCAAAACCTTGTACAGCGGTTCGAATCCGCTAGGTGCCTCAAAATTAAAACCATCATCTCTATTTGATAGAATGATGGTTTTTTTGTTTATTAGCATTCCAAAACCTACATCTCATGAGAATAATGAAATTTGGTGGAACATCAGTAGGAAGTATTGCTGCTATCCAAGAAACTTTACACGCTATATCATCTAATTATCAAATAGATAGAGAAATAGCGGTAGTGTTTTCAGCTATGAGTGGCGTTACCAATGCACTTCAAAAAATGGCTTTCGATGCATCTCAAAATAGGGATTTTGCTTCTGATTTGAAATGGATTGAAGCCCAGCATTTTAAAGTTATCCAAACTTTAGTACATCCCAATCATCAAAATGAGCAGTTCATTCAGTTTAAAATGTTGTTCAATGAATTGGAAAGTATATTGGATAGTGTTCGCGTTTTGAAAGAAGTTTCCCTACGCATCAATGACCTGATACTCTCTTTCGGCGAACGTATGAGTTCGCTCATTTTAACCCAATTAATCAACGATTCCATTGCTCCTGCTCAATACAACGATGCTCGAAATTTCATCGTAACTGATTCTCATTTTGGAAATGCCAAAGTAGATTTTCCAAAAACGAAAGTTCGATTTGAGAATTGGATTAAAACCGCTTCAAGGGAAGTGATTCAAGTATTTACAGGATTTATGGCTAGTGATGAGCATCATACTACGACTACGCTAGGTAGAGGTGGAAGTGATTATACGGCTGCCATATTAGGTTCGATGCTACATGCTGATGAAATTCAAATTTGGACCGATGTAGATGGTTTTATGACTGCCGATCCCAGATTGGTTCCACATGCCATCAGTTTACCCGAATTGACTTATGCCGAAGCTATGGAGTTGTCCTATTTTGGAGCCAAAGTCATCTATCCGCCTACCATGATTCCGGCAATTGAAATGGAAATTCCGATTTATATCAAAAACACTTTCAATAGAGATTACAAAGGAACACGCATAAACAAGACTACACATCATAATTTTGGATTGGCCAAAGGAATTGCATCCATCAATGAAGTCAGTTTGATTAATATTGAAGGAAGCGGACTCGTAGGTTTCAAAGGATTTAGTGGTCGTTTGTTCAGTGCTTTGGCATTGGCTCAAGTCAATGTCATCATGATTACACAAGCTAGTTCAGAGCACAGCATCAGTATTGCCATTGAACCTATTGATTTGGAAAAAGCTCAAAAAAGCATCCAAAAGGAATTTGAATATGAATTTTTGACCAAGCGAATTGAAACGGTCAGCATCGAAAATGAAGTGAGTATTCTAGCTGTTGTAGGTGAAAATATGCGTCATAGTGAAGGTCTTGCCGGTAAGGTTTTTCATGCTTTGGGCAGAGTTGGAGTCAACATCATGGCTATTGCGCAAGGTTCCTCCGAATTGAATATTTCAATGGTCATTCGCAAGTCCAATTTATCTAAAGCCATCAATGCCATACACAACGATTTGTTTTTATCCAAAACCAAAAATGCTCATTTAGTCATTGCCGGGATAGGAAATATTGGAAAAGCGTTGTTGAAACAAATCAAAAATCAACAGCAAAATCTTCTCGAATATCAGGATTTGAAACTCAATATTATTGCAGTATCCAATTCCAAAAAATTTGTTGTCAACCCCAAAGATCTCAATTTTGAAAATTGGGAAAACCAACTATCACAAAGGGGAATCGAAGGCAATCTCGACACCTTTATAAATCAGATTTTAGATACCAATTTGCCCAATATCGTTTTTGTGGATAATTCGGCGAGTAGCCTAGTATCTAGTTATTATCAAACCTTACTAGAAAATAACGTATCTGTGGTCACCTGCAATAAAATAGCCACTTCAGACAGTCAAATCAACTACGACAAACTCAAATTAACCGCCATCAAAAAGGATGTGCATTTCCTTTATGAAACCAATGTAGGGGCAGGTTTACCCATTATCAAAACCCTACAAGACATCATACACAGTGGTGATTCTATTGTCAAAATTGAAGCTATTTTAAGCGGTACGATTTCTTTTATTTTCAACCAATATGTAGGGAATGCAACTTTTGCCGAGGTCGTTCAGGATGCTCAAAACAAAGGTTTTACCGAGCCCAATCCCGTAGATGATTTATCGGGAAAAGATTTTGCGCGTAAAATGTTAATCATCGCTCGAGAATCCGGACTGAAATTGGAAATGGAAGACATCGAAATTGTCCCCATTTTACCCGAAGTTTGTCTGCAAGCAAAAACTGTTTCTGAATTTTACGAACTTCTGGGTCAACAAGAAGCCTATTTCTCAAAATTGAAATATCAAGCCCAAGAAAATCAACAGGTTTTGCGCTATATAGGTAAATTGGAAAATGGAAAAGTTCAAATTAAAATTGAATTGGTTGGAGCACAGCATCCTTTTTACAGTCTATCCGGAAGTGACAATATTATCTCCATGACCACGCAGCGATATTTACAAAATCCATTGGTTGTCAAAGGCCCTGGAGCCGGAGCCGAAGTGACTGCAGCAGGCGTTTTTGCTGATATCATGCGTGCAGCTTCTTCGTTTTAAAAGGAATAACATTAAAATCAAAACCATGACAAAATCAATCCGAGTTTTTGCTCCAGCAACTGTGGCTAATATAGCTGCAGGTTTTGATGTTTTGGGAATGGCAGTTCATACGCCGGGTGATGAAGTTGAAATTACTTTAAACGATTCGGGTATAATCACCTTGGATCTCATAACGGGCGATGAAGGAAAATTGCCACGTGATCCTGAGAAAAACATTGTGAGTGCGGTTGTAAAACTGTATCTTCAAAAGCGAAATATGTCTTTTGGAGCTAGTATTTCTTTGCATAAAAAAATGCCTTTTGGCAGTGGTTTGGGATCGAGTTCTGCTAGTGCTGTAGCTGGATTGGTCGCCATCAATGCTTTGATGGAACAACCGTGGTCTCGCAAAGATCTTTTACCTTTGGCTATGGAAGGCGAACGCCTTGCATGTGGAAGCGCACACGCCGATAATGTAGCTCCTTCACTTTTGGGTGGTGTCGTTTTGATTCGCAGTTATATGCCTTTGGATGTTGTGTCTTTACCTGTACCCAAAGGTGTTTTCATCAGTTTGGTTTATCCGCATGTCAATGTGCCCACTGGAGAAGCTCGAAAAATTATCAAACCTCAAGTTCTACTTAAAGATGCCATTACCCAATGGGGAAATGTAGGTGGCATCGTAGCGGGATTTTGTTTGCATGACCTCGATTTAATAGGCAGAAGTATGCAAGATGTAATCATCGAACCCATTCGCGCTATTTTGATACCTCATTTTTATAACATGAAACAATTGGCAATTGAAAATGGAGCCATTGGATTTAGCATATCAGGTTCTGGTCCTACGGTTTTTGCCTTGTCAAAATCTGAAGCAGTAGCCCATGATATTACCCAAAAATTAAGTGATTTACTATTTAAAAATGGCTTAAAATCGGATACTTTTGTAAGCGAAATCAATCCTATCGGAGCCAAAATTCTATAAAATGCAAGTTTACAGTACTAGAAATCATCAGCAAATAGTTTCTCTCAAAGAAGCAGTTGTCAGAGGTTTGGCCGAAGATGGCGGTTTGTATATGCCCTTGCATATTCCAATTTTGTCACCGGATTTTATTAAAAATTTGTCCAAACTTTCCCAAACCGAACTTTTTTACGCAATCGCCCAAAACATGATAGGCGACACCATGCCACCTCAAACCCTACATGACATTATTGAAGAGGTTTTCAACTTTGATTTACCAGTTGTTCACCTACATGATGCTATGTATAGTTTGGAACTTTTTCACGGACCAACCCTAGCTTTTAAAGATGTTGGCGCTCGTTTTATGTCTCGATTATTGGCTTATTTTTATCGAAATGAAAATCAAACTTTACAAGTAGTTGTAGCTACGTCGGGAGATACAGGAAGTGCGGTCGCTGCCGGATTTTATGAAGTTCCCGGCATCCAAGTTTTCATCTTGTATCCCAAAGGAAAAGTGAGTTATTTGCAGGAAAAACAATTGACTACTTGGGGCAAAAACATCACAGCCATAGAAGTGGAAGGTACTTTTGATGATTGTCAAGTATTGGTCAAGCAATTGCTTTCCGATACAGAATTGAATGCCAAATTGAAAATCACCTCTGCCAATAGCATCAATATTGCTCGATTGATCCCGCAATCTTTTTATTATTTCAGTTCTTTTGCACAGCTGCAATCATTGGGAAAACCCATAGTGTATGCTGTTCCCAGTGGTAATTTCGGCAATTTAACCGGCGGTATTTTGGCTCAAAAAATGGGTTTGCCAATTCGACAATACGTTGCCGCTACCAATATAAATGATGTAGTACCTCAATATTTGAAAAGTGGATTGTACCAACCTCAATCATCCAAAGCAACGATAAGCAATGCCATGGATGTAGGTGCGCCTAGTAATTTGGAACGTTTGCAACATTTTTTTCCACATTTTCCCGATTTCCAAAAAGGGATTAGCGGTTATTCCTATACCGATCAACAAACTTCAGAAATCATGCAGGATGTTTATCGAAAATACGGTTATATACTCGATCCGCATGGGGCGGTTGCTTATTTAGGTTTGACGGATTATCGAAAAGAACATCCAGATACAATAGGTGTTTTTTTGGAAACGGCACATCCTGCTAAATTCAAAGATACTGTGGAATCTATTCTGGGAATTTCATTGGCACTACCCGAATCGTTGCAAGTATTTGCCAATAAAGAAAAAAAATCCATCTGCATTGACAATCATTATCAAACAGTAGTGGACATTATTCAAAGTAAAAATTTAAATTAATTTGCTAATATGCTAATTAACCTAATAACTCAATAACCTGCCTCGCCGTAGGCGGGCCTAATTAACTAAAAATGAAAATATATCCAATCAATACCGGCAACTTCAAACTAGACGGCGGTGCCATGTTTGGCGTTGTCCCAAAAAGTTTATGGCATAAATCCAATCCCGCCGATGAAAACAACATGATTTCCATGGCTTTGCGCTGTCTATTAATTGAAGATGGCAACCGATTGATATTAATCGATACCGGTATGGGAAATAAGCAATCGGAAAAGTTTTTTGGATATTACTACATGTATGGCAATCATTCATTGGATCAATCATTAGCCAAATATGGTTTTCATAGAGATGACATCACAGATGTTTTTTTGACCCATTTGCATTTTGACCATTGTGGCGGCAGTATTCAATGGAATAAAGAAAAAACAGGTTACGAACCGGCTTTTAAAAATGCCTATTTTTGGTCCAATGAAAACCATTGGCAGTGGGCAACTGTTCCCAATCCAAGAGAAAAAGCCTCGTTTTTGGATGAAAACATCAATCCCATGAAAAGTAGTGGTCAATTGAGTTACATTTCGTTACCCGATTCCGATTTTAAAAAAGAAAGTGAGTTGGGATTTGACATTCTTTTTGTAGATGGTCATACCGAAAAAATGATGATTCCACATATTCAATATCAAGGTAAAACACTGGTCTATATGGCCGATTTATTACCTACTACCGGACATGTACCGTTGCCTTACGTGATGGGTTATGATACACGTCCCTTAATAACGATGGAAGAAAAGTCCAAATTTTTACAAAAAGCAGCCGATGAAAATTATTTTTTATTTTTAGAACACGATGCTTATACAGAGATTTGCACCTTAAAAAACACAGAAAAAGGAGTTCGATTGGCAAATCAATACAATTTTAGTGAAATTTTTCAATAAAAACGTAACAAAATCACTAATTTTAACACCAATTAGGGATTAAATTCTAGTACATATCTTTTCGGTAATTCTAAAGAAATTTGATTATACGAAAGATTGTATTTCAGATTGTTTTAAATAACTTAACATGTAACAAATGAAATTTACAAAATTAATTTTAGGAATTGGGTTGGCTATTAGTTTAGCTTCTTGTGGAACTCAAAAAGTTGCCCAAACACCAGTACAAACCAAAAGTGATTTTATTTCTGCCGATGGTGCAGTTGCCAAAAAAGGCGAAATGACTGAAGATCAGATTAAAGCATGGCCGCACATGGACATTTTGAGAGATTCAGTGCCAGGGATGAGCGTTGATCGTGCTTACGAGTTTCTCACAGGTAAAAAAGGATCACCTGTAGTGGTAGCTGTAATTGACTCGGGAATTGACATTGAACATGATGACCTCAACGACGTGATTTGGGTAAATGAAGATGAAATTCCAAACAACAACATAGACGATGATAAAAACGGATATGTGGATGATATTTATGGATGGAACTTTTTAGGTGGAGAAGCTGGTAAAGATTGTCCCGAACAATTGGAAATGACTCGTATACTTGCCAAATTAACCCCAAAATACGAAGGAAAAACCATCGAAGAGGTAACAGACAAAGCTGAGTTTGAATTGTACACCAAAGTTAAAAAAGAAGTTACAGATGAACAAACAAACGCAGCAGGACAAAAAGAGTTTTATGTAGGATTACAGAATTCTTTGAAAGCAGCTGATGCAGCAATCCAAACTAAATTAGGAAAAAGTGATTATACTGTTGATGAAATCATGAACTTAGAGTTTGAAGATCCTACTGTAACAATGGGTAAAGGTATGTTGATGAGAGTTATGGCTTCAGGTGCAACCGCAGCAGAAGGAATTGCTGATATTCAAGGTGGTGTAGATTATTTCACCCAACAAGCAGATTACAATTACAATGTCAATTTCAAAGGTCGTCAAACAAATGACAATCCTGATGATTTTAAAGATGTTCCTTATGGAAATAATTTGGTAATAGGATCTAAAGATGCTGAAATTCACGGTACACACGTATCAGGTATCATCATCGCTGAAAGAAACAATGGAATAGGTATGAATGGAGTAGCTACCAATGCCAAACTCATGAGTGTAAGAGTTGTTCCCGATGGTGATGAATACGATAAAGACGTTGCTTTAGGAATTCGTTATGCTGTTGACAATGGTGCTAAAGTAATCAATATGAGTTTTGGAAAATCATATTCTGCTCATCCAGAATGGGTTTATGATGCCATCAAATACGCCGAAAGTAAAGATGTTTTATTGGTACATGCTGCCGGTAATGATGCAAGTAATATTGACGAAGCTAATAATTTCCCAAATGATTCTAAAGATAAAGTTGTGGAATTTGCTTCCAATGTGATTACTGTAGGTGCCATGACTCGTTTTTACAACGATAAATTGGTTGCTTCTTTTTCAAATTACGGTGTTAAAAACGTAGATGTATTTGCACCTGGACTTGAAATCTATTCTACTTTCCCTAAAAATGAATATGAATCTATTCAAGGTACCTCTATGGCTTCTCCTGAAGTTGCCGGTGTCGCTGTCTTAATTCGCTCTTATTATCCAAGTTTGACTGCACAACAAGTGAAACAAATCATCATGGATTCAGGAATTGAATACAAAGGAATTGTAAAAGCTCCTTCTGAAAGAGGTGGTACTGCCCCAAAAGTTGAATTTGCTACCTTATCGGTATCTGGTAAAGTTGTAAATGCTTACAATGCATTATTAATGGCTGATCAAATGGTCAATAAAAAATAAGCCATTTAACAATATAATAAAAAACCCTAACTGAAATCAGTTAGGGTTTTTTGGTTTAATAACTATTTAACTATTCAAACGTATACCGTTTACTTTCAGCTTGTTTTCTGATAGTGGAAAGCATGGCATTCTCAAGATTTTCGGTTTTATCATTTTTTTGTTGAGTTGCCAAATATTGATTTCTCTGAACATTCAAAGCATCTATTTGCTTTTGAATATCGGCTCTTTTTGCCGTCTGCACTTTAATAAAGGATTCCAATTCCGCATTTGTTTTACTTTTCAATTCCTCAGGCAAATCTTCCTTATCGATTTTTTTAAGATCAAAATCTTTCTCTTTGGAAGCATCTACCAAATCCCAAGAATTATTATTATAGATAGACTTACTTTTGCTCACAGCTCGATTTACAATTACGGCTTCGCTCATTTGGGCAGCATTTTCATCTTGAACCTTTTGCATTTCCATTTTTTGATATCCTTGATTGCCATAATAAATATAGGTGTCATTGAGTTGCTGATTGAGAATGATAATCTGTTGGTCATAAGGCGTAACAATATAAACCTGCACTACATTGTGGTCAATAGCCGAATAATCACCACCGGTAAGTAATGCACCTTGCTGCCAAAACCCATTAATCCCTTCTTGATAATTGCCACAAAAAATGGTGTTGACAATTACATTTTTCTCTTTAGCATTGGTGGTTGCATCTTTGTAAGAAACATTCCCTTGTGTAAAAGGTTCGTTTCCGGCAATAAAAATCAAATTCAAATCCTGTTCATTTTTACCCCATGCCAGTTCGTCCAACGATTTTTGAATAACCGTTCCACAATACTCACTTCCACCATTCGTTTTTAAGGAAAATAATTTTTCAGAAATCAAATCGAGATCATTACCAAAATCTAAAACTTTGCGAAGATATCCATCCGATTGCTCCAAACCATCATTCCCATATTCATACAATGCAATTTTTAAATGAGGATTTTTACCTCCATATTTGGCCAGAGATAATTCATTTACAATTTGCCACAACTGCGCTTTGGCTTGTGCAATCAATCCATCCATGGAATTACTTGTATCTAATAATAGGGCTACTTTTATACCTGTAACTTCCGGTTCAGGTGTGGGGTCAAATGATGCGGCAACCGATTTCCGAGAGGTACACGTAGCCGAATCGGCAAAAGAAAATTGAAGGACAATGACTCCAAAAATGAGGAAAACCATGATTTTTTTCATACTAAATAGATTTAAAATTGAATATAAAAGTAAGTTGTTCAAACAATCCAGCCTATGTTAAATGAGTATAAAGGAGTTTTCAATTCGTAAAACCCTATTTTAAAAGATTCAAGTTCTCCCTATTGGTTTTTGAATTACCACTAAAAGAACACAAGCTCAATTACCAAATTCCAATAACCAAATTCCAATAACCCAATAAAATATGAATCACTGACCAAACTCCCCCTCCACTCGCATTGAGCTTGTCGAAATGTCGGAGGGGGCTGGGGGGGAGGACATAACCCAATAACCTACTACGCCGAAGTCAGACCAATAACTTTCCTCTTAAAAAACCTTCGTATAATTAAGCCTACATAAAAAAATACAGAAACTATCATGTTATTGAGTTTTTTTATACCTTTATTCGATTTTAAAAAACGCCTATTTGTACACAATCTTAACCTATTCAACATGTTAAAAAAGATTCTCTACACACTACTTACACTAGTGCTTCTCATTGTGATTGCTGTTGCAGTATTTTTATATACTAAAAAACCCGATTACCAAGGTTCAGCGCCTTTAAAAGGGTTGACAGCAGCAGTTGAAATGTATTACGATGATTATGGAATTCCACATATTTTTGCTCAAAATGAAGAAGATGCCATGATGGCATTGGGTTATGCGCAAGCCAAAGACCGATTGTTTCAAATGGAATTATTGTCACGCATTGCCACGGGCAGACTTTCTGAAATATTTGGAAAAGATTTAATAGAAACCGATCAGTTTTACTTGAGTTTGGGTATAGCAGAAAATAGTCAATATCTGACTCAAAATGCAGATACTACAACCGTTTATTTCAAACAGTCACAGGCTTTTCTCAAAGGGGTCAATACGTATATCGATCAAGAAACCAAACCGATAGAATTTCACCTGCTCGGCATTCAAAAACGCCACTACACCATGGAGGATATCTATAACGTTTTTGGTTACATGAGTTTCGGTTTTGCCATGGCGCATAAAACCGATCCATTGGTTTCGGCCATTCAAGATAAATTGGGCCCCGAATATGTTAAAAATTTGGGATTAAACATCGATCCGCAAACCAGTTTAATCAAAACATATCCCGCTGATGATGCTCTGGCAATTTCCCAAAGTATCAGTTATATCGAAAAAATGAAACCTATTCCTTCCTTTATTGGTAGCAATTCTTGGGTGGTTGGTCCCGAAAAAACCCAAAACAAAAAAGTAATATTTGAAAATGATCCCCATATCGGATTTTCTCAACCGGGTACTTGGTTTGAAGCCCATATCAAAACACCTCAAATGGAAAGTTACGGCTTCTATCTGGCTTTGACTCCTTATCCATTATTGGCTCATAATCGCCAATTGGCCTATGGCCTGACCATGTTTGAAAATGATGATATTGACTTATATGTCGAAAAAATAAATCCTGCCAATAAAGAGGAATATATCTATGGAAATACATTTAAAAAATTTGAAACCCGTACCTATACCATAGCTGTCAAAGACGCCGATTCGGTTCGTTTTACAGTAAAGGATACACATCGTGGTCCTGTAATCAATCCCGTGGTACCCGAGGTCAAAACAAAACAACCCGTAACCATGTATTGGGTATATTTACACAGACCAAACCGGTTACTAGAATTGGTTTACGGTATGTCAAGAGCGAAAAACTTGGATGAATTCAAGCAATATCCTCCACTTCTCCACGCGCCAGGTCTCAATATCATGTATGGTGATGCTGATAATAATGTAGCTTGGTGGGCTTCGGGTCATTTGTATAAAAGAGCCAATAATGCACCTACCAAAATGCTGTTGGATGGCAGTAATCCTGAAAATGATTCCATCCAATACCTTCCATTTTCAGAAAATCCACAAGCTATAAATCCAGCTTGGCATTATGTGTATTCATGTAACAATCAACCCGATTCCTTAATGAGCAAACGTTACGTTCCCGGTTATTACTTGCCTCAAGACCGAGCCAAAAGAGTTGTACAGTTGTTGGAAGCCAAAAATAATTGGACCCAAACAGACATGGAACAAATGGCCAATGATGTGACTTCTTCTGTTTATAGTGATTTGAATCAAATGCTGTTGACGCAAATCAACAAAGCAACTTTTACCGATTTGGAAAGAAATGCCTATAAAAAATTGGTGATTTGGAATGGTCAAGCTACACAAGACCAAATAGGCATAACCATTTTCAATCAATTTACCTACGAGTATTACAAAGCCATGCTCGAAGATGAATTGGGTCCCGAAATATTCATGCAATTACTGAATACGCATATGGGCAAACGTCTATTTGAACCTATGATGCGAGGTAAATATGACATTTGGACAGATAATATCAAAACTCCGGCTCAAAAAGAAACACAGGCTGATATTCAATTCAAAGCTTTTAAGAATGCGGTTGCCAAATTGGAAAAAAAATTGGGCTCTGATGTCAATCAATGGAATTGGGGCAAAGTGCATACGGTAGAACACAAACATCCATTTGGCGAAATTAAATTATTGCGTTCCTATTTCAACGTGGGACCTTTCCCTACTGATGGAACCAATGAGGTTTTAAACAATCAAATATTTGATTTTACCGATGTTGCTGAAATGAATGTCAAAGGCGGACCCTCAACTCGAAGAATAATCGATTTCTCAAATGTAGAAGGCGCTAGAGCAATTCTTCCGACTGGAAATTCAGGAAACTTTTTAAGCAAACATTATAAAGACCAAGCCCAATTATACCTGAAAGGTCAATACATTCCCATGCTCATCAATGAAACAAATATTAAGAAATCTAAATCGAAATTTGTTCTTAATCCTTAATTATTAGTTGATTACAAATCAAATTAAATTCTTTCTAATGATTGTACCTCATATCCTAAATATGAAAAAACTGTTTTATATTTTGGTTTTTCTATCTTTTCAAACCATATCTTCCCAAAGTGCCTTTGAAAGTAGCAAAACCATTTCCGAACATTTAAAAAAGAACAAAATCGAATTGGTTTTGCAACATAGAAATTTAATGTGGACTGATGCAGAAAACACCTATTACTACTGGCAAAAACTTGAAAATTTCTCAGTTTTCCTCAACGATCCTTTCAATCCCAATTTACAACCTATTGATGTTTCTGAAATTCTACACATTTTACAAAGTGCCGAACCCATCGTAATGGGTGAATACCAACCCACTAAATCGGGTGGTAAATACGAATTGGAAGAAATTGAAAAATTTCTGGAATCGGTTGAAAACATTGAAGCCCAATCCAAATCAACTTCGCTCACAGGTGGTGTTTCATTTACTACCCGACTGATAGACGGAACTTCCAAGTTTTTGGTCAACCGAACCAAAAGGGAATTGAGTATTTCATTTTATGAACAGTTTTATCACAAATTGAATGAACCCTTGTATTACAAACTTGCGCAAGACAGTGTGCAAGTGTATTTGAAAGATGTTTTACCCAATGCCTATATGTTGTTTGATTCCAAAAGAGTCTTTGAAACCCCATCATTTGGTCAAACTTGGACAACTGCTTTTCAAAATGATTTGATACAATTACCCTTTTCACTATTGGAAGTTTTTCAAAAAGACGACACTTTTGTAGAAAACGATTTGGGACGATATGCTTTGATGCTATATAATGGACTTCAAAAAATTGAAAATGGCAATCATCCTATCGAAATTATTGAGAATTTGGCAGCCGATTTCAATCAAACCAATCGATATGATACCGATGCACATCTTGGGTTGTTGAATCTCATTTCTCGTAATTGTACAACGGTAGATGAAACGAGTCGTAAATGGGTCAATTTGGTTGAATTCAGCAAACTCAATAAAGAGGAAAAAAAATATTTTACCGGTTTGATCTACCAACAAGGAATACAAGAAGGCCTTTTCAAAGGAAATAACACTTCCAAAATACCGTTAAATGTGCAAATCACTGACGAAAATTATCAATTACTGTATCAAGGAATCAAAGAAATACAGCAAGAATTGATACATATCTCCGACCTTTTGGAGATAGAACAAGTCAAAAAAGAAACCATAACAGATTATACCGCCTATACAGGTTTGTTTGTAAATGCAGTTCAATTGACTTACCAAACAATGTTGCAAGTCAAACAATCCAATTACTATCAATCCGATTATTACGCACATTACATTCCCGTTTCAAAAGACATCGTTAGTTTTTATGAAAGTATTGACCAATCCAATTACGGAGGTTGTCTACTTTCAACCCTCAATTTCTTAGATCATTTGTCACATCAAAGTGACAATAAAAGGTTTATCCAAGATGTAACTTACTATGGCAATTTTTTGGTCGATGTAGTTTTTGCTTCCACACATGAAGGCGTAGATATGGAAAGCATCATCAGTAAATACGCCTTACCGGTTACCTCCTACCGCATCAAGCATATGTATAGCAGGAGTATTGACATCAGTGCTTATCCGGGTTTGTACGCAGGAT
>JAABRF010000002.1 GCA_011391075.1 Flavobacteriia bacterium | reverse complement strand
TGTGAACAAAATGTTCCAAAATAAGAACAAAATGTTCCAAAACATGAACAAAGTGTTCCAAAATAGACACAAAGTGTTCCAAAACAGGCACAAAATGTTCCAAATATTCAACATGATGTTCTGAAATCAAACCATTTCAAGGTGTAGTAGAGGTCATTTCAAACGCAGTGAGATATCTTTTTTTAGGAATCAATCGCAGATGATTACTAAAAGGCTCTATATCTCATCGGTTATTATCTTGTTTCATATACAATTAAAATTCTAAGATAAGCCTCTTGAATGATGTGCATTAAGGTAAGCATATCGTTCTCAATGGAACGCATTCAATTATTTTTCTATATTTTTGAGCCATTCAAACGGGTAATCATCACCTCAATTCTTATAATCAATTCCATATCTCATTCCATTATGTCTGAAATGCTTGCTAACTCAAATCAATCCGAATCATGCCAATTGAAAAAAGTCGCCGTTTTTTGTGGGGCCAGTTTGGGATTCAATGAAGTGTATCGTCAAGATGCCATCGCTTTAGGCGAATTCTTTGCCGAAAAAGGGATAAGCATGGTTTACGGAGGAGGCAAAATCGGTATGATGGGAGCAATTGCCGACGCCATGTTGCGCCTAAATGGGGAAGTAATTGGTGTGATTCCTCACCTATTGCGACACGAAGAAGTAGCACACGCCGATATCTCTGAAATGCACGTGTCCAAAACGATGAGCGAACGCAAAGTAATCATCAGTAAAATGGTAGACGGTTACATTGCTTTAGCCGGTGGATTTGGTACGCTGGATGAAATATTCGAAGCATTGACCTTAGGCCAATTGGCTATCGAAAACAAACCCGTAGGTATCCTGAATACCAATGGTTTTTTTGATGCCTTGTTAGATCAACTCGATGTCATGGTAAAAGAAGGCTTCCTGCGAGCTGAAAATCGTAAAATGTTAATAGTCAGCAATTCCATTCCCGATTTGATTGATAAAATGAATACTTATCAAGCGCCCAAAGTCAGTAAGTTGGTCGATACCGTGGGTAGTTAATACTTGATAGAACGAACTGAATTTATTTAAAAAACTCATTCCGGATAACCGGTTATGTCTCTTATTTCGTGATACAAGCGTTCCAATCTACCGTACATTTTCTTGTAAATCCTGTGGTAGAGTTTGTTGTATAAATCTCTGTTTTCGGGAATGGGATAAAAAGTTTTCCCTGCATGACACATGGCGTCTATGGCTTGTTCGTAAGTGTCAAAATAATGCATACCCATAGCTGCGTTGATGGCTGCGCCCAATGCCGATGTTTCGTATATAGAAGGTCTTACCACGGGTAAATCAAAGATATCGGCGGTGAGTTGCATCGCCATTTCGCTTTGTGAGCCGCCACCCGAAACGATGATTTTTTGAATGTTGGTATGGGTTTTTTTCTCAGTACGTTGCAATCCTTCTTTTAAAGCATAAGCCAATCCCTCCAAAATAGCTCTGTAAATATGCGCCCGAGTATGTACATCTCCAAATCCAATAATGGCTCCTTTGGCTTCGGTTCCCGGTTTTCTCACGCCGGGCGACCAATAGGGTTGGAGTGTAAGTCCCATTGAACCCGGTGGAATGTCTTTGATCATATCATCAAACAATTGTTCGGGTGGAATGCCGGTTTTTTTGGAAATTCTTTTTTCTCGGTGTCCAAATTGCTTTTTAAACCAATTGATCATCCAAAAACCCCTGTAAATCATGATTTCGGTGTGATAGGTGTTGAATATCGCTCCGGGATACGGAGGTAAAAAGTTTAAGACTTCGACATAATTTTTTTGAACAGTTTGCACGGTCGCTGTAGTGCCATAACTCAAGCAAGCCACATCGGGAGAGATAACCCCCGAACCCAGTACTTCACTAGCTTTGTCGGCAGCGGCAGCAATAAGAGGCAATCCTTCGGGAATGCCGGTAAGAAGGGAAGCTTCATGGGTAATGTTGCCCAATATTTCAGAAGGTTTGAAAAGAAGGGGTAATTTTTCCCTTTCGATGGGAAACATTTTACTGACGATATTTTTTTCTTTTGCCCATTGTTGTTTTTTATAGTCAAAAGGCACATACCCTACAATATTGGCAACCGAATCGTGGAATTTATCAATCAGTTTATAGGTTAAATATCCGGAGAGGAAAAGAAATTTATCGGTTTTTTTCCAAATTTCAGGTTGATTTTGACGAATCCAATTGCATTCAGCATTTTTGACAGATTGTACGACAGATTCTTTTAATTTGATGATACTCAAACTCATTTTGGTCAAACCTTTGGGAAAATGCGAAGCTTCCGCTTGACGTTGGTCCAACCATATCATGGCAGGACGTAAAGGTTTGCCTTCTTGGTCGATGTTGATGAGCGTACCTCTTTGCGTGGTAAGAGTAACTGCTGTAATTTGAGATTTGAGAAAAGGAGCTGTGTTGAATAGGAGTTGGGTAGATTCGCTCAATTTTTCCCAAAAATATTCAGGATCTTGTTCCGCCCAACCGGGTTTGTCGGAATAATAGGGGTCGATTTCAGTTTTGATAATTTCGAGTATACTTCCTTTTAAATCAAACAAAACGGTTCGAATGGATTGGGTTCCTACATCTATGGAAAGAATAATATTGGATAGTTCCATTTGGAATCGGGCTTAAAAGAAGGCAATATACGAAAAAACCTCGATTGTGTTTTATGAAAATGGAGTTTTCAGTTTCATTAAATGGATTTATATGCAATTATTATAAACTATTTTAAACTTTAATTTAAATATAGGCATAAAAAAAACCGTCAACAAAGTTGACGGTTTATATAATTTCAAGGAATAAAAATTCTAGTAATTTTTGTTACCTCCAAATCCGCCACGATCACCGCCACGGTTGTCTCCACCTCTGTATCCACCACCGCCAGTGCGGTTGTTTCCACCACCGAAACCTCCACGGTTTCCACCTCCACCGCCACCGCGATTGAATCCTCCTCCACCAGTGCGTGGACGATCTTCTCTTGGTTCAGCTTTTTTCACTACGATTACGCTTTTATCGTATTCGCACCCGTCTAATTCGCTAATTGCTTTTTGAGCTTCCTCTTCGTTACCCATTTCTACGAATCCAAATCTTTTAGATTCTCCGGTAAATTTGTCTTTGATTACATTTGCAGATACAACCTCGCCGTACTCTTCAAATAATTCTTTTAAGTCATCACTGGATACACCAGCACTTAACTTTGCTACGAAAATGTTCATGTTTGAAATAAAAATTAAAAATTAAAAATTGATAGAAATCAAGTAAGCAATTCATTTAAAATAATAAGAGGTGCAATACAAAAATCACTATTGGGTGCAAATGTATGTTAAAAAATTGAAATATAGTTGTTTTGGTGAAAATATTTGATAGTAAGTTATATTTCGTGGCGTTTGAAAGTGGTTTATGGAGTTGTATTTCTCTTAAATACATCACAATTGCGATAGTATTTAGCAGGGTATAAAAAAACCTTCCACAAATGTGGAAGGTTTTGTCGGGGTGGCAGGATTCGAACCTGCGACCTCCTGCTCCCAAAGCAGGCGCGATAACCGGGCTACGCTACACCCCGTAAATAAATTTCAAATCACAACAATCATCCTATAAAAGAACTTTGTGATCGCGACAGGATTCGAACCTGTGACCGTCTGATTAGAAATCAGATGCTCTATCCAGCTGAGCTACGCGACCCCGTCAGAGGTTCAAATAACTTCAACCTTCTGAAGCGGAGAGGGCGGGATTCGAACCCGCGGTACAGGGTTAACCGTACGACGGTTTAGCAAACCGCTCCTTTCGGCCACTCAGGCACCTCTCCTAAAAAAAAATCTAATAGACTTTTTTAGAGAGTGCAAATGTAATATTAGAATTGGTAATGACAAAACTTTTTTCGTTTTTTTTCAATGTTGTCCTACTAAAGTGAAAAAGTATTATAGTTGATGGGGTTTAATTTAAATATTATTAATTTGACCTACTTGGATATTAATGGTGATAAAACGAAAATCTAACTCAGACAATATTAATATTGGTTTACATATTATAAAAAGATAAGTCGAGAAATTGATTTGTTTAAATAAATAATATGAATATAATCGTGCGAATTTTATAAAAATCTAAAAAGCCATTTTTTTAATAGTTTTTTCCATGGGTGTGGCTTTCCGTTGAGATACATGCCAAATCCGTGCCCACCCTTTTTAAATTGATAGAATGTAACCGGAATATTTTTTTTCTCCAATGCAGATACATATTGTATGCTGTTTTCTATTTTGACTGATGTATCGTCCTCTGCATGAATGATAAAAGTAGGTGGGATATTAAAACGGACCTGATCTTCATTAGAAAAGAATGCGACTTCGGCTTCTTTCGGTTTTTCTCCTAATAATTTATTTTTCGAACCAATATGAGTCAATGAATCCTTCATGCTGATTACCGGATAAATTAGAATACTAAAATCAGGTCGAGCACTGATGGTGTCGTTTTGATACACCTGTTTTTTATATTGTGTAGAAAGTGTTGCCGCTAAATGTCCCCCAGCCGAAAATCCCATAATGCCGATTTTATCCTTTTGAAGTTGCCATTGATCCGCATTACGTCTGATATATCGTATGGCTTCTTGTGCGTCTTGTAGAGGAGCAATACTTTTTTGTTGCATAATAGAATCACTCGGAAGCCTGTATTTTAATACAAATGCAGTAACCCCAAATGTGTTGAGCCACGTTGCTATATCGGTTCCTTCTTTTTTTATAGATAAATGAGCATAGCCACCACCCGGACATATCACAATTGCCATTCCATTGGGCTTTTTCTCTTTAGGAATAAAAACGGAAAGTGTAGGCTCAGTGACATGGTGAACTCTTACCAATGTATTGTTTTCAAATAACGCTTTCTCTATATAATAAGGCTGCTCAATAGCCCCTGGAATGCTGTCTTTCCACAAGGAGATGACTTCCGATTGCCCATAAATTAGACAACTTGTGAAAAAAGCTTGCGTTATGAAAAATAAATGCTTTAAAAGTTTCATTTCTTAAAATCTAGAGAATGTATGAAATCAATGCCGGAATCTTTATCTTGATCTGTTGAATGACAATTGTTGCCATTTCGGTGGCTCCCAATATGGATAAATGCGTATCATCACTTTTCCCATTCGGATAATAAGGATGTTCGTTTGCGAGGTAATGTAAGTGTAATTTTTTGGAGCCTTCTAGTCCGTATTCCAACTCCAAGATCTCTGAATAATATTGCAAATCAATAAGGGGAACATTCATTTCTTGAGCAACCCAACGGATTTGCATCCCATACATTCCATGGGTATCAATCAAAACTCCATATTCATTAAAACTTCGACGTGATATCGGCGTAAATAAAATAGGTATGCCGCCTTTTTCTCTAGTTTCATTTACATACCTAATCAAGTTATTTCTAAATGTTGTATTAGGATTGGTATATCGAGTGGAATCCTTTTCTTTTTGGTCGTTGTGTCCAAATTGTATAAAAACGTAATCTCCTATTTGCAAGGAATCATATACTTTTTGCCATAATCCTTCATCTCTAAAACTCTTGGAACTCCTACCATTGACAGCTTTATTGAAAATTTGTACTTGATCATTGAAAAAGGAAGGTAACATTTGAGCCCATCCTCTCTCAGGATTGGAATCGGGATTTGGCTTATCAGCCATAGTAGAATCTCCAATAGTGAATATGCGATTTTGAGCAGTAATGGACCAAGTCAATCCAAGAGCCATAAATAAAATTAAAACTTTTTTCATACAAATGAAATGAGCATGACAAATATTGACACCAAGCGAAAATGTCCCGAAAGCTTTCGGGAGCGAATTCCTTGTGACCATTAAAAAACAAACAATTATAAACACATGAAATACTTTGTTAAACGATTTGAGACATACAAATATATTGATATCTAATTTGAACTTCTAAGATGTTGGTTGCCAAAAGTCTTTTCCCAATACTTTGCTTTTTGTATACTTCTTTACATCTTTCTTTTTTAAATCTTTTGCCCATGCTACTCTTTGTTTTTTCAAAGTATTCGTCAATGGATATTCTCCATAAAATGTTGTTTGTTCAGATTCAGGTTGATTCCAATTATGCCATCCTTCCTGTTTGATATGATTACCCATTTCGCATGCTAAGAAAACCGTTTTTGCATATTTTCTCCATGGTCTTCCCAAAAAAACTTGTTGAACACCTTCACCAGCAGTCAGCTTACATTGATAAAATACAAATCCGTAAGCTGCATTTATAGGGGTAGATGCTGCTGTTATGTATGAATTACTTAAACTGTGGATGATACATTTTTCAAAAAATACGGTTGCTCCGCCGAAAATAAAGTCTGTGGAACCTTCTATGTGACAATTCTTAAAGTATTGACGATTGTAATCACCCGAAGCATATAAGGTATCTTGATAACCTTTTAAGTTGCAATTTTCAAAAATAATTTGATCTCCTGTAGCACTGACGGCAATAGCTTGTCCAACTTCTCCTGATGTATTCTCAATAGTGAGGTTATAAGCATAAAAATAATCGGCTTCGACGGAAAGTGTGGCTGTAAAAAAAGTGCTGTTTCTACCCAAGTTGATTTTGTCAAAATAATCATCATAGGTAATAATGGTAAGGTCTCTATCTTCTCCTATCAAGGAAATATTGGTATTCCATGAGAATATTCTAACTTTCTCTTTGTAGATTCCATTTTTTATTTGGATAACTATTTGTCGATCAGGAAAAGATCTAGCTGCTAATATGGCTTCTTGAATACTGCTAAAATCACCGGTCCCATCCAATGAAACGGTGTATAAAAACTCATTCGATAGATGATTTAGTTTTTTTTTTCAGGGACAACACTCATGTGTTGCTCCTTCCATTTAGGATATTTTTTTAAAACTTCTTTGGGTTCATTGGTGTACCAAGCATAACCGGTTCGTCGTTCTAAGCCGATTTCAGCCAACGTTGCTTTTTTAATTCCATCTCTGTCACAGAAAAAAGGAATATTATCTTCCAAATTCATAAAACGGGCCCATACGGGTGGAGCTGTATCATCGAAAACCACTAGCATATCAACAACTTTTCCTTCTTCATTTTTAACTTTTTCAATTTTAACACCTGTAATTTTAACCTTTTCAAACCAATCTACGGCATGTGTTACGGCATTCTTTATTTCATCAGAAGGGTTTTTTATAGACATGAGTAATAATACTATTTGAGCAGATTCTTTTCCGCTTAAAGATGGTAATTCAAATGCTCTAGCTTGAACCGGTTCGTAAGATTTTTCATCGTGTTGAGCGCACCATGCAGTAAGGATACCGTTTTGAATGTATTGGGTTTTGAGAATACAATCTATACCTTTCTCAAAAGCCTTGTTAACTCTTTGGAGCATTTCATCATTGAGAACTATTGAATAATAGTCGGGTTTATCTTTCAAAGCCTGTAAGAGATTTAAAATATTTACCATTAAATCATCATTAAAAGTAATATGCGTGTAGTAGCCTTTTTTCAAGGGATAGAATTGTGGCCAACCACCATTTTCGTATTGGGCTTCCAATAAATAATCAAGTCCATTCAGAAATGCTTTTTTGTATCTTTCATCATTTACCTGTCTGTACATTTTGGATAGATATAGCATTTCTTGAACAGTTGCTCCATTATCAGCAGTACAGTCCGATGTACTAGATTGTAACAGTAGTAAAGCTTCTTTCTCTTGGTCGGTAAGGGGTAGATGCATTTGGATATTTTTGGGCCAACCACCAATTTCTCTTTGATAAAGTAATACATTTTCGGCAATCTCTATTGCTTCCTTTGAAGCAAACCATGGGCCTTCTTCTGTCTCACATATTTTTGACCAAGATTTGTCTAGAATTTGGGTATGAACGTCTGTGGTTGAGATGAATACTATAAAAAATAATGTTGTATTTCTAATGAATGTTTTCATATTTTTAGCGGATGTATTTTTCAAAAGTACTTTTAAAAACAGATTGTTTCTATTAAATTTTAATAATGTTTACCTAGAAAAAATATTATTTGAATTTAAGCTTCTTAGACCAAAGAACTCTATTCTAACTTGGAAAACAATTGAATTGAAATTTATCTGTTTCTTTATTACGAACTTATGCTTTGCCTAATTTAGTTTTAATATCCAATGCTAAAGTATAATTAATTTTTAAGAATTATTTGTTTTTTGTAACCTTGATTTGTTTTGATGATGAGAATATAACTTCCAGAACTTAAATCGCTTATGTTAAAGGTGTTTTGTGTTTGATTCAAGTTTTTCACCAAAGTTCCCATTAGATTGTAAATGAGAACATTCTCAATTTGAGCTGTTGTATGTATTTGAAATCCATCTGTTACAGGATTTGGATAGATGGTCATGTTGAAATCTTCAGTTTCATGCTGACCCAAGGCGTTGAATTCTGTTTTTATATAAAACAGATTTGCTACATTACCTTTTGTAATGGTATTTGAACCTATTGGAACATTGGGGATAACTACAATACCATTTGTAGCGGTGTAACTAACATTATTAAGTTTTATAGTTCCATTAAAAGTGGAATCAAAAACCAAGGTCAATGTTGACAGAGCAGTTGTTGTATAACTTATTGAAGTTGAACTTTCAATTTTAAAACGTTTGGTCAAGATTAATCCATCATATTCCACATAGCCATCTGTGGAATTCATATTTCCCGTGATGTTGTAAAAAGAACTATTCATTAAGGAAAGCGTAAAGTTGTGAATCTCATCACTTGGCGATGTGTTTCCTGTTGTTATGGTTATACTTCCTGATAGACTGATAGGAGTACCAACACTACCGACAGTTAAAATACTGTAATCCACTTCAACGGTAGGTGTACCGCTGATCGTTATTGTTTTTGCAGTTTCATCTTTTACAAAATTTAATCCATTGGATGGTATTCCATTTACAATTACGTCGGTTGCATCACCTCCCCAAAGAAATACGATGTCTTCTATTGCAACTTCTTCATCTACATTTTGGGAGGCATTACTTGAAGTACAAACCAAGGTATGTGTACTAGGTACCGTTTCACCTTGTATGTAAACCAAAGAGGTTTCATAACCAGTTAAGGCATCCTTTAGAGGTTGATTAACGGCATAAGAAATATCATCAACAACATTGTTAAAAACCCATTGAAAATCTCCTCCATTAAACCGACCTGAAAAATCGATTGTTTTGTCTTTTGCCGTTTCAGGAGTATCAGGTGTATACGTATACATGATTGATGTATTTGTATCGAAATTGTTGTAGGTGTTATTGCCGTATGCCGAATGGATTGTGTTGCTCAAATTATCATTGCGAGAAGAAACAACCACTGCATCAAAATCGATCGTTGGATTAGGGTAGCCAATTTCATTGTAAGGAACAAATCTAGTTTGTCCAGTCATATAATTATCAAAAGATTTTATGATTCCTCCATCTTCAGAGGAAAAAGTAGGATAATCCTCATAATCATTGGTTCCCGTTGAAGGATTATACACATCAGACCCTTGCATGCTGATTAACATGGGATATTTGCAGTTTCTAAAATAATTGCTTTCCACAAAAACCGAAGAACCTTCGGTACTTCCAACGCCGTATTTTGCTATACCGTCGTAATAATTATTGTACACATGAGCAGAATAAAAACGCACTCTCGGATGTCGAGAATCGGAATGATCGTACCAATTATGGTGATAAGTGATGTATAAGCCGGTTGTGGTGTTTTCACTTAATCCTAAAAGATTAGATTTTCCTGTATCCCAAAAATGATTGTATGAAAAGGTAACATAAGTGGATTTTTTACAGTCCAAAGCGCCATCACCTTTTATTTGGTCGGCACTACTTCCGGCATGTCCGTAAAAAAAGTCCACATTGTGTACCCATATATAATCGTTATTTTGTTGTAAACCAATGTTATCACCTTCATCACTGTCGCAATTCATTAAGCCAATATTACGGATCTCAATATTGGTTGCATTTTTTATCCGGATTCCCCAACCGTCTACCGTTGCATCATCACCAACTCCTTCAAATGTGATATAACTCAATGCATTTTTATCATTTTCTATTACTATATCACCACTGAGCATATAGTCCAAATCTGTAATTTGACCTATCAATCGCACGATGAGGGGCCTTAAATCATCCCCTTTTTTAAATCCATCCAAAATACTTTGCAAACCAACACATGGATTGGAGTTGGCTCCCACAACATTCATAGAGATGTTATTTTTGGTATTCTGAGTAATGTATATAATCACTGCATTATCTTTCGGAGTTCCATCGAGTTTGTATGCTCCAGGTACTCTCCCATTAGAAAAAGCAAAACCAGTCCTGTCATGCTGTAGAACAGTTGTTGTACTTGAAATAGTTCCTTCACCTTCTACCGCATCAATCACTGGCTTTACAGCAAATACATAAGTACCGGCTTTAAGCCCTAGAATATCTGCCCGAAAATAGGTGCCATAACTGCGGATGAGTTTGGTGTCAATTTGCCGATTAATAATTCCTTCACCGGTGTAATACACATTGTAACTTTGAGCATTGACAACCGGCTCCCATTTTACAACTGCAGATTCCAACCAACCATTCGATTCAATAATGTTCTGAGCAAATGAATTAATTGAAATTGAAATAATTAATAAAAACAAATGTGATATTTTCATTAGAAGATTGTTTAGGAATTGTTAGAGGATTAAATAAAAAAATTGAAAGTGTTTGCATTACGTTTATTAAAAAAGGATATCACTTGAGATATCCTTTTCATTAAACCAATATTTAATTTTCCAAGCTTAATAAGTAAGTAATTTTACCGTTTTTTGTCCCTCATTTGAGCTAAGTTGAGCAATGTAAAAACCTGATTTTTCTAATGTAAATGAAATGTCCTCAGCAGTGTTTAATGATTTTACTAAAACACCATTTGTGCTGTAAATGTTAATTTGGGTAGGTGTAATCACATCATTTACAAACACTTGATTACCATTTGAAAACAAGTTGGTTGGTAGTAAACTTTCTTCTTGAGTACTTAGTGTAGTGCTAACATTGGCTCCGGTAACTTCTAATTTATACAAATTGCAAGAGGCATCACCATAGATATATAATGTTCCTGCTCCACCTGTGTAAGAAGTCTCCAAAATAACTAAATCAGCATTTCCATTTGCATTGGAAGTTGCAGAACCTACCGTATTTGTCCCATCAGTTACAAACATGGTCCTTACAGAACCATTACTCCCCGTTTTGAACCATAATTTGACTGTGCAAGCACCATCGATACCCAAAAACAAATAACGTTGTGTGGGCATAGCTACGAATCCACCCGAAGTAGAATATCCTGCTCCATTTAATTGAAAACGATTAACCGCTGTAAAACCATCACTAAATGTGGCTGCACTGGCGTTGACAGCGCCAAAATTGGTGTTAGTTGGAATTGGATATAAACCAAGATTGTCAACTACAATAGCATTATTACCAATTCCTGAACTAAGTGGCCAAGTAGTAGTATCATTACCAAAATCCCATGTTTTGGTTTGTGCCCAACTAAATGAGCTGAAAAGAATGGTTATTAAAACCCATGAAAGTAATTTTGTATTCATATTATTTAAAAAATTAGGTTAAACTTTCTTCGATGTAATCGATTACAAATATATTTAAATTTGTTTAGATTGTATAAAAAAAGTTACATTTTAACATTTTTATAAATGTCGTTTAATTATAAACCATTATTAAAAATGACTTTTAAATAATTAAACGACATTATTTTTCGAATAAAATACTAGTGAACAATTATTTTAAGTGTTTTTTGACCTTGTTCATTATTGATGTGGACTAAATAAAAACCGTCTTTAAAACTTACTTGTGTATTGTCATCAATATCAAATGATTGGATAGCTACACCTGTGATGTTGTATATTTTGATTTGTGTGTTTGATTGAATGTTGGAAAAGAATATTGAATTTTGATACGCTTTTACTTCAACCGAATTGGTTTCATTTATTGGATTAAACCCCAACGAATCGTAATTTATCAATTCTGGAAATGGATCCCAATTGTCATTGCCTTTGGTAAAATTGAAAGTAGTTATTTCAGTACCATCATTAAGCGAAGGATTTGTCAAAACAGTTGACCATGTTGCCCTGTTTTCAGAATTGTCTATTCCTGCAGCATTTTCAGTTGTGCCGTATTCATACATCTTAATGGATTGTCCTCCTAAGGAGTCTGTCCATCCAACAGGAGAAATGAGTGACAAATTTTCGGAACCTGGATATGTTGAGGCATCAATGTTTGTATTGTAAAAAACAACCTCACTTGTATTAGGAGCCCAAGGACGTCCGAAATAACCTGGTTTTGATCCATATGTAGAAGCTGTTTCTACTCCTGGAATAGGAGATTTGACATGACATTCAAACATGAGAAATCCTCTTCCACTTGTTTGTTGAGCTGCAGTTATATATGCCGCATCACTACTTGAATCGCTTGTATTCAATACTAAATCACTTTGATAAAAAACAGCTGTCATGCCCCCATAAATGTAGTCAACAGCTCCCATTATAGCGCCTTTATATACTGCTACGCGCGATCCAGTTCCACCATAGAAAGTATCTTGTCTACCTACAACTCTGCATTTATATAGGATTACTTTATCAATATTATTGGCTATTCCTATAGCTGCTGCTTGGGTTACAAATCCTGCTCCTCTGTTTTGAACGTTAGTATTGCCATAATCGGTTGGTCTGATGGGGTCAGATGCTTTAGGTACCACCATATCCTGAGATTCTTTATGTGAAATATATTGATTAAATGAATTTTCCAAAATCAAATTTTCAGCAGTAAATCCATTTGCCAATACTACGACTGTTGCATTCCAATAAGAGGCATTGGTTGAACCTTCGTCATTTACATGTGAAGGATAACCGTTTTCTAAATTTACTGCAAGTACGTCTGCATGCCATTTGTTATCATTTCCTTGACTGTAAAAGTTATACTTTTGACCGTAGTAGGATGTTATTCGAACAGCATTTTCATCTATATCAACTCCGGCATTTAGAAGTGCTATACTTGGACTAGAAGCTGCATTTTTCAACGTTACATTCGGACTGTTAATCACGAGCATTTCTTCGTAATTTCCGGGATCAATAAGTACTGTAACTCTTTCATTGTCGGGTCTGTTCATGAGTGAAATAGCGTTCAGTGCTTCATTAATCGTTAGGTAATCTTTATCAATTCCAACGGTAATAATAGGTTCAAAAGCAACTGTTTCGACTCTTTTAATGGAAACAAAATAGGATGTTCCCGCAACAGAAATGTTTACAGTTCCATCTACACTACCTTGATAAATATATTCCGAAATAACATTAACATTGGTGCTATTTGAGGTGTTGGTTACAGCAGCACCACCTTCTATTGAATAATTGGACTGGTAATAATCTTTAACGATAATTTTATTTCCAACACTTACGGGTATAGAAATGGTTGAGCCAGCTCCCGCATTCAAATCACCACTGGTTCCTCTTACATTGACATTTCCGGTAAAAATCAATCCCTTATAAGCTGTTGCGCTATTGATGTTTTGATCATTGAAACGCCATTCAGTAATGGGTGTGAAGTTTAAATTTTTTGAGGTGTCTACTCCTGATACATGGAGATTGGCAGTCAGCGCCAATTCAACGGGATATGCATGTAATCCACTATAGGTGATTGCATAAACGCCATCCCGAAGGGCTACGGCTGTTGCATCGGCAAAGTTATATTGATATCCATCTTCGTTTAGATTTGTAAAAGTTACATTCAAATCATCGATTTGAGTGGCAGTCAAACCGGTAATATTCAGGGCAACTTGATGAAGTGGTTTGGGCGAGAAAATGATATCAAAAGTATCTATTCCGGTTATTGTCAAGGAATTTAAAAGTATTTCGTAATCGTTTACACCTTCAGCAGTTATGGTATATTCTATGTTTGCCTCTAGATTGACACTATAGGAAGAACTCGATGTATTTAGAGTTACAATAGGGTTGTATAAAGTACCTGCATCAGGATCTGGAGTAAAATGTAATACCAAATCGGTTAAATCAGTTAAACCACTTACATTTCCCGTTACGGCAAACAAATCAACCTGCATAATAACGATGTTGTGTATGGATGTTGTTTCGTTTACTTCCAAACTAAGTCCATTGGTTATGACATAACCGTTTGCATTTCCTAAACTCAAAGAATAGGTGTAAACTGAAGGTAATTCAATCGTGTAAGTTCCATCAATAACGGTAGCTGAAAATGTTTTGCCGGCTTCATTGGTGAAGTTGATTGTATAACCATCGGGAATACCTGTTGCCAAAGTTTCATCAATGCTTCCACTTACCGTTACGTAGGTTGCATGTTTTCTATAAACCCTAAAATAACTTGGTTTACCTGATGAGTCATAAACTTGATAATCTCCTGCCGATTTTGCAACAAATTGCAACTGTGTTTCTGCAGCCGGAATACTGACCACATCTGTTTGTTCACTCGGATTGGCAACGTATTTAAAATTTATAGTACCTCCTGCATCAGTCCTTGCTTCTATAGTAACTTCATCATCCTCAAGCAAATTTAATTGTAAGTATCTACCAGTGTTACCACCCGCATTGATATAAATTCTTCCCGTAAAATTGGTAGAACTAGCAATGTTTTGATCATATCGAGTCAAATTCAAGTTGGTAGTTCTCAATCGGTCATTCGTGCCATTGGTTACAAAAGTTAAATCTCCAGCACTAAAGGATGGTAAAGTCCTCCCTGATTGTCCTGGTGTCTGAGTACCATCATAGGTATACCATGCATTGATTGCCGTTTCGTTTAACATATTATTATAAAGTACCTCATCCAATTGTACAGCTCCAAAATCCCACACATCGGTTTTAGGAACAGCGGATGCTTCATGGGTAATTTCAATTTGTGGGGTATAAGCATTGGAGCCTGTAAATGTAAAAAACAAGGTGCTAGCACTTCCAGTATAATTAAATTCATAGTATCCCGTAACATCTGCCATACCTGAATAGGTGTCGATATCTACATTGAGAGTTCCCAATTCCATTCCTCCGGCTGTTGTGCTTCCCGACATAGTTCCGGCACTGTATATCGATCCATAAAAGCGAATGGTGTTAATGCCATCAGCTACATCTATTTCCAATGAATTCCCGGTTTTAAAAACAATTCCATACGTTGTACTATGCCACTTGGTTGTGCTAGCTTGGGTTCTGAGTTTGCCATCTGGACTTGTAGTTGAAGTAACATTATTCCACTGAACACCATCATTGGTAAATGTGGAGCCATCTCTCATGTTGTATGTTTCAGTTGTTTGTCCATGCAAATGAAAATTAATGAGAAACAAGGGGATGAGTAAAGTAATTAATTGTTTCATTTTTTTTATTTTAAAATTATTTAAATATGGTTTGAGTTTTTTTGAAATTGATAAGTTTTGTCAACGAGTCTTTTTAATAAATTTTCGAGTTGTATTCCTGTTTTCGGTTTTTATATGACAGAAATAAACCCCATCTGTAAGTTGGGAAATATCCAAATCCAAGTTTGTATAAGATGAATTGTAGTATTCAGATATGATTATTTTTTGCCCAAAATTGGAGTAAATAGTAATTTCCTGTATATCGTCGGAATCGTCTTTAGACTCTATATGTAGCCATTGATCTGTTATTGTTGGAAATAATAGCAAATCAAAATCTGAGAAGTATTCCGTATTTCCTACTGTATTACAAGAACTCGAAATAATACCTGAACCCGTTACTTGCAATGTTGCTCCTGCGCCACAATCGGTATTGGGTATAGCTGTGGCTACATCAGATGCCGGAAAAGTAGAATAACTGTATGTGGGTTGGGAGACTGTTCCTACATTAGAAACAGCATTTATACAATCATCAAATGTCAAAGCTACGGTACCACCATCGGTACTGTAATATTGATAAACAGAACCTATATATGCAAAATGTGTGTTTTCTACATAACAAGTAGTATTGTTGGTGCCGCCACCTAACCCTAAAGCAACTGAGCTTGAAACACCTACTGTATTGTAATAACAATTTAATATATGGATTTCTCCATTTCTAACTCTCGGCATTCTGTTTTTGCAACCAGCACCCCAATAACAATTTTGAAAAGTAACGCTATAATGACCGTCTGCGGGAGCATCACTACTACTAGAGCCAATGAGATTGGAAAATCGATGATCACTTGATCCACCCGATCCACCAGGAATGGCAGGTTTTAAATAGGTGAATTTACACCAGGAAACCGTAACATTATCAGATGTGTTTTTTATATCAAAATTACCATCAATTCCGTCTTGAAATTCACAATGGTCTACCCATAGATTCATACAGCCTTCTGAGGTAAGGAGATCTCTTCCGTCTATATCATAAGCACCAGGGCCTTCAAAAATGAGATTTCTTATGATGACATTACTCGAGCCACTTTTCAAATTCAATATTCCAGATGTGGAAACTGTCTGTTTGATATTGATAAGTTTAGCTCCCGGTAAACCAATGATGGTTTTGTTGTTTACAGTTTCACTTATTTGAAGTTCAGTATCAGTAAATGTAATAATTCCTGACACCAAAATTACTTGGGGAGTTGATAGTTTAATTTTGGCTTTTAAGTCAGTATAATTACTAACAATAACTGGTGTGACACTTCCGCCACCTGTTGTTGCCTGTCCATAACCTTCAGGATTTGACATGTAATAGTTTTGACTATGTAAAAAGGAAATACTAAATAATAATATAGGTAAGATTAATAATTTCTTCATTTGTATGTGCTTTTTTTGAATATTTGCTCCTCTTTTAATACTATATGTTTATTTTATCTTTATAAGTAAAATCTGTTTCTCTTCAAGATGTACATAATTGATATATAATGATTCTTGATAGAGGTTTTATGCGTCTTATGGCAATATCAACATTACGGGTTAAAAGATGGCATAAAAAAGTGTATTTTTATACTATATCTAGGTTTTTATTACTACAAGTTGTATAAAGCTATAAACGAATATATATATATCAACATAATCACTTGTACTACACGGTTTTCGTTGTTACGTAATCGATTGCAAATATATATATATTTTAATGAATTAAAAAAGATATTTATATTAAAAATATGACTTAATTGGAATAAATATTTTGAAATCGGTATTGTGAATTCAAAAATGTTTAATACTTTTGTAATCGATTACACTAAATCGTTGTAGTGGATTTAATTTTTGTTTAGTGTATTTATTTTATTAATTGGTAAAACTTTTTTAAGCACATATTATATTTTTCACAATTTAGTAACTTAATCAAATATTTTTATGAGATTCAATTTTATAAAATTTTACTCAGTAGTACTTTTAGCAGTATTCTCACTTATGAGTGTGGATGTATTTGCTCAAAGTAAAACAGTCAATGGTAATATCATTGATGAAGAATCGGATAGTCCAATTCCGGGTGTTTCTGTTATTATAAAAGGGACATCTATCGGAACGGAAACCGATTTTGACGGCAATTATGTTATCAAGGTTGATAGTGATAATGCTATACTAGTTTTTTCATATCTAGGGTATATTACACAAGAAATCAATGTAAAAGGATTAAAGGAGATTAATGTAGTTCTCAAACCAAGTTCAGAGCAATTGGACGAAGTGGTAGTTGTAGGATATGGAACCACTAAAAAGTCTGATTTAACCGGTTCAGTTGTTGTAGTTGGAGGAAGTGAATTAACCAAGCAAAATGTTTCCAATGTTGCAGAGGCATTGACAGGTAGAATGGCTGGAGTACAAGTAACAACCTCTGAAGGTTCCCCTGATGCAGAAATTAAGATCAGAGTAAGAGGTGGAGGATCATTGACGCAGGATAGTTCTCCATTAATTATTGTCGATGGTTTTCCGGTAAATAGTATGGGTGATGTTTCTCCAAGTGACATTGAGAGTATTACGGTTCTAAAAGATGCTTCATCTACTGCTATTTATGGTTCTAGAGGAGCAAATGGAGTTATCATCATAACTACAAAAAGTGGTAAAGATGGAAATATATCGGTTAGTTTGAATACTTTTTATGGATATAAAAACATCGCTAATACGCTAGAAGTTCAAAGTCCTGAAGATTTTGTAAAATGGCAATATGAATATGCTTTATTAAGAGATAATTTATCTTCATACGAGCAATATTTCGGTTTGTGGCAGGATTACGATCAATATTTGGGGATGAAGGGAAATGATTGGCAGAAACAAGTTTTTGGTCGAACAGGCGAAACCTTAAGTTATGACTTGGGAGTAAGAGGAGGATCTGAAAAATTCAATTTTAATTTCAACTATGCGCGCTACAGCGAAAAAGCCATCATGGTCGGATCTGATTTTAAAAGAGATAACTTGTCATTTGCATTAAAGAATAAAGCCAATGATAAAGTTGATTTGTCATTTACCATTCGTTATTCCAATACAGATATTAATGGTGGAGGTACCAATGAACAAAATGAAATCTCTTCTGCTGATGCTCGATTAAGGCATAGTGTTGGTTATTCACCTATTCCAATTCCAGGTTTAACCACAGATGACACCGATGAAGCTCTTTCAACTTATTTGGTAAATCCATTTGTTTCAATTGACGATAATCAGCGAGAACAGTTGAGAAAAAATTTCAATCTATTAGGAGGTTTTTCATGGTCTATAATAGATGATCTTAAATTAAAAGTGGATGTTGGGATGGATAATTACAACTATTTAGATTACCGTTTTTATGGAAGATCTACTTACTATGCCAACAATAGGCCTGCAGCCGAAAACCAAGGATTGCCTTCTTTGGTTTTTAGCGATGAAAAAAGAGTGAGATATAGAAACGCCAATACTGTTAATTATGATTTAAAGAAAATATTAGGGGAAGATCATGGTTTGAAAATTTTACTGGGAGAAGAAATTATCATTACTAAGGATAATGAAGTGATCAGTGAAATTCAAGGTTTCCCCAAATTTTTCACTTTTGATGATGCCAGAAATCTCACCACTCAAGGAGTTCCGCAAACAGTGGATAATTACTATAGTCCAGATGATAAACTCTTATCCTTTTTTGGACGTTTGAATTATGATTTTAAGAATAAATATCTATTAACTGCTACGTTTCGTGCGGATGGATCTAGTAAATTTTTAGGAGATAATCGTTGGGGTTATTTTCCATCAGCAGCTGTTGCGTGGAAGTTGTCTGAAGAAAATTTTTTGAAGAATGTATCTTGGGTCAGTGCTCTGAAAGTAAGATTGAGTTATGGAGAAGCTGGAAACAACAACATTCCTTCTGGGCAAACCGTTCAAAGTTTTCAATCATATAGTACCACTTTCTTGAATGGTATTGATAATTTCTGGGCAGCATCTAGTATATTGGCAAATCCTGATTTAAAATGGGAAACTACTGTAACACAGAATGTGGGACTTGATTTTGATCTTTTCAGCGGTAAATTGACTGGTTCTTTAGAAGCTTATAAAAACGTAACCAAAGATCTTTTAATTAATTTTCCTGTTCCGGGTACAGGTTATGTTAGCCAATATAGAAATATGGGAGAAACACAGAATACTGGAGTTGAAACATCACTAAATTTTAATGCAATTGACAAAGATAATTATGGTTTGAATTTTAACTTCAATATCGGATTTAACAAAAACAGAATCAATTCACTTGGTAGTATGCAAGATTTCGGTCAAGCCACTAATTGGGCATCAACTCAAATTGGAGATGACTTTGTCGTGAGAGTTGGCGAACCTATTGGATTAATGTATGGGTATCAAAATGATGGTCGTTATGAAGTATCAGATTTTGATTACAATTCAAGTAGTGGCACTTACACTTTGAAAGAAGGGATAGCAGATGCAACTGCTGTTGTTGGGACTATCATGCCTGGTACAATGAAATTGAAAGATATCAACGGTGATGGTTTGGTAACCGTTGCAGATAATGCCGTTATTGGTAATGCCAATCCTCTACACACGGGTGGTTTCGTGATTAACGCCAATGCTTATGGATTTGATCTTTCAGCCGGATTTAATTGGAGTTATGGAAACGATGTGTACAATGCTAATAAAATTGAATTCAATACATCAAATACAAATGCTCAATTTCGCAACTTAACGACTGACATGGCAGATGGCATACGTTGGACCAATTTAGATGCGACTACAGGTTTGTTTGTTACTGATCCCGATCAACTGGCAGCTATGAACGCCAATACTACAATGTGGTCGCCTTATATGTCTCGTTTTGTATTTAGTGATTGGGCTGTAGAAGATGGTTCATTTTTAAGATTGAATACACTGACATTGGGATACAACGCTCCCGAATCAATAATTTCACATCTTAAATTATCAAAACTCAGATTTTTCGTAACTGCCAATAATGTTTTCATTATTACCAATTACAGTGGACTAGATCCTGAAGTATCAACCAGAAGAAAAACACCTCTAACACCAGGGGTTGATTATTCTCCTTATCCAAAAAGCAGATCATTTGTTTTTGGACTAAACCTTAATTTTTAAATTAAAAAATCTTAAAAAAATGAAATAGCCATAATATTGATATCAAACCAATAGGGAATGATTAAGTGGTTATTGCATGTGATCTATAAAAAAAATAATAAATTTAAACACATGAAATATTTAATAGTATTTTTTTCATTAGCAACATTAGGGCTTTTTAGCTCATGTGAGAAAGATTTCTTGGAAGCTCCAGCTCAATCAACATTAGATGAATCAGTTATTTTTTCGACAGCTGGATTGGCTAGAGGAGCTATAGATGGAATCATGGTGCCTTTTGGGGAAACCAATTCTTATAGAGGTCGTTATATTCCTTTTTATGGTTTTAATACGGATACAGAATGGAATTACAGTTCATCAACTCCTAATGATTCACAAGGGGAATTAATGATTTATGATGCCAAACCTAATAATACCCAAATGAATAGCACTAACAATGCTTGGGCCATGATGTACTTAGGTATAGAACGAGCCAATATATGTATCAGAGGTTTGAGAACATATGGCAATCCGGAACCAGGTACCGAATTGGGACAACTTTTGGGAGAAGCCTTGACTTTAAGAGCTGTATATTATGCCGATTTATTGAAAGCATGGGGTGATGTTCCAGCTCGTTTTGAACCTATTACCTCAGAAACTTTATATTTAGCCAAATCAAGTCGCGATGTTATCTATAAACAGATTATTGCTGACTTAGGTGAAGCTGCGACTCTTGTGGCTTGGCCCAATGAAAATGCTTCAACCAATAGTGTGGAACGCATAAATAAAGCATTTGTAAAAGGACTAAGAGCTCGACTTGCATTAGCTGCTAGCGGTTTTCAACAATATCCAGACGGTGTGAGACGAAGTAATGATCCTGATCTTTCTATTCAAACTATGTATACGCTTGCATTAAATGAATGTCGTGAGGTTATTCAAAGTGGAAAAGCTCATTTGGAACCATCATTTGAAACCCTATGGAAAAAATACAATCAGGAAAATACTACCGCTGGTGGTGAATCTCTTTGGGAAATTCCTTTTTCAAGCGGTCGTGGGAGAGTTTTATTCTCATTTGCAGTAAGACATTACAGCGTAGATCAATTTACAGGTCAAGCCCGCGGAGGAATTGCTGGTCCACTTCCTACCGTCTTTTATGATTATAATGAGGCAGATACTCGTAGAGATGTTACTTGTGTGCCTTATAAATGGGGAACTGCTATTGCTGGTGTAGCTAAACAAGAATTGACTTCATTAGAAACTTGGTATTTCGGAAAATATCGTTATGAATGGATGAGTCGTTTTGTGACATCAACAAATGATGATGGCGTAAACAAAATGTATATGCGATATGCTGAAATCTTACTCATGGCAGCTGAAGCTGCTAATGAATTGGAAGGCCCTACAGCAGCAGCTCCTTATTTGAAAGAAATTCGCAACAGAGCTTTTGCCCCTGAAGATAGAGCTGTACAAGTGGAAGCTTATGTCAATGCCTTGTCTAGTAAGCAAGATATGTTTAATGCTATTGTAAAAGAACATAAGTTTGAATTCACCGGCGAAATGGAGCGCAAACAAGCTTTGATTCGTTGGAATTTGCTTAAGTTTAATTTGGATGAAGCCAAAGTTAAAATGGTTAATTTGAAAAACAGAACTGGAGAATATGCCGATGTACCCACCACTTTATACTACAAGTATGAAGCCGATAATATAACTTTGAATGTTTACGGTTTGAACAGAAGTGAAACTTCTAATCCTGGAGTAGATTATACAGCATTTAGTTGGAATACATTGAATGATACCAAAATCAATTCACTTTATAAACTTGGTGTTGATCCCGATAGTAGACAATTTTGGCCTATTTGGCAAGTGTTTATTGACGGTAGTAATGGAATGTTAGTAAATGATTATGGATATTAATAAAGTCAAAAATTCAAAAAGCATCAAAATTATGAGAACAAAGCATTTATTAAAGAAAATGGTTTTTGCACTATTTGTCTTAGTGACAATTGCCGGTTGTAAAAGTTACGATGAAGATTTAATTTATGAATTAGATGTAAATCGGGCCTTTGCTCCAGTTGCTCTGAAAGCCATTGTAAGAAATCAAACGACTGTTGAATTAAATTGGACTACCAATGAGGATGTCGATCATTATGTCGTTGAATTTAGCGCCGATGATTTTAATTTCACCACTATTTTTACAGCTCTTAATGTCACTGCCGACCAACTTCCCATTCAAGTTCCATTAGAGGGGGAAACGGTATATTATATCAGAGTAAAAGCAGTTAGTGCTATTGGGTTAGATGATTCCACATGGGCGATTACTTCTGCAACTACACTTTCCGAACAATTGATGTTGGCATTCCAACCCGGAGATGTGGAGGCAACCAAAGTAACTTTGAGATGGGTTGCAGGTATTAATGTCACGTACATTTTAATTCAACCCGGTAATATGACTCACAATATTACCCCACAAGAAAAACTAGATGGAATGGCTTTAATTGAGGGCTTGACGGGTGAAACAGAATATTTTGTCACTTTATACAATAACAATAAAGTGAGAGGTACTTCAACTTTTACAACAGGTATTGATGTTGGTGATAATACACTTGTCTTACCTACTGATAATTTATTTCAAATGATTACCGATGCAGCTCCCGGTGATATTTTATTATTGGAGCAAGGTGACTACACGGCTCAAACCGGCACGATAACCTTAAACAAACCTATCACTATTCAAGGTTTAAGAGTTGATTTTAAACCGGTATTAAATGTCAATTTTTTAATTGTTGACGGCGCAACTGATGTCAATCTCATTGATTTGGAACTAAAAGGGAATGCCCCAACATTATTTACGGATGTTGTTAGATTTAACACAGCTGGTAGTTATAATTCCCTTCTTGTGAAAGGCTGTGTTATTCATGATTATGATAGATCGTTAATAGGTGGAAATGTTTCCGGAGCGACAGTTAACAATGTAACAGTTGAAGATTGTGTCGTAACCAATGTAGTTACCAACGGAGGCGATTTTATCGACTTCAGAACTACCAATGCTTTGAATATTACAGTAAAAACAAGTACCTTTAAAAATTGTGCTCCTGCTCGTGATTTCTTTAGAGTGGATGCAGCCGGTGCTTTAAATGGAACCGGTCAAACTGTAAATGTTTTGTTGGAAGAGTGTACTTTATACGGCGTATGCAATAATACCAATAGGATAACCTACGTTCGGTTTAATGCTAATGATATTACCATCAGAAGAAATATTTTTGCCCAAACTACCGGTTATTATTCCAATCAAAGTTCTACTGATGCAAGTATTACTTTTGAAAATAATAATTATTTCAATGCTCCCGGTTTTTTCAATGCTGCCAATCTTCGATACGATATAACGACTAATTACACCACATTAGATCCTGAATTCACCAATGTAACAGAAGGTAATTTCCATATCTCGAATCAATCCTTGATTGATAATCAAATAGGAGATCCACGTTGGAGATAAAAAGATGATTCCCTAAATCGTTTTCAAATAAAAAGAGGTAAACAATTGATGTTTACCTCTTTTTTTTGAATTATATTAAACTTATTTTATTTTCTAGAAGTTGTCGTATTTAGGGTCTGCTGATAAAGTTAGAAATAGATTGTCGTTGAATTTAAAAACGATCTATGATTATAGTACCTAATAAATGTTATAAAATACTATTCTCAAAAGTAACCCTAAATGTAGCAGTCCCGTAGGGACGAAATATCTGTAGCGAATGATGTTTGACAAGATGAGCGCCGACGGTTGCAGCAAAGCTGCAACCGTCGGCGTGTTTATCTTCATTTTTGTTTTTTCTACAGATATATAGTCCCTACGGGACATGGTATCATTCATTATTGATGTAGAAAAGTAGATGTATTCTTTTTAAATGAATCACATGTGCAAGGATTTTAAGTAAAAACAATTAAAATCCTTGCACATGAATTGAAAAAACTCACTTTAACTTATTGAAAAACTGTATTGTAAGACTTTTTCAGCAGACCCTATTTAGAATTATTAGATTGAAATTCAGGTTAATAAAATATTTAGTAAGTTAAAAAGTATTAGTTCAAAAGACTTCTAAATTTCATTTTTAATTATAACTTAATCTTGAATGTTTTTGAATTGAGTTGAAAGAAATGTCATAATCAGAAACATTTAAAACTTTATCAATCAAATCTGAACCAATCAATTTGTACACTGCCTGCATCGTTGGTCGGAATTTCACTTAGTGCAAATAAGCCAACTTTAGCACCTATCCAAAGGCCTTCTTTTGCAATAAAAGCCTCTCCAATTGGAATGAATTTTATATAGTCTTCACTATATGAAAATTGACAGATACCTCCTTTGTCAACATTGACTCTTAGATAAATTATTGAAGAATTAATCTGTGTTTCAGAAACAGTTTTTTCTATGTTCCCCATTGGGGCGTCTTTACAAATTACTTGAGAAATATACCGTTGATTATCCACTTGTTTTACTTGTAAATAAGTATAGTCTTTTCCCATGATTAACAGACCCGCATTTTCACCATTCTGTCTGAATTTGAAAGTTAATTTGCTGGTAACACTAAAGGATTCAGATGGAAATTTTTGAAGTAACAAATTGGGTATTTGCCATAGGTTTGTCGCATGGATTGGCTTTGGTCTACAATTTAAGTTGTAATAACCTTCATTGGTAGGGTAACCCCAATAGGCTTGTGTATTGGCATGCCACTGCCATTGTAATCCTAATTTGGGCAAGTTAAATTCGTCGTTTGTTGGTATTGTATAACCCAAACTAGATTTTTCGGTTTTAGGGGTTTCAAAGATTTGAACAGGATTGCCTATTCCATTTTTATCTGTGTCTACACCCATCACAGGCCAATCATCTATCCATTTCATAGGTTGTAAATGTACGATACGTCCATATGAATCTAAGTCTTGAAAATGAATAAACCAATGTTCCCCCATGGGAGTATCTACCCAGGCACCTTGATGTGGACCGTTGATTTTCGTTTTCCCTTGTTCCAAAACGATTCTCACTTCATAAGGACCATAAATAAATTTGGAACGCAATACCAGTTGCCAACCGGTTTTAACGCCGCCAGCTGGTGCAAATATATAGTAGTAATCGTCTTTTTTGTAAAATTTGGGGCCTTCAACCGTAGGATGCTTTTCATGTCCATCAAACACCATCACGTCATCAGCATTGGCTAATGTTCCTTCACTATTCATCGTACAAACTAAAAGCAAACTCTTAATTCCTGCTCTACTTCCCGCTAGAGCATATGTCAAATATACCTTTCCATCATCATCCCATAAGGGAGAAGGATCAATCAATCCTTTTCCTTTTTTAACCAATACGGGTTCTGACCATTTACCAAAAGGATCTAAAGTTTGTGTCATGTAAATGCCAAAATCTGGATCGGGATAATAGATGTAAAACGTTTGTTGGTGAAATCTGATGCATGGAGCCCAAACGCCTTTGCCGTGTTGAGGTGAATCATAGACTTCTTCAGGTAAAAGTTTTGGTAATGCATAATTGACCAATTGCCATTTTACTAAATCTTTAGAATGTAAAATCGGCAATCCTGGAACACAATTGAATGAGGAAGCCGTCATAAAATAGTCCTCGCCAACTCTAATAACATCAGGATCTGAATAGTCAGCATGAATGATGGGATTAGAGTATGTTTTTACTGTGTCTTGAATAGGTTTGTTTTGAAAAATTTTGGATTGAGCAAATCCTATTGAATAGCAAAAAAATAATACGATTGTACTATATATTTTCACGTTTTTCAAATTTGAAATATTTTATTGATTAAATTCTAATGCCATCATGATAAATGGACCTGTCCCTTTAGGATCATTGGATCTTATTTTTTCCCCAATATAGTATTCATAACTTCCATCTCGATAGGGATTTCCACCTAAACCCGCAACAGCACAACATTGGTTGAGATTGACAATTCCATCATTGTCAACGGTAATAAATGTTTTCAATATCCCATTAAAACCTTTTTGCCCATAATCAAAATACTCTTTAGGCAGATAACCCATTCTGACTCCTTTTGCTAATGTATAAGTGAACATACAACTTCCGGTCGCTTCTAGATAATTTCCTACTCTAGTGGGTTGATCCAGAACTTGGTACCAGGTTCCAGAATGATCTTGAAACGCTACAATAGCCTCGGCATATTGGTTTAAATATTGAATGATACGCAATCTTCCCGGATGATTATTGGGTAGATAATCAAGAACATCTACCAAAGCCATTCCATACCAACCCATGCCACGAGACCAAAAATTCTGTGATAATCCCGTTTTGGAATCAGCCCATTGTTGTTGCTTACTTTCGTCCCAACCGTGGTAATATAATCCTGAAACGGAATCGCGATTGTGTTTTTCAATTAAATCAAATTGTAAAACTATTTTATCAAAAACTTTTTGTCTTTCTGTTTCATCCATAAATGTTAAAGCGTATTGGGCATGGAATGGTTCTGCCATATAAACGCCATCCAACCACATTTGATAAGGATAGATTTTTTTATGCCAATATCCACCTTCGGAAGTTATAGGTTGTAATTCCATTTGTTTGTGTAAAGAATCCATCGCAATTCTATATCGATTTTCTCGATTTTTTTGATATAAAAAGAAGATAGCATCCCCCGATTTAATCATATCCAAATTGAAATTGGACATTTTATATGTATTGATAGAACCATCTTCATTGATCATTTTCTCAGCATAACTTTCGATATAATCCATTATTTTTTGATTCCCGTTTTGCTCGTATACTTTTGACATTGCTTGTAAAACCAAACCATTCGTATAACTCCATCTTGGTTTTTCTTGAAAATCGAGTAGGGTAGGGTCTGGAAATCTATGTATTTCCGATAATGCCATCCGCTCTGACCATTTCAATTGTTCTGAAACAATTTTTGTGTTTTCTGTTGATGCAATCGTCGTGTTTTGTTTGGGTTTGCAACCCATTTGAAAAAGCGTAATCAACAATAAAAAGTATATTGGGTTTTTAGGTAGCCTCATCATAAATTTGGTTTCATTAGAAATTATATAGTTTAATTTGAGGAGTTTATAATGAATTATTTTTGTTCAATAAACTCAAAAGTTGGTTTAAATAGACGATAAATTCAGTTTTATTCTTAATGCCGTTTTGTTCTTGTTCCCATGCACCTACAAAATAGAAAGTTAGGGTATCGGTTGTAGGTTTGAATGTGATGAGATAATCGTCTTTTCCGGTAAAAATATCTTGGACACTGTTTTTTTGATAAAAAATCGCCATTCCCAATTGATCAGGAACCAAAGATTGAATGCCATAAGTTGCGATATATCCCCACGTTTTTTCACTATTTTCACTAGTAAAATAATCCACTTTATGATTGACAATACCAGTGCATAAACCGGGTAGGGCATTTGACGTTTCTATGGTGTGTTTTGTCACTCGACTGTCGGGTTTAATGCTTAATGTAGAGGTGAGATTGATTTTGTCATCTGCTGTTTTCCATCCTTTGTAGGTGATTTTTACAGAAGATTCTAGATTTGAATTGTGGACACTTGCATAGGTGGAATCCACTTCATTAAAATGCATTACTTCTCCATTTACAATTCTTCCTATCGATCCTATTCCCAAACCTTTTCCAACTTTTAAAATATCCATTCCCCAAGATTGTGGGTGGTGATAAGATTCAAAGCCGTCTTGTCCGATTTTGTGTAATACTAAACTATCAGTCAGTTTTCCATAAATATCAATAGCGTTGCGCCAGTCTAAATAAATTCTATATCCAATTTTATTACTTTCCCATCCAGGACCTTCATATCGGATGTACCAAGAATGATCGGTATGGCTTTTGGGAACCCATAAATTGTCAACATTTTTAAACGAAGTTCCGTTTTCATAAACATTACCATTCCATTGTCCCCCTTGAGCGATTGAAATCTCTGCATAGGTTTTGGACGGGTTATTCGATTTTTCTAAAGTGTTCTGTTGAGTTGTTTTGCAGGAAACCGTGAAAGCAAGTATGATAAGCATAGAAAAAAAATTTCGCATCATATTGGGGTTTTTATCTTATTGTTTTTTTTAAAAAATGAGTTATACAGTCGATGCTTGGTTTAAACCAAGGATCAAAAAATATAAAGGTATGTGGCGTCTCTTGAAAAGTTTGAGTTTCATTGTAAATATTATGTCTATTCAGGATGCTGATCATATCATCTCTTCCGGCATGAAACCTTGTGATGCTACTGTTTAAGTAGAGAATTGGTGGTGAATTTTCATCGGTATGGGTTAAAGCAGAAGCTTGCATCCAAATATCTGGTTTTTCCTCATATGTTCCACCCAACCAAAAAGCTGCCGATTTATTTTCTTCCGATTCAGGATGTTTAAAAGCTACAATACCGTCAATATTGATGATGGCTTGAATCGATGTGTTTCCAAACGAAGAATCATTTGGGTCTTCAAAAGCAGGATTGTTTTGGGTTGTACCAACCAATGTTGCCATTTGTCCACCTGAAGAGAATCCAAGGACGGCGATTCGGTTTTGATCAGCTTGGAAGGAATCTGCATTGGATTTGATGTATTTTATTGCCGTTTTGATATCCCAAATACCAGCAGGATAGATAGCCTCATCCGTCAATCTATATTCTATTAAAAAGCAGGCATATCCTTTTTTTGCCAGACTTTGCGCCAGTGGTTTTAATTGTGTATAATCACCTGATTTCCATCCGCCGCCATGAATAAAAATGATTATTGGAAGTTTTCTAGCATTTTTTTTTCGAAAGTGTTCTAAAACCAAGTTTCTTGCTCCCACTTGCTTATAAACTATTCTGTCTTGTTCAAGAATTGAACGTGTATTTTTTACTTTTGCAATATGTATATCGGGGAAATTATTTTGCGCTTTCAAATAAGCGGCGTATACCGTAAAAGAGGTATCTTTCACTATTTGATTTTGAGTAAAAACGATTAGTGAGCTAAAAAAGGAAATAATAAAAGCTAAATATTTTATATTTATATACATTTTTTAAAATACAGGCTTGATGCGAATCAAGCCTGTATAAAATTATTGAAAATTAAAAATTAACGAACAAAATTTATTTAATTTTTATTTAATTGCTGTATCAACTGTGGTCAATTCGGACTTTCTATCAGAATTCCATTCATATAAGTGTCAATCAATTTGAGATTTTTGACATTTTCGATAGAGTAGGGTTGTCCAACTTTATTAATTGTAACATTTTTTAAGGTTACATTTTGAATCGGTGATTGTTCGAATCCTTTAGCCAAAATACCAAACGAACCTCCATTCTCAACTTGAATATTTTCGAGATATATATTTCTGATTTCTGGGATAAAGGTTCCAATTGGATCATCCCAAGCAACATAAAACATATTGAGTTTTAAAACACATTCTTTTACTTGCCCGACCTTGATGTTTCTCACATATACATTTTCAGTCAATCCACCTCTGTTGGAGTTGGTTTTAATGCGTATGACTCTGTCTAAGTTTGGACTATCCATAGTACAGTTTTCAACAAATACATTGCTTACTCCACCCGAAGTTTCACTTCCCATCACTACGCCACCATGACCATCTATCATATTGCAATTTCTAACAATGATGTTTTCACTTTTTACAGCTATTCTCCTACCATCGGCATCTCTTCCCGATTTAATTGCGATACAATCGTCACCTGTATTAAAGGTGCAATTTTTAATCATGACATTTTTTGAGTATTCTGGATCACAGCCATCGTTGTTTGGACCGTGACTTTCAACGGTAACCCCATCAACCGTGATACTAGTTGATAAAAAAGGATGAATTACCCAAAACGGTGCATTGATGATTTTTACGCCTTGAATGAGGATGTTTTCACAACGATTGGTCTCAATAAATGAAGGTCGCAAGTAGAATCCTGAACCAAAAATCCGATTTTCGGGAGCAATATTTTCTGCAGCAGAAGTAATCAAACGCTCTCGATTTCCTTTATCCTTCTGACTGGGCATACCTGCTTTCCAACCGTATTCATCTTTTGAACACCAAGGCCACCAATTTGAAATATCGGCTTGACCGTTGAGAATCCCTTTTCCGGTTATGGCGATGTTTTTCTTTTGGAATGCATAAATCAAAGGCGAATAGTTCATACATTCAGTTCCTTCAAAGGATGTTAGAACTACAGGTAAATAATCATTGGGATTCGTGCTAAATCTGATTTCGGCTCCTTCGAGCAAATGGAGATTTACATTATCCAAAAGATGTATAGCTCCTGTATAGAATACGCCTTTCGGTACAATGACTTTTCCACCACCTGCATCAGAACATGCTTTGATTGCCTTTTGAAAGGCTTCAGTATTATTGACTTCAACCGATTCTTTTGCGCCGTAATCTAAAATATTAAAGGAACGATTGGGAAATGAGGGAACAACAATACGTTCTTCAATTTTTTTTGCAAAATCCCAACCAGAAACCATTTGTTGTATATTGCTTTGTTTGGTATTTTTACAAGCAAAGAATAAAAATGGAAGGAAAAAAAGGATGATTGAATATCTTCTCATGATAAGTATAATTAACTATTACCGCATAAATGCTGTATATCTTAATGTAATCGATTACGCAAAGATAAATATTATCTTTGAATTGAGCAAAAAAAACGTTAGTAAAATTTGAAATATATATTTAAATAATCTTGATAATGAGATAAATACGATATTTATCAAACCATAATCAAACGACTCAATTCTAATTGAATAAAATCTTCATTTTATCTAAATAATGTGTAATTTTACATAATCTAATATTTTGATATAATTTTCATTAAATGAGTCCGAGAATCACTATTTATGACATAGCTAGAGAGCTGAATATTACCGCTGCTACAGTTTCTCGAGCCCTGAATAACAATCCTACGATCAGTGATAAGACTCGTGAATTGGTACTTGAGAAAGCTAAGGAAATGAATTACCGCCAGAATAAAGTTGCTTTAGCCTTGAAAAGTGGCAAAACTTTCAATGTTGGCGTCATTGTTCCTAGGATTGATAGAAGTTTCTTTGCTACTGTAATCAAAGGAATTCAAGATGAATTATATCCGCATGGTTACCACGTAATTATTTGTCAAACATATGATCAAAAGGAAAGCGAAATCGATAATATTGATGCTTTACTCAATGCGCAAGTGGATGGCATTTTTATGTCCATTTCCAATGCCATGACCGAATTATCCGAGTTAAATCGCATTATCAAAAAAAATATTCCCCTCATTTTTTTTGATAGAAAAAGGGAAATGCCTGGTGTAAGTTCCGTAACCATCAATGACTTTGAAGGGGGCTATAAAGCAACAGAGCATTTGATCAAAACAGGTTGTAAAAAGATAGCTCATTTTGCGGGAGATCGAACATTACATATTTATCGTGACCGTTTTGAAGGATATAAGAAAGCTTTGCTAGATTATAAATTAGACTTTGATGAAAATTATGTTATAGAAACAGAAAGTAAAGTTGAAGCAGGTATGGAAGCAACTAACCAATTAATCAAATTGAATCCGCTTCCCGATGCTGTTTTTTCATCCAGTGACTTTGCTGCGGTTGGTTTGATCAAAGAATTGAAAGCAAATGGTTATGCTATTCCCGATGACTTTTCCATTGTGGGCTTTAGTAACGAACCGGTTACCCAATTTATGGAGCTCACCATCTCTTCTGTTGACCAAACTCCTTTGGAAATGGGAAGAATGACTGCTCAAATATTTTTGGAACAAATGAATTCTTCCAATCAGGTGAAAATTGAAAAGAAGGTAGTTTTGACTCCAAGATTACTTGTCAGAATGTCCTCTACAAAGAAGGTAAAAAACAAAAAATAAATTTATTAGATCAAATATTTACGTAATTACCGTTTGATAGTTGAGATAAATATTGCTTTATGAAACTTCCTATCATGAGAGTTTAAAGTGAAACCCCTCTTTTCCAAGGAATAAATACATCTTGTTTCAAAGCATCGGCTTTTGATGTAATGCGACCACTTGCCACTTCTATGATATAGTCAATAATAGCTTCGGCTACTTCCTGTATCGATTTATTTCCACTGATTACTTCTCCGGCATCAATATCAATAATATCATCCATTTTTTGAGCCAACTGCGTGTTGGATGAAATTTTTAAAACCGGTGCAATTGGATTACCCATGCCGGTTCCTAAACCGGTGGTAAACAGAACGATATTGGCTCCTGAACCTACCAATGCAGTAGTGCATTCGGCATCATTTCCCGGTGTGTTAAGTAGATTCAACCCAGGTTTTGAAATGTATTCTCCATAATCCAATACATCAACTATTGGAGCAGTACCACCTTTTTTGGCCGCGCCTGCCGATTTCATGGCATCGGTAATCAATCCATCCTTAATATTTCCAGGTGATGGATTCATATCAAATCCTGAACCAGCATCTACGACTGATTTTTCAAAAGCTTTCATCAAGGATAAAAACTTATTTGCTTTTTCTTCATCAACGCATCGGTCCATCAATTCTTGTTCAACACCGCATAATTCCGGAAATTCTGATAAAATGGTTTTACTACCCAAAGCAACAAAAATATCCGATACGATTCCCAATGCCGGATTAGCAGAAATACCTGAAAATCCATCCGAACCACCACATTCCAATCCGATAGATAAATTGGATAATGCAGCCGGTTTTCTTTTAATTTCATTAGCTCGTTTGATGGCTTCATATGAATCCTTAATGACCATTTGAAGCATTTTGTCTGTTGTTCCTATCTGTTGTTGTTCGAATATTAAAACTTCTTTTTGTAAATGGGGATTGATTTGATGGAGTACTTTTTTAAATAATTCAACTTGTAAATTTTGACATCCTAAGCTCAAAACGGTTGCTCCGGCTACATTGGGATTGTTTACATAACCCGCCAAAAGTCGGGCTAAACCTTCTGCATCTTGTCTGATACCCCCACAACCTCCTTGATGGGTTATGAATTTTACCTCAATATTTTCAAAGGTTGGGTTGGGAATATTTCCGAAATCGGTTTGATTTTCATTTGCATCAGATATTAAAGAACGTAACAAAAGCTTGTGTTGGTCAATTTTTTTGGGGACCAACTCTTCAAAAATATCTTTTAAGCGCTCAATATTTTTGTTTTCGCAAAATACCAATGGGAAAAATAACCATATATTATTCGTGCCAACCTGTCCATCTTCACGGTGATAACCCATAAAACTCTTGTCTTTCCATTTATCCACATTGGGTATGGTCCATGAAAGCGTGGTTTGTTTTTTAGTAACTTCTTCGCTTTGATGTTTAACATTTTCAGTCGTCAAAACTTCCCCTTTTTGAATCGGTAAACTTGCTTTTCCAACCAGTACACCATACATAAAAATAGGATCGCCTACTTTAAAATCTTGCGCAGCCATTTTGTGTTTGGCTTTAACATTTGTCACAGGAGTAATGGCATTTGTTTCAAAATGTATGATTTCGCCAGCTTCAATATCGGCTAAAGCTACCAAGACGTTGTCGTTAGGGTTGATTTTGATGATTTTTTTTAACATAAGCTCTGTTTTTAAGCAAGTTGTTTATTGAAATTTGTAAATCCTGCTACTAGTCCATTTGTTTCAATTTCTTGGAGCGCCAAAACCAACGCATCCTTAAGACCTACCACTTGATTCAAATCACTTTCCCAAAAATCAATATTTCCTAACAGGGTTGTAACTATCTGACTAAGATTTTCAGACTTCCAAGTTTCTACAAAGAAGTTAACTATATCTGGCGTATCTTTAATAGGAAGCATTTTTCCTTGCCAATCTCCTTTGTAAAAACGAATCAAACAAGCCATTGAAAAAGTCAGATATACAGGCAACTTCTGATTGTTTTTTAAATATTCCAACATACTCGGCAATACTCTAACTTTAAATTTGGAAATGGAATTCAAGGCAATATCCGACAATAAATGTTTGATAAACGGATTTCTAAAACGATCTAAAACTTCATTGGAAAATTGAAATAATTCATCCTTATCCATGTGTAAGGTTGGATTGATTTCATCAAAAATCAATTTGGACACAAACATTCCGGTAAAGTCATTTTCCAAAGTTTCTCTCACCGTTTCATTCCCATACATAATAGACAAGGGTACCATTGCGGTATGTGCACCATTGAGAATTCTTACTTTTCGGGTGCGATAGGGTTGCATATCAGCAACTATTTTAACGTCTAAATCAATTTTGTGAAAAGGTAATTTGGCTTTCAGTTTTTCATCTCCTTCTATTATCCATAGGAAAAACGGTTCGGCTGTCACCAATAAATCATCTTGATAAATCAATTGGTTGTTGTATTCTTCAATATGATCCTTTGGATAGCCGGGAACAATACGATCAACCAATGTATTGTGAAAACTACAAGCTTGATTTAACCAATCTTCGAATTCGGTTTCCAAATGCCAAAGTTGGCTATATTGAATTAGAATGGATTTAAGCGTATCAGCATTGTTGTTTATGAGTTCGCATGGTATTACGGTCAAGCCTTTGGAAGAATCTCCCTTAAAATGATTATATCTTTTGTATAAAAAGGCAGTAAGTTTGGCAGGAAAGGATTTTTGAGGAGTATTCAAAAGGGTATCGATTTCAACAAACTCTATACCTGCTTCAGTTGTGTTGGATATTACAAATTCTAAAGATTCAAGAGTGGCCAATTCCAAATAAGCATTAAAATCTTGATAAGGATTTACACATTTAACGATATTATCTATTAAATAGATGTCCTGTATTTTTTGGCCATTTTTGATGCCATTTAAAAATAGCGTATATAATCCGTCTTGTTTTTCAATTCGATCAACCATTCCACCTGGTAAAGGTTGTATGACCACTACACCGGCATTAAAGTTTAAGTCTCTATTAAGTTGATAGAAGGCGAAATCGACAAAAGCTCTTAAAAAGTTTCCTTCCCCAAATTGTAAAACTTTAATTGGATATTGGGATGTATTTTCAATTGTTTCTCTGTTGAGTGGTATTTTAGAATGATTTGACATTATTCAATGACTTTATAGGTTGGTACTAATGCTTTCATAACGCCCCAAGCAATGAGATAGGCAACGGCACATATGGAAAAAATAATCATATATCCGGTATTGATTCCATCTGCCACAACCGCACCCGATTGAGATAAGTTTTCAAAAAAATGGTCGGGAATGCGTTCGGTAAGGTATTGTGGATATTTATCCAAGAAAGGAACACCGTCAATTGTAGTCCAGTTTTTGTGCGCAAAATCAAATAATTTTCCAGAACTTTTATTTATTAAAAACGAACCTATACCTCCTGCCATACCACCAATTCCGGTTACGGTAGCAATGGCTTTTTTAGGAAACATATCGCCTACAGTTGAAAAAATATTGGCAGACCATGCTTGATGTGCAGCTCCGGCAATCCCGATAATCAACACCGGAATCCAATAAGTAATTTCACCTCCGGGTTGTGCCAAAAGTGCCAATAATGGAAAAAAAGCAAACAATAACATGGCTCGCATTCTACCGGCATAAGGATTCATGCCTTTTTTGTCAACGAAATACTTGGGCAACCAACCTCCAATGATAGATAATAAAGTAATGGTATATAATATAAACAACGGTAAAGCACTTTGTGTACTATTCATTCCATAAACCGAACTCAAATAGGCTGGCGTCCAAAACAAGTAAAACCACCAAACCCCATCGGTCATGAACTTTCCAAAAGCAAAAGCCCAAGTTTGTTTGTAACCAAAAACTTCCCGCATACTCAAATGTCTTTCTTCTACTACTTGCGAATTGGCATCCAAAACATCATCTTGACAAATATAAGTCAATTCTTCTGCATTAACTTTGGGATGCACATGCGGTTTGTTGTAATAGAATATCCAAAAACCCATCCAAACAAAACCCAATGCGCCAATAATGATAAAGGCCATTTCCCAACCCAAAGCTTTGGCAATAAAAGGAACAGACAATGGCGCTGCTAATGCCCCGACAGTTGCCCCGGCATTAAATATACTCGTAGCAAAAGCTCGATCTTTTTTAGGAAAATATTCCGCCGTAGTTTTGATGGCGGCTGGAAAATTCCCTGCTTCACCAATGGCTAATATCAAGCGTGCAAATATGAATAAAGTTACGCTAGTGCTGATAACCATTGAAACATTGTCGACTGTTGCAATTTGTTCTTTTGCTCCTTCAAAACCAACAATCCAATTGCCTGTTAGCATTCCCGAAGTGGCAATCCCACAAAAAGCGTGTAAAACAGCACCAACCGACCATATTCCAATTGCCCAAAGAAACCCTTTTTTAGTATCCATCCAATCGACAAATTTTCCGGCAAATAACATGCTGAAAGCGTAAAATATAGAGAATAAAGCAGTTATATTTCCGTAATCATTGTTTTCCCAATGAAACTCAGGCTGTATAAAATCCTTCCAAGTCAATGATAAGACTTGTCGGTCCAAATAATTGATAGTAGTTGCGAAAAACAACAATCCGACAATCGTCCATCGAAAGTAAGTAGGTTTTACTGTGGTAGAATGGTTTTGCATATTTTGATATTTTAGGTGTATTGGATTTTAATTTCCTGAATAATTGCTAAAACTTTTTTAGTTTCCATTTCAATAGTTTTATAATCTCGGTCTGACATCAATTTTTTACTGATGAGTTTACTTCCCATCCCCACGGCTGAAACACCGGCTTTATACCAACTTTCAATACTTGCTCTACTCGTATCTACTCCGCCTGTGGGCATAAATTTTAATTTAGGAAAAATGTCTTTGATGCTACTCAAAAAATCGACTCCCAATATATTACCGGGGAATAATTTGATAAAAGTGACTCCTGTATTTTCAGCGGCGATAATCTCCGATGGCGTCATACAACCGGGACTGTAGAATTTATCTTGTGAAAGTAGAAAAGTTGCTACCTCAGGTACAAATCCAGGGCTGATAAAAAAGTCGGCTCCTTGATCTAAAAAAATTTGTGCTTGAGCTACATTTTTTATTGTGCCAATGCCTAAAAGCAAATCGGGCATTTCAGCATTGCGTAAGGCTAGCATTTTTCCAAAATTATGTAAAGCGGCATCACCTCGATTGGTGTATTCCACCGCTTTGATTCCTGCTTTATAGATTGCTTTCAATACTTCGAGCGATATCTCTTCATCTTCATGAAAATAAAGTGGTAAAATGCCTTGAGCAACGATGTTTTCTGTAACTTTTTGCGCGTTCATGGGGTTAAATCTTAACTTTAAAAACTAATTTTTTAATCAATTCGTCACCAATCATGGGAGCATGGACATCTTCAGGAAAGAAAATGGCAAATTGACCATCGGTCAGTTTGAAAAACATGTCGGGTGTTTCGTCAAAAAACAAGACATCTTTTTCTACTGAATATTCCCCTTTGGGATGCCGACATTTTTGACGAGGTTTCCATCCTATACTTTCATTGCCTTTGATGCAAAATTGAATGTCAATATTCTGATTGTGACATTCAAACTTTTCCAAACTTTCGGCTGTGGTTTTGCCCATTTTTTGGCTGGCCATGACCTTTAATCCGTCTTCCAATAAAATGGTTTCATTGTCTAGTAGATCCAAATCAGTATTCAAAATATATTGAAAAGCTTTGGCAAATTGTGGATGTAAATGTTGGTATTTGAAAGCGTTTTCTATGGAATCTATAATCATGGTTTATGGTAATTCTTGATTTGAAATTGATTTCTTATCGAGGTATTTGAAAGGTAATTAAATGGGTGGAATTAATCATTTGCCAAACGTTTTTAATTTCCAAAATTGATCAAACAAACAATTCTTAAAAAAACCAATCTACCTTATAACTCAATAATTTATAACCTAATCCACCAACTTTGTTGGGGAAAAGTTAACCTAATAACTTTAAATAATCCTCAACGTTGCACACGTCCACTTCCGTCACCTTTCATCAAATCTTTGACTTCTGACAAAGTAGCGTGATTTAAATCTCCCGGAATGGTGTGTTTTAAGGCGCTGGCAGCAACCCCAAATTCGGCTGCTTCATTCATAGGCATTCCTGTAACCAATCCGTAAATCAAGCCACTGGCAAAAGAATCGCCACTTCCTACGCGATCAACTATGCGAACTTTGTAGGATTTGGTATGGTAAAAGTCATGACCGTCATATACCAATGCACTCCAACCATTATCACTAGCACTATAACTCTCACGTAAAGAAGAAGCAATAAATTTGAAACCGAATTTGGCTTTCATTTGTTTGAATACATCCTTATAACCATCCAAATGTAACTCCCCTTTCGTAACATCGGTTTGGCCAGCTTTAAACCCTAAACTCAATTCGGCGTCTTCTTCATTACCGATACAAACATCAACGAAATAACTCAATTCAGTCATAACTTTCTGTGCTTTTTCACTGCTCCAAAGTTTTTTTCTGAAATTTAAATCCATACTCGTTGTAATGCCTTTGGATTTTGCAGCTTTTAAAGCAGCCAAAGTCAAAGCTGCAGCTTTGTCACTCAAAGCAGGTGTAATTCCGGTGGTATGAAACCAATCGGCTCCTTCAAAAATTTGGTCAAAATCAAACTCCGAAATTTCCACATCAGCAATGGAGGCATGCGCCCGGTCGTATATTACTTGTGAAGCACGCATAGACGCGCCGGTTTCCAAAAAATAAATCCCCAATCTTTCGCCACCACGTGCAATGAATTGCGTGTCAACTCCGAAACGGCGTAGGTGATTGATTGCAGATTGGCCAATGGCATTATTAGGAACTTTGGAGACAAAGGTTCCCTGTAAACCGTAATTGCATAAAGCTGCAGCCACATTGGCTTCGCCTCCGCCATAAGTAACATCAAAGCTGTCAGCTTGAACAAATCTCTTGTAGTCGGGAGTGGATAAACGTAACATGATTTCGCCTAAGGTTACGATTTTTTTCATTAGAATTGAATGAATTAAATTTCTTAAAATGGATAAATACTAGTAAAAATCAGGGTTGTATACAAGACGCTATATAATAATTTAATCAAATTGTTAAAAATCAAAGTAGTTTTTGGCGTTGTGATAACTGATATCGGAAATGATTTTACCCATCATTTCAATGTCTGTCGGTAATTCACCACTTTCCATCTCTTCACCAAATATATTGCAAAGAATCCTTCTGAAATATTCGTGACGTGGAAATGATAAAAAACTTCGCGAATCGGTTAGCATTCCGATGAAACTACTCAACATACCCATATTGGACAAGGCATTTAATTGTTTGACAATGCCATCTTTTTGATCTAAAAACCACCATCCGGAACCAAATTGCATTTTCCCTTTGATTTTCCCATCGTTAAAATTCCCAATCATAGTGGCCAACACTTCATTATCAGCGGGATTGAGATTGTACAAGATGGTTTTGGTCAGTTTATCTTTTTTATCCAATGCATTTAAAAATTTGGATAGGGCAGAGGCTTGCTGAAAGTCGCCGATAGAATCCCAACCTGTGTCTGGACCCAACAGATTGAGCATGCGTTCATTATTGTTGCGTAAAGCACCGAGATGAAACTGTTGAACCCACTTGAATTCGTGGTAAGTTTCTCCTAAAAACAACAATAAAGATGTTTGAAATTTTTCTTGTTCCTCTTTGCTTACTTGTTTTCCGGCTCTTCTTTTTTCAAATATTTTTTCAATTTCAGATTCAGTTGCTTCTGCAAATGGTACATAATTCAATCCATGATCGCACAATCGACAACCGTTTTCGTGAAAATAAACCATGCGTTTGTTTAGGGCATCTTTCAAATTTTGAAAGGTTGAAATCTCCATTTCTGCAGAAGCTGCTAGACGATCAAGATAGACATTATATTCTTCATTTTCGATGAAAATGGCTTTGTCGGGACGAAATGCAGTACTCATTTTTATCTTCGGATGCGTCTTTGAATAATTTTGGTGATGGACCAAAGTATCAGTTGGATCTTCCGTAGTGCAAACGGTTTCAACATTCCTTTGTTCTAATAATCCAAGACAAGTATAGGCAGGCGTTTGTAATTTTTGATTGATTTCATCGTAGATTTCCGATGCGTTTTGTTCGTTGAGTAAAACGTCAACTCCAAAATAGCGTTTTAACTCCAAATGGGTCCAATGATACAATGGATTTCGAACCGTTGCAGGAACCGATTTGGCCCAAGCAATAAATTTTTCCTTGTCGGATGCAGTTCCGGTGATGAATTTCTCATCTACACCTAAGGTACGCATAGCGCGCCATTTGTAGTGATCACCCGCCAACCACACCTGACTGATGTTTTCAAAAACTCTATTTTCAGCTATTTCTTTAGGAGGCAAGTGGTTGTGATAATCTATGATGGGTTGATGTGCCGCATAGTTGTGATATAACTCCTGCGCATATTTGTTTTTCAACAAAAATTGGTCATGAATAAAAGAATTGGACATGATGCTACTGTTTTAAAATTATCGTCCCATCCAACCACCGTCAATGGTGAGAATGGTACCGCTCATATAATCACTGGCTTTAGAGGCTAAAAACACGATTGGACCTTTAAAATCTTCCGGTTTTCCCCAACGGCCCGCTGGTATTCTTGATAAAATTGATGCACTTCTTTCCGAATCATCCCTTAAGGCTTGCGTATTATCTGTAGCTATATATCCGGGTGCTATCGCGTTGACTTGTATGCCTTTGGAAGCCCATTCATTGGATAAAGCCATAGTGAGTTGACCGATTGCTCCTTTGGAAGCTGCATATCCCGGAACGTTGATGCCGCCTTGAAATGTTAACAAAGATGCTGTGAAAATAATTTTTCCGGAACCTTTATGCAACATATTTTTTGCAATTTCTCGACTTAAGATAAATTGAGCATTCAAATTGACTTCCATTACGGTATCCCAATATTCATCAGGATGTTCGACTGCTGGTTTTCTTAAAATTGTTCCCGCATTGTTGACTAAAATATCGATGACGAGATGTTCTTTTTTTACTTTTTCAATGAATTGATAGAGTGATTTTCGGTTGGAGAAATCACTTTGATAGGCGTAAAACTTTTGTCCGATTTCCGTAACTTTCTTTTCGATTTCAGAATTCTGTAATTCCAAATTGACGGAAACACCTATGATGTCGGCTCCAGCTTCTGCCAAAGCTTCTGCCAAAGCAAATCCTATCCCTCGTTTACAACCGGTTACAAGTGCTATTTTTCCACTTAAATCAAATAAGTCCATCATTTTATTTCAATTGGTTTGGAGTTACAAGATCCATATCGCCATAATCCAAATTTTCACCGCCCATTCCCCAAATAAAAGAATAATTACTGGTTCCTGCTCCAGCGTGAATCGACCATTCCGGCGATAATACGGCTTGGTTATTATGTATGAATATATGACGTGTATTTTGCGGTTGTCCCATAAAATGACTCACCGTTTGCCCTTCTTCCAAGTCAAAATAAAAATAGACTTCCATTCTACGCTCATGCGTATGCGGTGGCATGGTATTCCAAACATTTCCCTCCAATAATTCTGTAAGCCCCATTTGTAGTTGGCAAGTATCTACAATACTGTTGACAATTAATTTATTCAAAATGCGTCTATTGGCATGTTTTATATCTCCGAGTTGAATGATTTCAGCATCTTCTTTTCCTATTTTTTTAGTCGGATACGCTTTGTGCGCAGGTGTAGAATTGATGTAGAATAGTGGATTTCCTCCAGCCATGAATATTACCTCTTTCTTATCTTTTCCGATATAAAGTGCTTCCTTTTTATCCAACTCATATAGTATTCCATCTACTTTAACTTTTCCTTTTCCTCCGACATTGATAACGCCCATTTCTCGTCTGTCCAAAAAGTTTTCAGACTTCAAATAAGGCAATGTTTCCAATTTTAAATCCAGTTTTACCGGTTTTGCTCCACCGACAATCATTCGGTCATACATGCTGTAAGTAAATGATATTTGGTTTTCAATAAATAAGTGTTCTATTAAAAATAAATCTCTCAATTTATCAGTACCATATTGTAAAGCATCATCGGGATGTGAGGCGTATCTGAATTCGTGTTTCGTCATTTTATTAAATTTATGCAATCGATTGCACAAAGATATAATAATTTTGATTACAAAAAGAAATATCTCATTTTTTTTAATACCATTTTGTTTCCAAAATGTGAAAAAATTAGTGTCGTTGAAATTCTAAGATTTAGTAAATGAAACCTTTATGAGTTTAAAATTGTTGCATAAATTTTGTTGCAGAAATTTTCACCAAACTACTGGGTAATTTTAAACCCCACTTTCACCCTAGTATCTTTTTCAGCCCATCTTTCTTGTTGACAAAAGGCTTTGATATTTTCAAAATCCGGTTTGGTGTTTTGAAGCAGTTCATTCATCAATACCTTTCGAGCTATATTGTCCATTTCTCCTCCTGAAAAAGTAAATTCTTTTGCCAATTGCAAGGCTTGATGCTGGGATAGATAAGGAATTTTATTTTTCCAAATTCGGGCAGCATTTTCCAAAGTTGGTTTGTCAAAATGGACTTTAAATAAAAAACGTCTTTCAAAAGCTGTATCAAGATTGCTGACCAAATTGGTAGTGGCAAAGAAAATTCCGTCAAAACGTTCGAGTTCATCCAAAAGTATGTTTTGCAAAGTGTTTTGGGTTTGATCTACGCTTCCGCGAATGTTTTCATTGCGTTTGCCAATGATGCCATCAGCCTCGTTGAATAAGAGAATCGGACAGACTTTCTGCCTTTCTTTGATGGCTGCATAATCTGTAAAGATTTTTTTGATGCGCTTTTCACTTTCGCCAAACCACATGCTTTTGGTTTCGGAAATGTCAACTTTCCATACAGGTCGACGATATTTTCTAGCGAGTTGATAAACCGTTTCCGTTTTTCCGGTTCCGGGTTGACCGTATAGTAGAACGGTTAGTCCCATTGGCAAATGCGCTTTTTGCAATTTTTTTTGCAATTTTTTAAAGGTTGTATCTGCTAAACTCTTTTGTAATGGAAACAACATTTCTTGTTCACTCGCATTGTAAAAAAGTGTTTTTGGGTCGATTTGTTCAGGATATTTCAACCTTTTGTCTTTAATTGGACTGATCTGTAAATCTAGATGTTCCAATTGATTCAAAACTTCGAGAAATTTGTAACTCAATTTCACATGGGTTTCTTTAGCTATTTGATTGGGCTCTACGTCCAATAAAGCTAATTTGACAAGTGCCGATTCACCATGGATGATTTGTATGGTTTTTTTCATGGATTCCTGATGTGAATCGTAATAAATGTTGAGCGAATAAGTCAAATCCGTATAGAAATCTTCATGTCCGTACACCCAAAAATCTTCCAACATTTCCACAAGTAGAAATGTTTCATCCATTCTGAGTTTGGGTTTTAAATATTGAAGCAATTTTAATTCATGGAATTGCTCCATGAGTCGTCTGAATTTATTTTGAAAAATAAATCCGCTTTCATTGTGATTGTTTTTTTCGTTTTTGAGTTTTTTGAACTCTTTCATCAAGGATTCCAAGTTCTTTTTCATATCTTGGGAATTCAAAAATTCCATAGGAATCGGTTGATTGTCAAATATACATTCCTGAATAGTTCCATTTAAATCAAAGGTCAGGTTTTTAAGATCCGAATCGGTATCGGAAAAGAAGTTCTTCTTCTGAAGATTTTTGATTTCGGGTATTAACCTTAAAAATTTGACATCGTTTAACCCGAAATATTCCATCAAATCATTTACGTTCAAGGAATTGATGGTGGATTTTACAAAAATTACGGCTAACAGCATACTTTGCCAATCGGTCGTATTGAAATACGCATTGATCCTTTTTAATTCATCCGATAACTCAGTTAATTTTTGATCTTTTAATTTTGATTTATATGCCTTTCTGTATAGTATTTCCAGAATTTGGGCAATGCTTTTGTGATTCATGACTACTTATAGTATGATTTTTTTTAAAAAATTGATGAAGCGCTGCTCCCGCCAGAGCGGAAGCAGTAACTTCACCTAGATTGTTTTCACTTTTTCCATATGCCTCCATACTGGTAGTCATTACTTTTAGGACTTTGCGGTAAACGCTTCTTTGATTTGTTCTAAAAGATTTCCCTGTCCGGAAATGCTGATGTTACCTACTTTGTCGGCAATATTCTCGATAAACTCCATTTCTTTCAATTTGAATAACATGGTGTTTTCTTCCATCAATTTGGCCGTGTTCAACAAACTTCGCGTAGAAGCAGTTTCTTCTCTACGGGTGATGATGTTGGCTTGCGCTTTCTTTTCTGCTACCAATACTCGGTTCATGATGTCTCTCATTTCACCGGTAAGGATTACGTCTTTGATACCGCAGTTTTCAATTTTTACACCCATTTTTTCGGTCATTACTTTTACGTTTTGCAAAACAGATTCACTGATGTTGTCTTTGTTTTCCAACAATTCGTCCAACGTCTTATTTCCTACAAAAGTTCTGATAGCCAATTGGATGATGACATACAATTGTTTTTCATAATCTTTGTGTTCGAGTAACGCTTTCATGATATCAGTCACTTTGTATTGCGTGTTGAAGTTAATCCTGATAACAGCTTTGTCTTGTGTCAAAATTTCTTGACCGGAAATTTCCATGTTTTGCATACGCAAATCGGCTTTCATCACTCTGATGACATTTTCATTTTTCCAGAAACGGTAGATACCACTTTCCAAGATTTTGACAAATTGATCATTGATGATCAAAACAGCCTTTTCATGTGGTTCTACTTCATATACATGCATTTGAAGCCTTACTTCAGGGACATTGAGGATTTTTCGATCCATGGTTTCGGAAACTTCAATTTCTTGAAGGTTCAATAAAGTGACTTGATAAGTCACCAAACCTTTCCAATACATATATCTACCAGGTTTTAAAACGCTTTGATACAAACCGTTTTTGTACAAAATACCCAATTGACTATCGTTAATCTCTACAATTTGTAATTTTTCCATCAATGCGGCATCTTTCATCAAAATTTCCAATAGAACCGGTGCATTAAACACCAAACTCATATTGTATAATTGAACTTCTTCGTTAAAGTACAACACATGCAATCCTGCTTCGATGAACTTACGATAATCGCCATTTCTAAATACCAAACCAATATAACCTTGGTTTACTCTTGCTAATTTCATTTTACTTACATTTAATCATTTAACTTATTTCACTACTATGTGAAACCCATCTATTTGCTTTTTATAAAAAGTCTTATTCAAAAAACAATACCAACAGATGTTCCTAAAAGTTCGGAGAAAAAGGGGACAATGAAGTTGTAATTTTACTGATGGAATACGATTACCTTTTCCTTTCCTTTCCATCGGAATTTATTTCCTTAAATTTTTTCCCGTTCCAATTCAGAAAAAATTCACTTCCTTGTTGCCTTTAACTGCAAAGAACTTTTATAGATGTCCAACCTTTTGAGTTTTCGCATCTGTTGCGTATTGTCGGTGTCAGGTTGTCCCCTGACGAGAGGATTTTTTTTACAAGTGAATCCAACTTGTTGGAATGGTTTAAAAGACCATTTCGTTACTCTACCACTGAGTTAATCTCAACCGAAATGAGATACGGGAGTCGAACCCGCGACAGACGAGTGAGGCTAATGTTCTAACCATTTGAACTAGTTTCTCAAAAGAAACACAGGAATCGAACCTGTAACCCTTAGCGTGATTGCGTTGATTTTGGTTATCAACAAACCTTCAAAACAAATTGCATAGCATGATCCCATACAAACTTTGTAAAACCTGCTACAACGGTGCTATACAGAAACACCTGTCGTGGATTTGTGTTGAAATTTTTAGAGAAAAGGTTGCCTATTCTCGATGGGTAGTGCTGATGGGAATCGAACCCATTTCTTCCCAGGAGACAGCCGGGAACTTTAGCCGTTAAGTTACAGCACCTTGAAAACTGAAATTAGAAATTAGGAGTTAGAATTTAGAAGGGACGTAGGAAGCCTCGACTAATTAAACTTTGAATTTCTTATTCTTGAAACTGAATGGAAAAAATGTTGATGATTTCAGAGCAAAGAATCCGAAACAGTTTCCTGCTTCGGATATAAATAGTTTGATACTATTGGTCAAATCCGAAGCAACACCAGCCAAAATCTAAACAGCTTGCCAGCTGACGATTTGGGTATGTGTTTGATATCATTTTATGTGTCATAATGATGTTGCTTTTTAGATGAATAATTTTTGATTTTAAAACGGGGCAAAAGTAAAAAGTGTTTTTGAATTGTGCAAATTTATTTTGATTTAAAAAATTGAAAATCAATGTAATAGATTATATTTTTTAGGCAATACACATCCTGCTCGTCTTCAACGAGCAAGTGGTAAAAATGGCAAAAGTCTGTCTCTCAAATGCGTTCAAATTTTACAACTAGATGTTTGATATGTAAAAAAAATCTATTTTCAATCGAAAAAAATTTTAAAAAAATTAAAAAAAAAGCATCCATTGTTGAAAATGGACGCTTGGATATATCGTTTCTGACTAAAAGTCAGCTTAAATTTCTCACCAAAAGGTCCTTATATACAAGATTAAAAGCAGATTTTTGCTACTTTCTACGGTTAAAAATGTATGGTTTTGATCGTGCATATACGTGTTTTTGTGCTGCAAAGGTGCAAAAAAATGAGGAAATCTTGAATAAAATTAACTAATTTTGCATAAAATTTCAAACATTGATACATCAAGCGTATATTTCTAAGACTATTTTTAACCCTATATCGGGAGCGTTTTCTGCCAAAGCACCTAGTAATATTGCTTTGGTAAAATATTGGGGAAAGTCAGATCCACAAATTCCTAAAAATGCTTCAGTCAGTTTCACTTTGAGTAAAAGTTATACAGAAACGACCTTGAAATTTACTCCAAAAGAAGCGGGGAAAACCGAACAAGTATTTGATTTTGAGGTGTATTTAGATGGGGTAAGCAAACCCGATTTCAAATCGAAGATTCAGAAGTATTTTGAAAGTATTGTTTTGTATGTGCCGTTTATAAACAATTTTTCTTTTGAAATTCAAACCCATAATTCTTTCCCACACAGCAGTGGAATCGCATCTTCGGCTAGTAGTTTTGCTGCACTTTCATTGTGTTTGATGCAAATGGAACTAGCTTTCAATACCGAAATGGATGAAACCTATTTTTACCAAAAAGCAGCCTTTTTAGCTCGCTTGGGTTCGGGAAGTGCTACGCGAAGCGTATATGGCTCCTTGGTTTTATGGGGACAACATCCCGATTTTGAAACAGCTTCCGATTTGTATGGAATCCCTTTTCCATTAACGGTACATCCCATTTTTAAAACCTATCAAGATACGATTTTGTTGGTGGATAAAGGACAGAAGAAAGTTTCCAGCAGTGTAGGGCACAATTTGATGAATCAACACCCGTTTGCCGAACAAAGGTTTGCGCAAGCCAATGAAAATCTCACTCTGTTGGCCGGCATCATGCAACAAGGTGATTTGAATGCTTTTATGCAATTGGTGGAAACCGAGGCTTTGAGCTTACATGCCATGATGATGACTGCCAATCCATATTTTATTCTGATGCAACCTCAAACGATAAGTATTATTAAAAAGATATGGGAATTCAGAACAGCGACTCAAGTTCCGGTTTGTTTTACTTTGGACGCTGGAGCCAACGTTCACGTTTTGTATCCCAAAAGCGAAACCAATAAGGTTATCAGTTTTATCGATAGTGAGTTGAGTCAGTTTTGTGAAAATAAACAGTATATTTGCGACGAAGTAAGTGTTGGATGAGATTCCCATATGACAATTATGTCGGAATATTTCATTTAATCGCAAATCTAATCCCGATAGTCCTGCCAAGCTGCAGGCATGGTATCGGGACTAAAATCTAAAATCGTAAATCTAAAATCTAAAATGAGAAGTCCTTTATTCTACGCAAAAATTTTACTTTTCGGTGAATATGGTATCATCAAAGATTCCAAAGGTTTGGCTATTCCCTATAATTCCTTTAAGGGTTCATTGTTGAAATCAGATGTGATGGACGATGTTCAGAAAGAATCTCATACCCATTTATCGGTTTTTGTAAATTTTTTGAAAACTATTGATTCACAACTGGTTCAATTCAGATTTGACGAAATTGAAAAAGATTTACAAGAAGGGATGTATTTTGATTCCAGTATTCCACGTGGTTATGGAGTTGGTAGTTCGGGTGCAATCGTAGCTGCCATTTACGATAAGTATGCTGAAGATAAAATTACGGTTTTGGAAAATCTCACGCGCGATAAATTACTCAAACTCAAAACCATTTTTGGAACGATGGAATCTTATTTTCACGGTACCAGTTCGGGTTTGGATCCATTGAACAGTTATTTGAGTATTCCCATTTTAATCAATTCTAAAACCGATTTAGAGGCAACCGGTATTCCTTCTCAAAAAGAGGGAAAAGGAGCTGTGTTTTTGATTGATTCAGAACAAGTTGGAGAAACAGCACCCATGGTTGAGATTTTTATGGAAAAAATGAAGAATGAAGGTTTTCGCAATATGATCAAAGAAGAATTTGCCAAATATACTGATGCCAGTATCCATGATTTTTTAAAAGGAGATGTGAATTCGCTGTTGCAAAATGTCAAACAATTGTCCAAAGTAGCACTCAGTAATTTCAAGCCTATGATTCCACAAAAAATGCAAGGTATTTGGCAAAAAGGATTGGAAACAGATGATTATTATATGAAACTTTGCGGATCGGGTGGCGGTGGATATTTCCTCGGTTTTACAGAGAATTACGAAAAAACCCAAAAAATATTGAAAAATTTTAAATTGGAATTGGTTTACAGGTTTTAATTTTTTTTCCCACAGGATCAATCCAAATCTAGAATCTAATCCCGATAGCTATCGGGACTAAAATCGCCAATCAAAAATCGGAAATCTAAAATAGCCAATCGCCAATTTAAAATCAATTCCCTTTAACTTTCACTTTATTGGATTTATTAGAAAAAGCCATATTAAACAAGAAAAAAAATGCGCCTTTCTACTACAAATTTTTTAGTTTGTTTTCAGTAGTTAGGGCTTACAACTTGATTATTGTCTTTATAGCCCAATTACTTTCTGCTATTTTTGTGTTTGCACCCAATAAGACTTTAGGACGGGTTTTATTTGATTACAAACTATGGGCTTTGTATTTAGCTACTTCTGCAGTGATTGCTGCAGGATATATCATCAATCATTTTTACGACAAGGGAAAAGATGCCATCAACCGACCACTCAAGACGCAGATTGATACTTTTATCAGTCAAGAGACCAAATTAAAGAGTTATTTTTTATTAAATTTTATTGGTTTTGCCTTGGGATTTGTGGTCTCATGGCGGGCGGCTTTATTTATTGGAGTTTATATTTTTCTAATTTGGTTTTATTCTCACAAACTCAAAAGATATCCTTTGACCGGACTTTTTGGGGCGGCATTTTTAAGTATTTTACCCTTTTTTGCCATTTTTGCGTATTTCAAAAATTTTGAAGAAATCATTTTTGTACACGCTTCTTTTTTATTCTTTTTACTAATCATCAAAGAGTTAATTAAAGATTTAGAAAATTTAAAAGGAGATATGCTGTTTAATTATCAAACCATTGTAACTTATTACGGTGAATACTTTACCCGACTTTTGATAACATTGGTGATTGTGTTGAGTTTGCTTCCCATTTATTTCATCATTCAATATCCCGAAGTAGGCTTAATGAAATATTATTTTGCATTTGCTGTATTTGGACTTACCATAGTAGCTGTTTTAGTATGGTTCAGTAAAACCAATGCACATTATGTTTTTTTGCATAATGTTATCAAAATCATTCTTTTAGTTGGCGTCTTTAGTTTGGTATTGATTGATACTTCTGTAATAATTGACAGAATTATTTCCGAATTATAAAATGCTTGTGATTTCTTCTCGACTTATCTTAAAAATTTCTTTTTTTCCCTAAACTTTTTGTTTAACTTTGCGATAATATAAAACGAAAAGAATTATGTCTTTACTAGATTTGTTTACCAGCGGAGAGCATAAAAAAGCCAAAACCTATTTTGCTGCTTTGGTAAAATTAGCATTTGCTGACGGTGCATTGGAACCTGTTGAGTTAAAGTTTTTGAAAAAAATGGCCCTCAAATTGGATATTGAAGATGCTGAGTTTACTAAAATCTTGGAATACCCTGATCGCTATCCGATAGATCCTCCATTGGATTACAATGATAGAATTGAACAATTGTTCTATTTTACGGGTATCATATTTGTGAGCCATGAAATTACGCCCGATGAAGAAAAGGTTATTGAAAAACTGGCTGTATCGTTGGGATTTCCTGTTAAAAACGCCAAGAGTGTAACGGATGAAGCGATTCGATTGTTTCACAAAAAAAGCAATTTGGATGAATTTTCCAAAGGGATAAAGGTGGTTAATGCTATTTAAATTAGTAAAGTAATTATATATAAAAAGAGGCATTTAATGCCTCTTTTTTTGCTTTTTAAATATTGGGAAATCCCAAGTTAGTGTTTTTGGTAGAAATCAATACCCCATTGGTATCATAAGTGTAATTGGTTACCAAATTGGTCTCAAACATCACATTTATTTTTTCCTCCAATGAATTTGAAGGTTCATTTTCTCCTACACTATAGCTTGAAATTCTTACATTTTTTAAGTCGTATTTGATAACCGTAAGCCATTTATTGTTTATGTTTTGCACAACTTCAATTTGAACTTTTGGGAATAATTTGTTTAGTGACATAGATTCCAATAAGGTTCCACTTGTAGCGTCCAATCCTTTATAAATCATCAAAGTAAAAACAGGTTTTCCTGTAATCTGTCCGTTAATTATATTGGATTTGATTTCAAAAAATATTGATGAGCAGATGATCCAATTGAGGTGTTTGGCATCTTTACAATCCCCATTTATTCCATCAATTTTCATGAAATATTGAAAGGATTCTTGGGTAGTTGTGGTTACAAGATCTTTTTTGTTAAATGATTTGGGTTCAATTTGAGCATTCATTCCTAAATGAAAGATCAGAAAGGCGAGAAAAAGTACGAGTTTTTTCATTTGTATATAATTATGTAAAGTTTAGATAATCAGTTAAATGAGTGTATTTAGTCCCGATTCCCTTAGCTATCGGGACGAGATGGTTAATAGAAATGAAATTGAATAGTTACGGTAAGATTATACTATCATTTTGAATTAAAAAATCATTTACGACTTTATTATAAGTATCAGTATCATTGATGTAAGGAAAATGACCCTTGTTGTGAAAAGTAAAAACTTGAGCTTCGGGATACAAATTTTTGAGTTGGCTTCTCAATTGTGGTGTAATCATAGGATCATTATCCGATTCCAAGATGAGTTTGGGAATCACTTTGATTTCCGGTAATTCGGAAGTAGCTTCAAAATAGTCAGTTACTACGTCAAATCTGGCAGCCAAACCTTTTTTACTAAAAGGTACACTCAGCAGAAAAGCTTCCAATAATTTATGATTTTCCGAAGTTGGAAATATGTCTTTTTTTAAATGATTTTCTGCCAATTTTCCTACCACAAATTCAGGTAATAGTGGAATGAGTTTGCGATTGGTTGCATTTTCTTTTACAATATAATCATTAGGTGGAAAAGTATTTCCCAAAATCGCTTTTTCAATTCTTTCAGGATGTTTGTTAAGGAGATATTGGGTAATATAACCTCCCATTGAAGTTCCAATTGGAATGAATTTATCTATCTTTTCTTGAGCTAAAATAGCTAAAATACCTTTTTCTACTCCTTCCAACGAATTGATTTCATTGGGTAAAGTATATGAGATGACTTTGTACTGCGGTTCGAAAAATTGGATTTGATTCCACCAAAAATCATAACTTCCACCCATACCGTGTATGAATAGGATACATTTTGAACCGTTGCCTCCTGAATAATATTTCCATTGAACATTATCTACTTGAACAGTTCTTAAGGATTTACTTTGCAAATCTCGTAAGTTCTGTATGAATGCATCATTTTGACTGTAATATTCAAAGACCGATTTTTGAGTGAAAGGAATATAATACAGCGATATTATGAATAGAAAAATCAGTAAGACCGATATTTTTAGTGTTTTTTTCATTGGAAGGACAATTAAATGTAACAGTCTATCTTTAAAACAGTTATTAAGATAGAAGTTATTTTTTTTGTAAATATAGTTAAAAAATTAAATATAAAAAAAGCCGACTTAAATAAGCCGGCTTTATTGTAATAAATATTATGTTGATTATTTAATAACGATTTGTTTTGTTCCAATTTCGTTACCCTTTGAAATTTTCATCAAATAGATTCCTTCTGATACATTGCTGTAATCAACACTGGTATTGATTTGAGATTCAGATGAATCAAAAATATTTTGAGTTATCAATCTTCCTCTCATGTCAAAAAGTTGAATAGTTGCTTTTTCTGTATTATTCGAATATAAACTGATATTGAAAACGCCATCTGAAGGGTTTGGAAATATATTAAAGAAGTCGAAAGAATAGTCTGATATGCCGATAGTATAAGGTGAATTACAAAACTCAATACCCCATCCAATGATAGATCCGGTATCACCGTTATAACCGTCTTTGACCCTTAATTTCCATGTTCCAGCAGAGGAAGTTCCCGTTAAAGCTGCTAATGATTGATTTGGTAAAATATTTCCAGATATTGGAGAACTTCCACACACTACTGCCGTACCACTTGCTGTAAAAGTCGCTACTAGTCCATCTTCACCATTACATTGTCTGTTCCATAATGTATATGCTGTACCTGATGGAGCAACTAAATAAACAACTAAATCTTGTATATAAGAATGACTTATATTTACATTTACTTTTATTTGTTCTATAGTTACTGGTGAAGAAACTGTAATTGGAGCCTCTACAACAGCCCCATATACATTTGCACCTGTTCCATCGGGAATTACCACGGAAGCACCAGTATAGTTATTAATACAACCAGGAGTGAGTGTGTAACCAATTAAAAACTTAGGGCTAACACAATAGAAAACATTTCCTATTGATTCAATCATTATCATTGCCTTGATAGTAGTAACATTGGGAAGTGTAATTGATTCAGTTCCATCATTGGCAGTAGATTCCAAAAGTGTTGTAAAACTAACCCCACCATCAGTTGAAAGCGAAATTTTCACATTGCTTACATTAAAAGGGGCAGCATTTGTAGTTGCTACATCCCAAGTGACATTAATATTGCCACCTGAAGTTGTGGGAGCACTAAGTGTAGGATAAGTAACTTTAAATGGCCCAGCAGTACCACTTACAATAACGGCTTTACTAGCAGTTTTGGTTTGCGAAGCACTCGGACTAACGTCTCTAACAGTCATGGTAAATACAAATGTTCTGGCAACATCCGATAGTGATTCCCATTGGTCGTATATATTTCCGGAAAGTACTTTTGAAAAAGCAGGGAAATAACGAACTCCTGTTGATACCGGTAAGAATGATCTAAAGTTTGGGCCAGCCGCTTTTGTAGGAAATGCAATACTATTTTCTGCAACTGTAGCAGCTGTTCCTGAATTATTTTGTTCCCAACAATACGTAAGGACATTGCTTTCAGGGTCTGTTGCTATAGCTTCCAACTTGAAAGGCGTACCTTTTGGAATATTAGCTGAAGAAGGACCTACTGTGATTGTTGGTAATTGATTGGTGATTGGAGTATTTACTGAACAGGATTTTGAAGATAAATTGGTTTCAATTTGAGAAATACTTCTGTATGTAAAGTAATCATCAGAATTCATTTGAACGTTGTAATTCGTGATGCCGGCATATCCCATGATGGTAGAACCACTACCTGGTTCAACCTGAACATTTGAACCTTCATTGGCATGAGAGAAAGTATGATTTGCTCCCAATTGATGTCCCATTTCATGGACAACATAGTCAATGTCAAAGGTGTCGCCTTGAGGGTTACCATCTCCTGGAGAAGTATAGCCGCTTCCTTTATTCATATCAGTTTGACTAGTAGTGTCATCAACACAAATACAACCAATACAACCCGCATTTCCTCCTCCACCAGACGCTCCAAACAAATGACCTATATCATAGTCATTGTTTAAAACATTTGTTAGCGTATTTTGAAGTTGTAAATTCCAACCTTGTAAAGTTCCATAATTAGCAGTTGCTGTACCTACACTTGGAATAGAATAAGGGTCAGTTGAAGCATTGGTATAAATAACAGCTGTATTATTTGCGATGATGTTAAAATGTACGGCAAGATCTTTTTCCATAACACCATTAACACGAGTCATGGTTGCATTCATTGCTGCCAAAGCACCTGCAACGGTACCACCGTGATAAGTGGTGTATTCTCCAGTACACGATAGTGCTAATCTGAATGTTTTATATAATTGATTACTAGCTAAAGCATCTCTATTTGTTGAAATCTCCGAATTAATAACCTCTGTATCATGTGTTTGACATTCAAAAGGAAGTTCGCCATCTTTACGAGTTCTAGCATTGTAAACTGCATATACAGAACCATCAAGCGTATAAGGTTCAATAAATTCAGATTGTTTATCTGCTCTTAATACCATGGTTTGAATTCCTTTTGAAGAGATGCTGAATCTCAAGTAAGCCGAGCGATCATCTATTCCAAATCCCACATATGAACGAATATCCGGATATTGAGCCTGTAATTCAGGTTCAAAGTTGGATGATTCATAAACCTTATACTGTTCTGATTTTCCTTCAACATTTGGAATAGTAATTGTAATTCCATCCAATCCTGAAAATCTATCAGGAGCATTTTGAAGTGATTGTTTCATTTGTGTCAAATCAAACTCATATAATTGTTGAACAATTACATTTACACGGGCTGGATCCAATTCCTTACCGTTTACTTGAGCTTGTTTCCATACATTTTGTCCAAAGCTAGTTGTAGCATACAAAATGGTAAAAATAAGAAGTAATTTTTTCATCATGTAGATAATTTAAATAGAACTCAAAAAAAAAATGAGACTTGTTAATAAATAGATATGTAGCTACAAAAGTATAAGGTTTAAATGGTTAAACCAAATTTTTTAAAAGTTTAACTAAAATTATTCTATAAAAAGGCAAATTTATTATATAGATGTCAATCGGTTTTTATTTTGAATACATTTGCATTAATATTTTTCAATATGAAAGCTTTAATTATAGGAGGAAGTTCAGGTATTGGTAGCGCCTTGGCCTGTCAATTGGTTCATAAAGGATATGATATCATGATTACCGGACGACGTTTAAATAAACTTCAAGAGGTTCAGGAATTATATCCCAATCATATTTATATAAAACAGCACGATGTCAGGGATTATAATGCTTCTGAAGAAATGTTTGATGAATCCATTTCAATACTCAAAACAATTGATTTAATTATTTACAGTTCGGGAGTAGGTGAGCCCAATTATGATTTGGAATGGTCAAAAGAAGTGCCTACATTGGAAACAAACATCATGGGTGCGGTCAAAATATATGGATTGGCTTATCAATTATTCAAAAAACAGGGTTTTGGACATTTAGTAGGTATTTCTTCGATTGCCGGTATAAGAGGAAATAGACATGTTCCGGCTTATTTTGCTTCCAAAGCATTTCAAATCAACTACTTGGAATCACTTTGGTTGAAAGGAAAAAGAAGTAAATCAGCTATTTATGTAACCGATGTCAGACCCGGATTTGTTGATACTGATATGGCTATTGGGGAAACCTTTTGGATGGCTAGCCCTGAAAAAGCGGCAAAACAAATCATACATGCCATTGAAAAGAAAAAAAAGCGGGTATATATTACCAAAAGATGGTTTTTGATTGCACTTGTATTGAAAATCATTCCTTCAAGTTTGTTGTTGAAAATGTAACTTTATTAAAAAATGATATAAATATGCGTAAACAATTGGATGCTGTTAAACTATTTCATCAAACATACGGATTGGGAATCAATGAAAAACCTGTTGCATATATAAGTAAAGAACAATCTTTATTGCGTTTTAGTTTGATGCAGGAGGAAAATGAAGAATATCTGGAAGCGACAGAATCTGGAAATCTGGAAGAAGTAGCCGATGCTTTAGGTGATATGCTTTATATCTTGTGTGGAACTATTCTCGACCATGGTTTGCAATATAAAATTGAAGCTGTATTTGACGAAATTCAACGCAGCAACATGAGTAAATTAGGTGCTGACGGCAAACCTATTTATAGAGAAGATGGTAAAGTGATGAAAGGTCCTAATTATTTCAAACCCAATATTGAGAAAATACTAAAAGAGTAATTTAGAATTCTGAATTATGAATTCAGAATTCTGATTTTATTCATCTTTCCAATTCAATCGATCCATTTGACTGTATTGCCAAGGCGCTCCATTGTTTTCAATATTGGTCATCATGGCATTGAGTTCAGCAGGTGCTGCCGATTGTTCCATGACCAAATAACGACGCATGTCAATAATAATGGAAAGTGGATCTATTAAAACCGGACAGGCTTCCACACATGCATTGCAACTGGTACAAGCCCAAAGCTCTTCGGGAGTGATATAATCATGGAGTAACTGTTTGCTGTCATCTACAAAACTTCCATTGGTATCGATGTTTCGTCCAACTTCTTCCAATCGATCTCTGGTTTTCATCATGATGGCTCGTGGTGAAAGCATCTTTCCAGTTTGATTGGCCGGACACATGGAAGTACAACGTCCACATTCCGTACAAGTGTAGGCATTCATGAGTTGAATCCAAGTGAGATCGGTGACATCGCTTACTCCAAATTTTTCAGGAACATTTCCTTCAGCCGGAGTTGCATAGGGATTGGCATTGGGATCCATCATCAAACGCACTTCATTGGTTACAGAATCCAAATTGTTCAATTGACCCTTAGGATTGAGATTGGCATAAAATGTATTGGGGAAAGCCAATAAAATATGTAAATGTTTTGAATAATATAAGTAATTTAAAAATACCAGAATTCCAAAAATATGAATCCACCAAGCACTGCGTTCCAAAATAATTAATGTCGTAGCGTTTTGAGGTAAAAGAGTCGCCAAAAACTGACTGATTGGAAAACTACCGGCTTGAACATAATGGTCCATACCCATTTTCTGAAGGTTTTGATCGGCAGCATTCATAATCAGAAACAAACTCATCAAGACCATTTCAAAGTAGAGAATATTCAAAGCGTCATTCTTAGGCCATTGGGTCATTTCAGCACTCCAAAATCGAGGAATTCTCAAAATCATTCTTCTGCTCCAGAAAATAATTACCGATATCAATACCAAGAATGCTAGTATTTCAAATGATCCTATTAGAAAATTATACAAACTGCCTGCAAAAGCAAATAGGCGATGCGTTCCTAATAAGCCATCCAATATGATTTCAATTACTTCGATATTGATGATGATGAATCCGGCATAAACAATGAAATGTAAAATACCTGCAACCGGACGTGTAACCATTTTAGATTGACCCATTGCAACCAGCAACATCGTTTTCCATCGTTCCGGTTTTTGATCAAATCGATTTTCATTTTTACCTAAATGTATATTACGAGCTATTTTTTTTATGTTTTTTACAAAAAAACCGATTCCTATTATCAATAGTACGGCAAAAAAGATATTGGGCAGATAATGCATGTCTTAAATATTTGCTTCAGTGCTACAAATATAAGAAAATTGTCTGTATGGCTATAAATGTTGAAGTAAAATTGGATTTAATAAACCTTTGTTTAAGGAAATAAGTTTAAAAAAAGTGTCATTTTTTTAAAAGAAAAAAATGACACTTTTTTAAGAATTTTAGATAACCCAATTATTTAACTTCTTCTTCAACGTAACCTTTATCCTTTTTTCCAAAAACTGAAAAATGAACAAATCTTTTGGGATGTTCTTTCATCTCTTTGAGCAATTCTTCCAACTCTTTGGAAGCACCAGTCAAATTGTTGTACATTTTTTCATCTTTTAAGAGTTTGCCCAAACTACCGTCTCCGTTATCCAATCCGGTTACAATTTTATTGATATTATCGAGAGTGGTTTTAAGTTCCTGAACGGTTTCGGCTATTTTGGCTTGTTCCAATTCATCATTGATATTGTCGGTTAAAGTACCCAATTTTCCGGTAGCTTTTTCAGCATTGGCAACAGTTTTGTCAATATTGGATCTGTTGTGAATTAAAAGAGCGTCCAAATTTTCTGAAACACCTTTGAGGTGTACCATGGAAGCGTCAAGTTGTTCCATGCTGGATTTCAAATGATTACGAGTTTTTTTATCCAATACATCATTCATTCCAACCAATAATGAATCGGCCTGTACTATCATACTTTCCACTTTGGCTTGCAACGGATTTAATTTTTCTGAAACAGAAGAAAAAATATCTGATTCAAAATCACCGGGTAAAAAATCTCCGGGTTTGGCCAATTCTCCTTCATAGGATGGAATGATAGCTAATGCTTTTCCGCCCATGATGCCTTCACTGTATATTTTGGCAATGGATTTTTTTGTGAAATCCAATTCGGCTTCTACACTGAATTCTACAATAAAATGCCCTTTTTTATTAGGATCATCACTGAAGGTAATGTTTTGCACTTTACCCACCTGAAATCCATTGATGGTTACTTTGCTGGCACTGTTCAAGCCTTGAACATTGGCATATTCAGCAAAATAAGTTGGGACCTTAGGCTTGAGTAAGTTTTTACCGTCCAAAAAATTGAATCCCCATATAAATAGAGCCAATGCACTGATTGCTACTACTCCTGTTTTTACTTCTCTTGTAATTTTCATTTTGTAAAATCAATTATAATTACGTTTGGTTCTTTATTATTTTTTACTATTTAAAACATCGGTAACTGATACCCGTTCATTCCCTTTAAAAGCGACAATAAAGCAATCGGTATATCCTTTGGAAGTGGCTTTTTCTCTTGAAATCAGGATTTCATCATAATTGGAGGTTTTCCCCAAATAGTATTTGTAATGATCACCTGTTTTAACGCGTTCTATACCTTCAAGACCTTTGAAATTGGAAGCTTTTGTATCTAAATTGTTTTTGCTGGATGCAATCTGAACTTTGAAAATAACACCTTCATAATTACGCTGATTTTCTTTTACAATAGGAATTGTTTCTGTTTTATCAATCGCTTGTTCAGTAGATTCCACTTGGTTTTCGGCTTCAATTATCTCGATATTGGATGGATCATTGTTGTTGTGATCGAGTTCTGATTTATATTTTTTAATTGCCCCAAACATGGATTGAGCCATCTTATTTTGGCCATCTTCAGTTCGCAGAAAATCTTCTTCTTCTTTATTGCTCAAAAAACCTATTTCGGTTAGGATAGCAGGCATATAAGATTGGTGTAAAACGACAAAACCTGCTTGTTTGACTCCTTTAGAATTGCGATTTCCAATATCTATAAAACTCTTTTCTAAGATTTTAGCCATTCGAATACTCTGATCTAAAAAATCTTCTTGCATTAAAGTCAAACCAATGATTGAACTGGGATCATTAGGGTTATAAGCATAATGTTTTTCGTAATTGGATTCCATTAAAATGACATCATTTTCCATTTTGGCTACAGCCAAGTTAGACTCATTGCGATGAACGCCCAAAACGTAAGTTTCGGTTCCTTTGGCAGTAGGAGTAGCTGCATTGATGTGAATGGAAATAAAAAGATCGGCATCGGCTTTATTGGCAATTTCACCTCTTTTGTGTAATTCTACAAAAACGTCGGTTTTACGGGTATAAATAACTTTGACATTCGGCATTTCTTTTTCGAGTAGTGCTCCAACTTTTAAGGCAACAGAAAGTACGATATCTTTTTCAAAAATGGTTTTATAACGTTTGGTACCGATGGTTCCAGGATCTTTTCCACCATGACCTGGATCCAAAACAACGGTAAAAGTTTTGTTTTGAGCAAAAATGGAAACAGGTGAAATGGCTATTAAGCCCAATAAGCACAAAAGAATGAGCTTCTTGGAAAATAGAAAAACATTTTTATTATTTTGTTGGGAATTTACCCGCATATTTTACTTATTTTTGACCGATTTTTCGACTGTTTCGTCACAAATATTGAGCCACATTGGCCCAATAAGGATTTTGAGTAAAAATAACTATGCGAAATTACTATAATTTCCAACAGAAACAAGTAAAATATTAAATACTAATCCACATTTCATTGTTAAATCATTTGAAGCCATTAGCATTTTTTTTAATAGTTGCCTTGAGTTTGTTTTTGCCGTTACAAGCACAAATTACTCCTGTTTCGCCATTGCAAGAAAAAATGTTGTCAGATACTTTTACCAATCAGGATAGTATTGTGAATGACACTTTGAAAGTCAATAAACCCAAAGAAGCACTAGCTGATATCGTCACACATACTGCCGATGATTATATTGCAATCGATTTGGAAAAGAATATTACGACTTTATACAACAATGCTAAATTACATTACCAAGATGTTGACTTGGAAGCTGGAGTCATCATTATAGATTACAAAAATGAACTCATCAAAGCATTTGGCATTTTGGATAGTCTGGGTTATCAGCAGCTTCCTTATTTCAAACAAGGGGAAGAAGAATCTACTCAGGATTCCTTAATAGTCAATTACAAAACGGAAAGAGCCCTGATTTGGGGATTGAAATCACAACAAGGAGAAATGTTTGTAGGAAGTGGTGTGACTAAAAAAGTAAATGATTCTACACTTTATGTTCGAGATATTTCCATTACAACATCCAAAAAAGAACGTCCCGATTATTACATCGATCTCAATAAGGCTAAAATAATTCCTAATAAAAAAATCATTGCAGGAATGTCGCAACTTTATATTGCTGATGTGCCTACCCCGGCTATTTTACCTTTTGCTTATTTTCCTTTAACCAAAACCCGTACTTCTGGAATATTGATGCCTACTTGGGGTGAAAACGCCGGCAAAGGTTATTTTTTACAAAATGGGGGTTATTATCTGGCTATCAGTGATTATTTTGATCTGGCATTGACGGGTGATATTTATACCAATGGGAGTTGGGGAGCAAGCGCCCGTAGTAGTTATGCATTAAAATACAAATTTAGAGGTAGTCTTAATTTTAATTATGACAACAACATCAATAGTTTGAAAGGTTTTGATGATTACAGTAAATCCACCCAATACAATATCCAATGGTCACACAGTCAAGATGCTGCTGCCAATCCCAATGCCACTTTATCGGCTTCCGTCAACATGGGAAGCAGCAAGTATTTTAAAGAATCACTAAATGAATTCAGTACTAGTTCATTCCTGAACAATACCTTAAATTCATCTATTTCCTATTCCAAGAAGTTTGTTGGTACTCCATTTAATCTGAGTTTGTCGGCTACCCATTCTCAAAACACCAATACACAAGATATCAATATGACCTTACCTTCAATGGTGTTGAATATGGATCGTATTTATCCATTTGCTCCCAAAAATGGAAGTAAAAAGAACGCCATTCATCGGATCAGTTTGAATTACAATCTCAATGGTCGTTATGATATCAAAACAAATGATGAAGATTTTTTGAGTAAAAGAATGTTTGAAGGCGCTCGAACCGGAATGAAACATACCGTCAGTTTGAGTACCAACATGAAAATGCTTACCTATTTTACATTAAATCCATCGGCCAACTACAATGAATATTGGTATTTGGATTACATCAGTAAAAGTTTTGATGTCAATACCAATAAAGTATTGAAAGATACTATAAATGGTTTTAAATCCATAAGAGATTATAGTATGGGTGTAGGTATATCCACCAATATTTACGGGACATTTAATTTCAAAAAGGGAAGATTGAAAGCCATTCGGCATACCATTTCTCCATCCGTTTCTTATAGTTATAGACCAGATTTTGGTTTTTATAACAAAACCTATTACGATCCTTTGAAAAATGAATATGTTTCCTATTCACCTTTTGAAGGAGCCATGTTTGGATCACCTGGATCTGGTGTTTCCAATAGCATTGGAATCAATATCAGAAATACATTTGAAGCCAAAGTGATGGAAAAGGATTCCACCAAAACAGAACCCAAACGCATTTCCTTGTTGAATAATTTAAATATTTCAGGCTCCTATGACATTACGAGAGATTCCTTGAGATGGTCAACTTTTGGACTTACAACAGGTGTAGATTTATTTGATAAAAAATTGAGAATCAACATGAATGCAACTTTGGATCCCTACGCCATCAATGCAGCCGGTAATAGAATAGATACCTTTAACATTGCCAATGGTGGTAGTTTATTTAGAATGACCAATGCCGGGATTACCTTAAATTACAGTTTGTCGGATGAAACTTTTAGCGGAGAAAAATCCAGAGATGAAGATAAATCAAAGGACACTTCCATTGATGAAGGAGAAATGATGGGAGGAGATTTAAAAAGTAGGAATAATCAAGGGAATGGGGAACAAGAAAATGTAAAGAAGGCCAAATTGTATTATCTCAATATCCCGTGGAATATGAATTTGTCCTATTCACTTCAATTTTCAAATCAAGGTGCAGATCAAGGGAAAATTACATCCAGTTCCCTGATGTTTAACGGAGATGTAGAGCTCACCCCAAAATGGAGTGTAGGATACAGTTCGGGTTATGATTTCAAGAATAAAGGAATTACCTATACTCAGCTCAATTTTCAACGCGATTTAGATAGCTGGCAGATGAGTTTTAATTGGGTTCCATTTGGAGGCAGATCAACGTATTACTTTTATATAGGTGTTAAATCTTCTGTATTAAGTGATTTGAAATACGAAAAACAGAGTTTGCCGGATAGAAGATTATTTTAATTAATTTCTTTTAGTAAAATCTAATTTAACTCAATTCAAAATTTCCGGTAAAAAAATTGAAAAATCGATATTATACTCATTTAGAAATTGTATCCCAAAGCTATACCGGCAATAGGCACATCGCCCATTCCATTGATTGAAAATGGATTATATGAAGAATTTATCCCGAATCCTCCAAAAAAATCAACACTTAAACCTCCATCAGTAATTAATTGATAGCCTGCTTTCAGACCATAGCCTATTCCTTCTTTTGTTGCCTTTTCAGGATTGTAAATATCTGAACCATAATCAAGATATTCAGAAGAAAAAAAACTTAAAATAGGTGAGATATATACTCCTTCAGGACATTTTTTCTTCTTGGATAAGTAATGTCTAAATGCAAAATCCACAGCTTTTCTCTTTTCTGAATCTGCATTGGATAATAAGGTAAAATTAAGACCAATTTCAAGCGAAGATTTTTCTGAAATAACATGTTCGAAATTTAGATTCACGATTGAAAAGGCATCATAAACTAAATTTGTTTTGAGTACATTTTTCCCACTTTGAGCAAAAACAGAAGCGTTTAATAGCATTAAGAATAAAAATAATTTTTTCATATGGACTTTTTGGTTTTTGTTTTGTAAAAACTACAGTAATCAATAAAATATGATGAAAATAATTTTGTATGAATTCTTTTTGTAATGATTTAATTTTTCAATCTTATTCAAAAATGAAAAATTTTTTAATCTGTTCTCATACTTTTTTATATGCAAATGTAATAAATGTTATTTATATTGCTCATGAATTGTATACCTTTGTTTTTATATAAATAACCTAATAACCTATCCCTTGCGATAGCTATCGGGAATCGGGACTTAATATACTCATTTACAAATCATCAAAACTTTACAAAATTATACACAATGAAAATCATTATCAAAACCGCCAAAGCACCACTACCCATAGGCCCTTATAACCAAGCCGTATTAAGTGGAAATACTCTTTTTATTTCAGGTCAAATACCTATGAATCCTGAAACGGCTACATTGGTTGTGGATGACATCAAAGCTTCAACATTGCAAGTGATGAAAAATCTCGAAGCCATATTAAATGAAGCTGGAATGACTTTTGAAAATGCAGTTAAAACTTCCATTTTTTTACAAGATATGAATGACTTTGCACAAGTCAATGAAGTCTATGGAAGCTTTTTTCAAATCGAAACTGCACCTGCAAGAGAAACCGTTCAAGTAGGCAAACTTCCCTTGGGAGTAGGTGTGGAAATCTCTATGATAGCCGTTCTGTAACTCGCTTTTAAATAGCCTTGATGAGCAATTCTGCTGTTGCAGGATTGGTAGCCAATGGAATATTGTATACATCACAAATTCTCATGAGCATGATGATGTCGGGTTCATGTGGATGTTTGTCCAATGGATCTCTGAAAAATAAAACCATATCCATTTGTCCCTCAGCTACTTTAGCAGCTATTTGAGCATCTCCACCTTTTGGACCTGATAGAAATTTGTGAATGATTAAGCCGGCTTTTTCTGCTTTTTCACCAGTGGTACCTGTAGCAAATAAGGTTACTTTTTTTTGAGACAAAACCACTTTATGATCCATTAAAAATTGGACCATTTCTGCTTTTTTACCGTCGTGAGCAATTACGGCAATATTCATATTCATTGTTTTGGATTTTTTTAAAGGAATTTTTTCATTCCCTAATTTGTTATGTCAACTTAAGTTGAATAGTTATGTTAAATTTGAGGCAAATGTAATATTATTCTTACCTTTGATATTATTAATTTTCAAATACCTAAAAAAATGAAAAAATATTTTGCTGAATTTTTTGGAACTTTTGTTCTTGTTTTTATTGGAACCGGCAGTGCTGTTATAGCCGGAGGAGAAATTGGAGTACTTGGAATTGCGTTTGCTTTTGGGATTGCTGTATTGACTATGGTTTATGCAATTGGCCCTATTTCAGGTTGCCATATCAACCCAGCCATCACGCTGAGTATGCTATTTGCCGGAAAAATAGGAGCAAAGGATAGCCTTTTTTACATATTGTCTCAGATTTTTGGGGCAATTGTCGGATCGGGAGTCTTGTATTTAATTGCAAGTGGACAAGAGGGTTATGATTTGACAATCGATGGACTGGGACAAAATGGATGGGGATTGGGCTATTTAGGGGAATATTCTATGACCGCAGCATTTATTACCGAAGTAGTACTTACGGCTATATTTTTATTGGTAATATTTGGTGCTACTAGCGCGAAAGCTAATGCAAAATTTGCCGGAATCGCCATTGGTTTTGCATTAATCATGATTCATATTGTTGGAATTCAGATTACCGGAACTTCTGTAAATCCTGCAAGGAGTATAGGTCCAGCATTATTTGTTGGTGGAAATGCCTTGAACCAATTATGGTTGTTTATTGTAGCACCTGTTATTGGAGGACTACTTGGTGCAGTCATTTATAAATATCTTATCGAGGAAAAATAATCCTATTGAAATTCTCGGTAATGTTTTCATATTCAGGTTTTTGTTTTGGATTTATTTAAAACTTAAACCTGTTTTTTTTATTTTATAAATCTATTTTTTTAACATTATTTCTTGTGTGAATCAAATTTTTTATGGAGGTTTGCCAAAAATAAAATCGACAGATGAGTTTAGTGTCCTCTAAAGATATTGCTAAGGTTTTAAAGTTACATAAGTTAGGTTTTTTGGGTACGTTTATAGGTTGGTTTCTACTTAAAATTCTGCGAATTGATGGTGTAAACATAGTCTATGATTCTGTAAAACATTTAGAAGGTAAAGCTTTCTTTGAAGGACTTTTAGAGAAATTTCATCTCAAAGTGGAATTTCAGGAAGAAGAATTAAAACGCATTCCCAAACAAGGTCCTTTTATAACGATATCCAACCATCCATTGGGTGGTGCTGATGGTATTATATTGTTGAAAATTTTAACTGAAATCAGACCTGATTTCAAAATAACAGGTAATTTTTTACTTACCAAAGTTAAACCTATAGCTCCCTATATCATTGCTGTCAATCCTTTTGAAGACCGCAAAGACCTCAACCGTACCATGGGTGGCGCTCAACTTTCTAGAGAACATTTAGCTGCCGGTCATGCATTGGGTTTTTTTCCGGCGGGTGAAGTGTCAACGGTCAAGGAAAACAATATTTATATGGACAGACCTTGGAGTAAAGGTGCCATTAAAATCATCCAACAAGCTGGTGTTCCTGTTATTCCCATATATTTCCATACCCGCAACAGCCGTTTCTTTTATTTGTTAGCTAAAATCAGTGGGATATTTAGAACAGCCAAATTGCCTTCTGAATTGCTCAATAAAGCAAATAAACCTATTAAATTGCGTATTGGTAAAGCAATTCAACTGTCGGAATTGGAACAACATGAAAGCATAGAAGAGCTTACTCAATATTTAAGACAAAAGACTTATTTGTTGGCCAATGCATTTCAAGTGAAACAAAATCCTTTGGAGCAAGCCAAAGAAAAGTTGAAATTACCCGAAAAACCACCCAAACCCATCGTAAAAGCTATTGAAAAGGAAAAAATAGTTCAGGAAATTGAGTTTTTGAGAAATTCAAATAAGCGATTTTTGTCTCTCAAAAATTATGAAATATATTTTACCAAAACCAAGGATATTCCCAATATTTTGATGGAAATTGGGAGACTGAGGGAAATCACTTTTAGAGAAGTTGGGGAAGGAACCAATAATCCGATTGATTTGGATAAATTTGACAATTATTACTATCATCTTTTCTTGTGGGATGCTGAATCTCAGCTCATTGCAGGAGCCTATAGAATGGGTTTGGGACATGAGATTTTCCCCAAGTATGGAATGAAAGGATTTTACATCAACAGTTTGTTTAAGTTTGAACCTGAACTCAACAAAATGATGTTGGAATCAATTGAAATGGGAAGGGCTTTTGTCATCAAGGAGTATCAACAAAAACCGATGCCTTTATTTTTGTTGTGGAAAGGAATTATTCATGTTACCTTGCGTTATCCGGAGAATAAATATTTGATTGGCGGAGTTAGCATCAGCAATCAGTTTTCCAATTTTTCAAAATCTCTGATGATCGAATTCATGAAATCGCATTATTACGATCCTTTTGTGGCTCAATATATCAATCCTAAAAAGGAATATAAAGTTCGCCTCAAAGACGCAGACAAGGACTTTGTATTTGATGAAGCTCAAGCAGATATGAATAAGTTTGACAAACTCATTACCGAAATTGAACCCGAAGGATTACGTATTCCTGTTCTGATTAAAAAGTATGTAAAACAAAATGCGAGGTTGGTTGCATTCAATGTTGATCCCAAATTTAACAATGCCATTGACGGTCTTATGTATATCAAAATAGCCGATTTACCCGAAAGTACAGTTAAGCCGGTCTTAGAAGAGTATCAGGCAGAATTGTTACAAAACCTAGAAGAAAAACAATTATAAAAAAACCCTCTACTATGGCATTTTTTGACGCAAATAACTTTTTTATTGATGAAAAAGTTATATTTTTTCAATTTGAGAATTCCTATAAAATTTTTAATGAACAAGGCGTTCAAATCGGTAATATCAAACAAAAATTAACAACAGGTCAAAAATTGTTGAGAATGTTGCTTAATAAAGCGATGCTTCCGTTTAAATTGGAAATCAAAGACAATAGCGATAAAGTATTGGCTACTGTTTCCAGAGGTTGGACTTTTTTTATGTCCAAAATCAGTATTTCTGATTCTTATGGCAACAACATAGGTTCTATCCAACAAAAATTTAAATTATTCAAACCTAAATTTACCATACTCAATGAGTTGAATCTGCCTATAGCAGAAATCAATGGGGATTGGAAAGCTTGGGATTTTAAAATTACAGATGCACAGCATACTGAAATAGGTACCATCAGTAAAAAATGGGCTGGAGCTGTTCAGGAAATCTTTACCTCAGCCGATAAATACAATGTGAGTATCAAGGGTGGTCTCAAAGATGAAAAAACCAGAATTGCCATCATTTCAGGGGCTATAACTATCGATATGGTCTTGAAAGAAAGTAAATAAAATGGAATGAACTGATTAGTTTATTAGGCTGTGAAGTTTATAAGATCCGTTAGAATGGAATCGGGTTATTGTTTTAGGATAGCCAATCTATGGCTTCCATTCAAGATAATGCATCGACTTAACTTACTTACTTCTCAATAATTTTAAATCAATTCCATATTTTTTTAACCCTCGTTACAGTTGGCTTTAGCTGTAAAAAAATTTGTATGTTTAAATACATTCAATAAATTTAGAACCTGTATATCATTCAATTTTACTACTACAACCCGTAGTGTATTATCAATAATTTTATAAAATTAGGTTATTAATAAATTAAAAACTAGCCACTAATACACTAATTAAAAGTATTTTAAAACTTTGTGAATGAAAAAAAATATTCACACTAATGAATTGAATGCTTAGCATTCAATTCATTAGTGAAAATTAAAAAAAAATCATTATTTTAATAAATATTCGTGAATTAGTGGCAAGTATATAATGCACTACGGTTTTTTACAGTTATAATCTTCAAACCAATACTATTACCCCATTCCATAGAGAAATCAAACAGCCCGATACCCTATCGTACTCCTGTAAACCTACATTCAAATTTCCGCTTACTATATACTTGACTTAATTCAGAAGAGCGGAAACTATTTTCAGTAAGGCGGAAATAGATTTCACTAGAGCGGAAACATATTTCAGTAGGGCGGAAACTAATTTCACTAAGGCGGAAATTGATTTCACTAAGGCGGAAATAGATTTCACTAAGGCGGAAACTAATTTCAGTAGGGCGGAAACTAATTTCACTAAGGCGGAAACATAATTCAGTAGAGCGGAAACATATTTCAGTAGAGCGGAAACTAATTACACTAAGGCGGAAACATATTTCAGTAGGGCGGAAACTAATTTCACTAAGGCGGAAACTAATTTCAGTAAGGCGGAAACTAATTTCAGTAAGGCGGAAACTAATTTCACTAGAGCGGAAACTAATTTCACTTAGTCGGAAACATATTTCAGTGATTCAAATGAATAATTTTTTAAAACATTTTAATTCATATGGTTTTATCAAACTATTTTAAATCATAACTTATATAGTAAACATGTTTAGGATAAAAACATATCGACCGTTGTAGTTTAATTACAACGGTCGACGGTTATCTTTTAAAACAAGTGTTTAAATATTTATAAAACAAATGGGTCTATATATCTGTTATGAACTTATTTAACCTTTTCATCAATTATCCTAATCAGTTTTTTCAATCCTACAATTAGTAAACCCAAAAGTTATGCTGATTTCAAAGCATTTTCAATGGCTGCTCCAAATAATTCCTCCAAAGAAATTCCTGCCTGACGCGCTTGCTGAGGTAAAATACTTTCATTGGTCATGCCTGGAACGGTATTGACTTCCAAAAGGTGAGGAATCCCATTCTTAAAAATGTATTCACTTCGAGTAAAACCTTTCATCCCTAATGCCTTATATGTTTTAGCAGCAATTTCGATGACTGCTTTTTCTTGTTCGGCTGTTAAACGCGCAGGTGTGATTTCTTGTGATTTACCCAAATATTTGGCTTCGTAATCAAAAAAGTCATTTTCCGAAACAATTTCTGTTATCGGTAATACTTTTACTTGTCCTTTGTAGGTAATAACACCTACCGATACTTCAGTCCCATCTAAAAATTCTTCTACCAGTACCTCGTGATCTTCTTGAAAAGCATTTTCAAAAGCTTTTTCAAAATCGGTAATTTTATAAACCTTAGTGACCCCAAAACTAGATCCGGCGGCATTGGCTTTGACAAAACAAGGTAAACCAACTGTGTCGGTTATTTTTTGATAGTCAATTTGATCTCCTTTATTAATATACACTGATTTGGCATGTGGAATACCATAAGGAGTCAAAACACTCAAACAATCTCTTTTGTTGAAAGTAAGCGCCATTTTATAGGAAGTGTCTGAAGTGTGTGGAATTCCTAAAAGCTCAAAGTAAGCTAGTAATATCCCATTTTCTCCAGGATTTCCGTGAATGGCATTGAAAACTGCATCAAATTGAATTTTAGCTCCATTGAGATTGAACGAAAAATCGGATTTATCTAGGGCAATTTCCACCTGATTTTCATCTACATATACCCATTTTTCTCGAAGGATATGAATTGGAAAAACCCGATAAAGGTCTTTATTCAAATTTTCACAAACTACTTTGCCACTTTTAAAAGAAATTTGATATTCTGTAGAATATCCACCCATGACAACTGCTATATTTTTTTTAGAACTCATGTAATGATTTTTAGTTTGTTTATAAAATTGATCAATGTTGAGGACAAATTTACATAATTTTAAAAGAGATAACATGTATAAAGTTTTCATAAATTTATGCCTAATATAAATCAAATGTAAAGTAGTTTTATTTAAAATATTTTTAAAAAAGATCATGGACTGAATCTTATGTTATATGCTTAAATGATATTAGTGTTTTACTTAGTTTAATAGAAATAAAATTTAGTTTATTAAGATTAAACGGGTAAAACATACTAGAAGTAATCAATATTTACTAAAAAAATAAAAAGTTTAATGACCCATCCCGAAGACTATTTGGGTCTAAAAACTCAATTTCCTTTAACCAAATTTTACCATATAAACTACCCCAAAAATTTAGATTTAATTTGATAAAATATAGAAGTTGAAATGTTTGGTTGTCTAAATTCGAAAATTGAACATTCGCTAAAATCGTAAATTAGTTTATCTTTGCCCAAAAACATCCATTATGAGTTTGATTGACTTTATAAAGACTAAATTATTTCTAAGACAACTGATATTAGCTTTAGTGGGATTTGGCTTGTTCTTTTTTATTGTGTTTCACTCTTTGAGGTGGATTACCCATCACAATCAAAAAATTCAAGTTCCCGATTTGACCAAAAAATCATTGAGCGAAGCCGAGCGTATTATCGATGACATGGATTTGAGAATGGTTGTGCAGGACTCAGCTGATTTTGATCCCAATTTTCCCAGAAATTCTGTTATTAAGCACAATCCTAAAGCCGGAGATATTGTAAAATCCAATCGAAAGATATACATTACCTTAAATTCATCAGGATATAGGGTAGTTACCATTCCTGAATTTCAAGGTAAGACCAAACGCAATGTGGAAAGTACACTCAAAGCCATTGGTTTTGAAATCAGTGGTAAATATGTGTATGTACCAGATATTGGTAAAGATGTCGTTCGAGGATTGATGTTTAATGGAAAAAAATTAGAAGCTGGTGATAAATTACCCAAAAAATCCGTTTTGACTTTGATTTTAGGTGAAGGTGCACCAGAAGAAGAATTACAACCGGGCGAAGAATCTGCAACAGAAGGCATTGACCCAAATTTATAAATTCAACAATATTTTTGGAGGTTGAAAGGAAAAATGTAAGGAATTGAATAATCCGAAATACGGATTGTCGTAATATTGTGAAGAAATTTTCGAATGAATACAGAAGATAAACCATTTGACCCTAATGAAGGTTATGAGCATTACAGATTTGTAGCTGCTCCCGGACAAGAACCGTTGCGGGTTGATAAGTTTTTGAACAATTTTATTGTCAATTCGTCTCGTAATAAGATTTCTTTAGCTGCAAAACATGGACATGTGATTGTAAATGGCGAAGCCGTTTCACCCAATTATAAAGTTAAACCGGGAGACGAAGTTCAAATTGTTTTTGAATATCCACCCTATGAACATTTACTAATTCCTGAGGATATTCCTATTGATATTGTTTTTGAAGATGACCAAGTAATTGTGGTCAATAAAGCGCCCAACATGGTCGTACATCCCGGACATGGAAACTATACCGGGACATTGATCAATGCGGTTTTGTTTCACTATGAAAATTTACCTACTGCACCCAAACGTTATCCCGGACTCATTCATAGGATTGATAAAGAAACCAGCGGACTAATTGTCTTGGCCAAAACCGATGAAGCTATGGCTTCGCTAGGACGACAGTTTTATTACAAGAAAACTGCCCGTATCTATTATGCATTGGTTTGGGGCAATGTAGAACAAGATGAAGGTACAATTGTAGGAAATGTAGGCCGACATCCGGTCAATCGTATGGAAATGACTGTTTTCCCCGAAGGTAGCGAAATAGGGAAAGAAGCAGTGACCCATTACAGAGTAGTGGAGCGTTTTCAATATGTGACTTTGGTGATGTGTAAATTGGAAACCGGTCGAACGCACCAAATCAGGGTTCATATGAAACACATCGGTCATACTTTATTCAACGATAGCCGATATGGTGGAAATAAAATATTGAAAGGCACTACTTTTTCAAAATATCAACAATTTGTTCAAAATTGTTTCCAACTCATTCCTCGTCAGGCACTACATGCCAAGACTTTGGGTTTTGAACATCCCATAACACGTGAATTACTTCATTTTGATTCTGAATTACCCGCCGATTTTCAAGCTGTTTTGGAGAAATGGAGAAACTATTCGAAATACAGCAATCTTCAAGAGACAGATTCTGAATAATTTTGCAATTATTTTTCTGAAAAATGACAAATGTCAGGGTTTAATTTATTTCACTCATATAAATTTGTCCCTGTTATTACCGTCAATATAATTTCATGGTAAAAACAAAAATTTTTAGTTAGTAGTTTTTAGATTGATTTCCGGAACTTGAAGTGTAGTGTAAACTTATTTCGTGTTCCGGTTTTCTTTTCTATAACTTCAAGTCTTTTTTCCCAATTCTTGTAATCCTATTCTATTTAAAAGTCTATTTTTGTTTTCTAATTTTAAATCTATTAAAATTGATAAACAATAGCTTTCCCTCAAAATTCCGTGAAGTAATACATAAAAACTTGTTATTTATTCTTGCTTTCATAATCATACAAATTATAGGAATGTACATTGTTTTCAGTACTGATAAATACAGTTTACATTTAGAAATAAATAGTTTTCATAGTCTCACTTTTGATTATTTTTTCAAATATGCAACCTATTTGGGGGATGGCATGGTGTTTTTGGTTGCCGTTTTAATTGTTTTGTGGAAAAGAAGAGAAATGTTTACCGTTTTTCTCATGGGCAGCCTAATGACTCTTTTGACGAGTTTTGTATTGAAAAACTATATTTGCTACAATTACCCACGTCCTTATGAAGTATTTGGAGATAGGCTACATTTGATTGTAGGCGAACACATGAGACATTGGCATTCGTTTCCATCAGGTCATACCATGAGTGCTTTTGCTATGTTTTTTCTAATGATTTTTATTTCAAATAAATTTTACTATAAATCAATCTGGTTATTATTGGCTATACTGGCTGGAATAAGTAGAATTTACCTTTCACAACATTTTTTTGAAGACGTTATAGGTGGATCCTTGATAGGTTTTATAATTGCTGTTTTTGCCTATTTATTGGGGACAAAGTTTTCTATTTTTAAAAAGTAGTATTATTTTTTGTAAGAAAAGCGGCAATCTTTTCAGTATACCCCAATAGAGCACAAGATCCCTAGGCAGAAATACTTTTTTCTAAAAAAGGGAGTATACTCATGAGGATTGAAACAAAGTCAAAAACTGCATCAATCGACATTAGCTCTCTTAAAGCTGGAAACTATATTGTAAAAATGCAGACTGTTCATCAAACAGGCATGCTGAAATTATTAAAATTTTGATTAAGAATGAACTCGTTTTATCAATATTTCTAAAATATCAATAGCTGCTTTAGCCAATTGCGTTCCCGGACCAAAAACACCCGAAACACCGGCATCAAATAAAAATTGATAATCTTTTGCAGGTATTACGCCACCGGCAATGACCAACATATCTTCGCGTTCGTATTTTTTGAGTTCTTCTATGACTTGTGGAATCAGCGTTTTGTGTCCGGCAGCCAATGAAGATACACCCAATACATGCACATCATTTTCAACAGCTTGTTTGGCAGTTTCCTTCGGGGCTTGAAATAAGGCGCCAATGTCGACATCAAATCCCAAATCGGCAAAACCGGTAGCCACTACTTTGGCTCCTCGATCGTGACCATCCTGACCCATTTTGGCAATCATGATCCGTGGACGACGACCTTCCAATGCCGCAAATTGATCGGCTAGTTGCGAGGCTTTTTTAAATAAAGTATCGTCTTGTATGGTTTTTTTGTACACGCCTGAAATGGTTTTATGTGTCGCTTGATGCCTGCCATAAATGATTTCCAAGGCATCGGAAATCTCCCCTAATGTTGCCCGGTTTTGAGCGGCTTCAATGGCCAAAGCTAATAAATTTTCCCGACCTGATTCTGCTGCCTCGGTCAACGCTTTTAGAGATTGAATTACTTTTTTGGTATCTCTTGCATTTTTTAGGGTTTGTAGTCGTATGATTTGAGAAGTTCTCACGGCATCGTTGTCTACTTCCAATGTGTCAATAGCATCTTCGTGTGCCAATTGATATTTGTTTACCCCTACAATAATATCTTGTCCGCTGTCTATTCGGGCTTGTTTTTCAGCAGCAGCCGCTTCGATACGCATTTTGGGAATGCCTTTTTCAATGGCTTTGGTCATACCACCCAATTCTTCTACTTCCTGAATCAGTGTCCAAGCTTTTTCTGCGATTTCAGCAGTCAGTTTTTCTACGTATTCAGAACCTGCCCAAGGGTCAACGGTACGCGTTATTTGGGTTTCTTGTTGTAAATATATTTGAGTATTTCGAGCGATACGTGCCGAAAAATCTGTAGGCAGTGCGATGGCTTCGTCCAATGCATTGGTGTGCAATGATTGCGTTCCACCTAAAGCTGCAGCCAATGCTTCTGTAACCGTACGCGTCACATTGTTGAATGGGTCTTGTTCGGTTAAACTCCAACCACTTGTCTGACAATGGGTACGAAGGGAAAGTGATTTGGCATTTTTTGGGTCAAAAGTTTGAACCAATTTAGACCAAAGCAAACGAGCAGCACGCATCTTGGCAATTTCCTTGAAATGATTCATCCCAACTGCCCAGAAAAAGGAAAGTCGAGGTGCAAATGCATCAATTTGCATACCTGCTTTTAAACCGGTACGGATGTATTCCAATCCATCAGCTAAAGTGTATGCCAATTCGATTTCAGGTGTAGCACCGGCTTCTTGCATGTGATATCCTGAAATGGAAATGCTGTTGAATTTGGGCATATTTTTACTGGTAAAAGCAAAAATATCAGCGATGATTCGCATGGAAGGTTCGGGTGGATATATATACGTATTACGAACCATAAATTCTTTGAGAATGTCGTTTTGAATAGTCCCAGAGAGTTTGTCAAGTGTTACGCCTTGTTCCAATGCTGTAACGATATAAAAGGCCATAATAGGCAATACAGCTCCATTCATAGTCATAGAAACCGACATTTGATCCAATGGAATTTGGTCAAATAAAATTTTCATATCTTCGACTGAATCTATGGCTACTCCGGCTTTTCCTACATCTCCTTGCACCCGTTCATGATCGGAATCATATCCTCGATGGGTAGCGAGATCAAATGCTACAGACAAACCTTTTTGTCCGGCTGCCAGATTACGACGGTAAAAAGCGTTGCTTTCTTCGGCTGTGGAGAAACCGGCATACTGACGAATGGTCCAAGGTTGTTGTACAAACATGGTCGCATAAGGGCCTCTTAAATAAGGTGGTTTACCGGCAATAAAATTTTCGTGTTTGAATTTGGGTTTTTTAAGTTGGTGAATGTCCAACGTCAACTGTTGAATATCAATTCTAGACATATATATAATTTAGTGGTCTTGCTAGGGTATTTTTGCAGGACGTTACAAAGTTACGATTTAAAGCTTACTTGACAATATTTTTTAGCTAATCTAAAGGTCTATTTTTCTTATAGCATGTGCGTTTTATTGATATTAGAATCTAATTTTATTTCGTTTAAATCTCATTTTAATTCGTGCCTAACCCATTTAAGCAATTTGAAACTATTTTTAATCCAATACTATTAACATTTAAATGGACCGAAATATTTTTAATATACAACTCAACCTCATCTGTATTGTTCAAAACTACTCATAACACTTTTCTAAAGCTTTTAGTAAAGCCATATCAAAGCCATATGAAAGCCATATGAAAGCCATATGAAAGTCATATCAAATTAATATGATTTTGGAATAGTTCAAAGTTTAAAACAATCTATATAAATGCGGATTTTAAATTACACAAACTGTAGATTTGTGATTGTTGTTCAAACAAGTCTTTAAATTTAGTATTTTTGAAACTTAATTATAAGCTATTTATTTTTGAAAACAATTTTTAGTTTCAAATACGCATCCTACCTATTTATTGCTTTGATAGGTGTAGTATTGTACATGCCTTTCCTAGGTAGTGTGCATTTGTTTGATTGGGATGAAATTAATTTTGCCGAATCTGCCAGAGAAATGCTCGTATCGGGCAATTATCTAGATGTTCAGATTAATTATGAAGTTTTCTGGGAAAAACCACCACTATTTATTTGGTTACAAGCCTTGAGTATGCATGTTTTTGGAATCAATGAATTTGCTGCAAGATTTCCGAATGCATTGGTAGGAATCGCAACTCTTATGACCCTTTTTAGCATTGGGAAAAAGCTGATCAATGAAAAATTTGGATGGATTTGGATGTTTGCTCATGCTTTATCAGTATTGACTTTTCTCTATTTCAAATCCGGAATCATTGATCCTTTGTTTAATTTATTTATCTTTTTGGGGATTTATCAATTTATTTTGTTTTCTCAAGGAGATAAAAGTAAATGGTATAGAACGGGTTTGTCTGCATTTTTTATAGGTCTCGCTATTCTTACCAAAGGTCCTGTTGCATTACTTTTATTCTTACTTACGGCATTTATTTACATGCTTTTTAGAAAGAAATATGTACAATTTTTGAATTTCAAAATCATTCTTTGGTATTTGTTCATTTTAGCTGGAGTAGGAGGATTTTGGTTTATTTTACAATACATCAATGGCAATGCAAGTATTTTACAAGATTTTGTCACCTACCAAATCAGATTGTTCCAAACCAAAGATGCCGGTCACGGAGGTTTTTTATTGTACCATTTTGTGGTTGTATTGATAGGCTTATTTCCAATTTCTATTTGGGCTTTGAGTGGTATGAAATCAATACAAAACGAAACAGCAACTACTAAAGATTTTCATTTCTGGATGAAAATTTTGCTATGGGTCGTATTGGTTTTATTTACCATTGTCAAAACTAAAATTGTACATTATTCCTCTATGGCCTATTTTCCCGTAACTTTTTTCGGAAGTTATTTTCTGTATTATTGGTTGGAAAACAAGAAGCAGTTTGCCAATTGGATGAAATTTAGCTTGGTTGGTATTGCCTTTTTATTTGGATTGGCTATGAGTGCTTTGCCGTTGATAGGCATGAATGCTTCCAAAATTATTTCATCCGGAATGATTAAAGACGCTTTTGCCAATGCCAATTTACAAGCAGAAGTCCAATGGACAGGTTTGGAAATTTTGGTTGGAATCATATTTTTTAGCTCGATTCTAATAGCAATGTTTAAAGTGCATAGTAAAAGAAAACAAATCATTACCATTTTCGGTGCTACCTTGTTCTTTACTTACGCCTCCATGATTTGGATTGTACCCAATATTGAAGCCTATTCGCAAAGAGCAGCCCTAGAATTTTATCAAAAAGTAGCACAAGAAAAAGCTTACATCACAACCTTTGGATATAAAAGTTACGCCCAACTTTTTTACAGCCAAAAACCATTTCCCAAAAATCCCAACCACAGTAATTCCAATTGGCTATTCAATGAAATAACCGATCAAAAAGTATACGTGGTCACTAAAAATATCAAAGCTTATAAATTTGAAACCAAACATCCGAATTTTATTAAGTTATATGAGAAAAATGGATTTGTATTTTATGAAAAATCAAGTCCAATTCAACCCTAATTACACCTTTTATCATGATTAAAAACAAGAAAGTAGTAGTGGTTTTACCGGCATACAATGCTGAGAAAACTTTGGAAATGACCTATAACGAAATTCCTTTCGATATAGTGGATGAAGTGATATTGGTAGACGATCGAAGTAAAGATCAAACCTTTGAAAAAGCACATGAATTGGGAATAAACCACGTAATTTTACACGAAGTAAACAAGGGTTATGGAGGCAATCAAAAAACTTGTTACAATAAAGCGTTGGAAATAGGCGCCGATATCGTCATCATGCTGCATCCTGATTATCAGTATACACCTCAATTAATTCATTCCATGGCATTTATGATTGCCAATGAAGTTTATCCGGTTTCTTTAGGTTCACGTATTTTGGGAAAAGGGGCATTAAAAGGTGGCATGCCTTGGTATAAATATTTGGCTAATCGCATTTTAACTTTGACGCAAAATATCTTGATGAATCAAAAATTATCAGAATATCACACCGGTTATAGAGCTTTTTCCAAAGAAGTTTTGCAAAAAATAAAATACAACGACAATTCTGATAATTTTATTTTTGACAATGAAATGTTGGCTCAAATTTTCAATGCAGGTTTTGAAATAGGTGAGGTAACTTGCCCAACCAAATATTTTGACGATGCATCTTCCATTAATTTAAAGAATTCAAGTATTTATGGATTAGGCGTTTTGAAAGTATCCTTTAAATATTTTTTGCATAGAATGGGAATTTACAAATACCCGTTAATAGTCGCAAAATAATTGTTTATTTCACTTTGTTTTTCTGCTCATGCAATTTAAAAATATCTTAGGATTCGTTTTAATTCTTTTCCTATCAATTGTCATCATTGGTTGTGATTCTGAACGCACCAAACCTAAAGATATAAAATCCATTTCTCAAGATACAATTATTGATAGTAATTTTTCTTGGACTGAATTACAACAAAAATTTGAACTTCATTACCGTAACGTTCAAGATTCGGTGGATGCTTCTTTTCAAAATCAATGGCAGAATCAAACTTTAATCAATGTTGATTACTACAGTTTTGACGGTAAAATTCATAAAGGTCAGTTGCTTTGTAATCGTTCAGTTCAAGAAGAATTGAAAGCTGTTTTTAAAGACTTATATAATTTGAAATTCCCCATTCAAAGCGTTATGCCTATTTCAGAATTTGATTTTGATGATCAAAAATCCATGCGAGCCAATAATACCAGTTGTTTTGATTTCCGAGTGAAAGTGATGGGTAATGGTTGGTCCAAACATGCCCAAGGCATGGCTTTGGATCTCAATCCCATGCAAAATCCGTACATCCATCCCCAGAAAACGGAACCTTTTCCCAATCAAAGTGAAATGACTACGGGTAGAATAAGAAAAGAAGAAGAAATGGGAAAAAAAGTGATTGATATTTTTAAGAAGTATGGATGGAAATGGGGTGGTAATTGGCGTAGTTCCAAAGATTACATGCACTTTGAGAAATAATATATTGATATGCAATTGAAGCCAACATTATTAAATAAATTACAATCTGCTCATTCAGCTACATCTTTTTACTCTTATAAAATTGTTTGAATATTTTAGATTAAATTTGTTACCTATAAATTTTCATCATGCCAAAAAGGATTTTCTTATTGTTGTTTTTCATCCCATTTTTTCAGCTTCATACGATTTATGCACAAAATGATACCCTTTTTAAAAAGGAAATCTATTTGAAAATTGACAATTTTAATTTCAATAAAAACAATGAATATTTCAATCTCATTGCCGATGGTTATACAATATTAGGAACGCAATTGCATCCCAAAATAACTTATAAACCTCATCCACAGTTTCAACTTGAATTTGGCGTTTTCGGATTGTATAATTTTGGAAATGAAGCGTATTCCAAAATAATTCCAACCTTTTCTCTTGATTATAAACTATGGAAATTGGATATGACCGTCGGAACCTTGCACAATGAAAATTTACATCATCTCATTGCTCCTTTGATGACATCCGAAACTTTACTTGATGAAAGAAGACTTGAAAACGGTTCTCAATTGAGATACAACTCCGATAGATGGAAGTTAGATGCTTGGTTGAATTGGGAAACTTTTATTCAAAAAGGGGATTCTAAACACGAAGAATTAGTTGGTGGAATCACTTTGGATTATCTCTTAATAAATCAACCCAAATGGCAATTTAAAATTCCTGTACAAAATCTTTTTTATCATCATGGCGGCCAAGTGAATACCGATTTGTTGGAGCCGCGAAACACCTATACCATGTGGCATAAAGCTATCGGATTTGATGCCAAATATTTTCTGAATTCTTCTCAATCTGTTCAATTCAAAACTTATTTTTTGCACCATCAAAGTACTTCCATTCCGCAAGACCTTTTGTTTACCAAAGGAACGGGTTTACTGACCGAATTGGAATATCAATACAAACACTTCACGATAGGAGTAGGGTATTGGAAAGGAAATGATTTTGTAAGTCCGCGTGGTGATGATTTATTTCAATCGGTTTCCAAAAAAACAGATCTTCATTACATCGATGGAATCCTACAACCTTATTATGTCGGACATACAGAACCGGATAGAAGTTTGTTTTTAGGCAAATTGAGCTACAAAAAGGAATTGTATCCCGACTTATTTGTAGCTACCGAAGTCAATTTTTTCTATCAAAACTATACATCTCAATTGGCTGTTGATCCGGAAAATAGAATTGAAAATTTATTGGATTACAACTACAGTGTAAAAGTACGTTATAGTGGTTTGCTTAAATTAAAGTGAAAAGGAATTTTTCCCATTTGACTTCCGTAACATATTCTTGTTTTTTTTTACTAATATTGCGTCTTTTCAATACATTTAATTCATTAGAGAAATGAACTTTAAAAAATATTTTTTATGGGCTTTTTTTGTAACTAGCCTAAATGTTTATTCCCAAACTTCATTAAAAAGCATATCTCTGGAAGATATTTGGCAAAAAGGTACTTTTAGAACCGAAAGGATGAATGAACTCAATTCCATGAACGGAGATTTTTACACTTTGCTCAATACAAATCGGGTTTCTGGGACAACGAGTGTTGATAAATATGCTTATGCAACTTTGGAAAAAGTGGAAACCATCGTGGATAGCAAGGATTTGAAAGGTTTAACTTACTTTGAAAGTTATATTTTCAGTTCAGATGAAACGAAATTGTTGCTGAAAACCGAAAGCGAACCCATATACAGACACTCAGAATTTGCCGACTTTTTTGTCTATGATATCGCAACCAAGAGTTTGCTAAAAATAGCCGACGCCAAAGTTCAGGAAGCTACTTTGTCTCCCGATAATCAAAAGGTGGCTTACGTTTATCAAAACAATATTTATATCCAAAATTTATCAGACGGTAAAATTATTCAAGTTACCCAAGATGGTGAAAAAAATAAAATAATCAACGGAATCACCGATTGGGTTTATGAAGAAGAATTGGGTTTTGTGCGCGCCTTTGAATGGAACGCCGATGGTACGAGTTTGGCTTTTTTGAGATTTGACGAAACCGAAGTTCCCGAATATACCATGGCACATTATGGTGAAGAATTGTATCCAGAAACCATTACATTCAAATACCCAAAAGCCGGTGAGAAAAATTCAATAGTGACTTTACATTTATATGATTTGACTACTCAAAAAACGGAAAAAATTGATTTGGGAGCCTATGAGTATATTGCCAAAATTCAATGGACAAACGATAAGGAATTATTGACAGCTCAAACTTTAAACCGACGTCAGGATGATTTGAAATTGATTCAAATTAATCGCAAAAACTTGCAAACAAAATTATTGTTGAATGAAAAATCAGACACCTATATCAATGTGCGTGATTATTTCACTTTTTTAAAAGACAATAGTTTTATCATGAGCAGTGAACGTGACGGATGGGAACACTTGTATTGGTACAATGCCGATGGTTCTTTAAAAAATCAAATTACCAAGGGAGATTTTGATTTGTTGAAATTCTTTGGCGTGGACGAAACTACCCAGAAAGTATTTTACCAATCTACCGAAAATGGAAGCATCAATAAGACGGTTTATTCCATTGGATTAAATGGAAAAAACAAGAAATTATTGAGTAGAGATAATGGAACCAATTCGGCATCTTTCAGTAAAAATAAAAAGTTTTTCATCAACAATTTTTCTGATGCCAAAACGCCTCCCATTTTTACATTGCACAACCAAGAAGGAAAATTACTCAAGGA